>NZ_CP060825.1:0-326666 GCF_014489615.1 Streptomyces genisteinicus
GGCTCCGCCGGGCAGCAACGGGGACGGGGTGATCGTGCATCATGATGTCTACTGGGTAGAATCTTGGATTTTGGGGCACCACCCCCCTGGGGTCGGCCGAACCGGTCCCCGGGGGTCTCGGACCGTTCGGAGGGGCTCAACTCCGTAAAGCGTTGGGAGTGGAGTTGAGCGCGCCTGATCTCTTGGCTTCTGACAGGCCGTCACTTCGATGCCACCTCGGACAGCTTACCCGTAGCCGTGGCTTACGTGCCCGGGATCCGACTGCTTTCAGCCGAGTGATGCAACTTGAGAAAGAGGCTGCATCACAGGTGATGCAGCGAGTAGTATCCCGTGAGGAAACACACCGCCTCTGGGGACTGGAGACCTTCATGGCCGGTGATACCAAGCTCCGTCCGCATCAGGTGGAAGCGGTGGAAGCTGTCGTCTCCGGTCTGGAGATTCGGTCCGGTCAGCGTATTCCCGAGAATGGATTGCGTGGTCAGGTCCACGCGGCCTGTGGAACGGGAAAGACGTTCATCGCTGCTGCTGCCGCACAGCGGATCGCGCCGAGGGGCCGTGTGCTGGTTCTCGTTCCGACGCTGGCGTTGTTGTCTCAGACGGTGCGGGAGTGGCGGGAGTTCGGGCATGCGGGTCCGATGGTGGCGGTGTGCTCGATGCAGGATGATCCCCGGCTGTAATCGCTCGGTGTCCCGTCGACGACGAGCTCGCCCCAGCTCGCGCTGCGCTGGGGCAGAGGGCCGGTGCCCCTGTTCGCCACGTACTCGTCTCTCCTGGTCCTGACCGAGGCACACGAAGGCGCCTACGGCCTTCCCATGGACGTCTTCGACCTCGTGACAGTGGACGAAGCCCACCGGACGTCGGGCTCGCTGGGCAAGGCGTGGGCCGCCGTCCACGACCAGGAGCAGTTGCCGGCGATGCGGCGCCTGTACATGACGGCGACACCACAGATCTGGACGGCACGCCCGCCGCGGCCGAACCGCGCAGAAACAGGTCGGCCGGTGGAAGCGGGCAAGGTGTGTGAAGTGTCTGAGCAGCGGGTGCGGTTTCGGCAGCTGCCGGACGGGGCTCCTGGGGCCCCGTGAGGTGTGTCCTGCCGCGCGGCCGCCCGGGATGCCTGCTACGGCGCTGGGCAGGAGTCGTCCACCGGCCGTCTGCGCTCGCCTTCGGGGGTGAGGGTCAAGGATGCGTGGAACGAGCCGCCGCCGGAGCGCACTGCGAGCAGCTTCGGCTGCTCGTACACTGGCCAGGTTTCGGCGTCCGGTTCGCTGCCGTTCCACAGGTGGAAGGACACGATCGGGTGCCGTGGGTCGTCGGTGAGGTAGCAGAGTGTCTTGGGGTACCGGGGGTTGATGCCTCCGATGAGTACGGAGGGGGCGCCGAACTCCTGCGTGATGTCCGCCCAGGTGCGGTCCGCGGCCGCCCAGGCGCGGACAGAGTCGGTGAGGGCCTTGTGGGCGTCTGCCGTGAGCGCGCGGTCGGGCCGGAGCCAGCCGTGCACGTGCGCGAACTCGGCGTAGACGGAGGCGATCTCGTCGCTGTGCGCCTCCTGGGGGAACACGTCCCGCAGAGGGCCCTTGATACCGAGGGCGCAGTCGCCGAATCCGCGTGCGTGCCAGTCCTGTCGCATGAGGCGCAGCCCGTCGGGCTGGCGTTCCACGAACAGCAGGTGTGTGATCTGGATCTGCAACGCTAGCTCGCCCCCGTACATCTGGGGCCGGCGAAGAGCGGAGTTGAGCTCGTCGACCAGGTGGGCGTGGATCTCTTCAGCAGTGGCCAGCGGGACGAGCGGGGGAACGGTCATTCGCACATTCTCACGCCTGCGCGGCATCACGGCACTCCCCCAGTGCTTCGAACGCGAACATCCTGCAGCGTGGTCCCCTGCTCTGAGTCGAGGAGTTGCCGGACGGGCCGCAGGAACTGGGGTATGGCTCTCCAGCACTCGCACCAGACGCGCCGGGCTCAGCGAGGAACGGCGGGTGATGCGGCAGGTGCCTCGGGGCCGTCTCCTGTGCTCGGGCCCGGGAAGGCGGCCGCACGGTTCGCCGGCCCGCCTGCGGCTCGTCGCATGCCGGTGCGCTCCCGGTGTCGTGAAGAGGCGTCAGGGGCGGGCCGGGGGCCGTACGTGTGGGTACCGGCGTCGCTCTCAGGAGTCTTGTGCAGGGTTCTCCGGCGAGATCTGCAACAGGTCGGCAGGTATCCGGCCGACGGCGATGGCGATCGCCTCGGCGGCTGTGGTGACGTGGTGCAGGGCGGGGCCATTCCACCTCTCTCTGATGGTGTAGTCGCCGGTTCCCCAGGGTGAGTCGATCGAGACGAAGGACGGGGAGAACGGGTAGTCGGGCGTAGTGGAGAAGCTCAGTGCCCAGTGGCTCGTGAAGGGGTAGAGGCCGCGGAGCTTCGGTTCGGCGAGGGCGGACTCGATGAGCGCCTGGTACTGCGGCCAGTCGGCTTCACAGGCACTCTTCAGCAGCCACTGCCACTCTGAGGCGATGACGTCGGCGGGGTTGTTGTCGGGGACCTCGAAACGTCCGGTCAGGAGATCAAAGGTCGCGGCCTGCTTGATCTCATCGAGGCCGGCCCCCTCCGCCCAGCCGCGGATCACTTCGGGAAGCGCACGCATGTCTGGGGTTTTGCCGCAGATCATGAGCCTGTCGTTGGACGAGCCCCAGAAGGTCCATTTCCGCTCGTGATGCCACGCCGCGATGTAGGACGAGTGGCGGTGCGGGACGACACTGGTGATCGTGGCATGACGCAGTGGATCGGACGGGGTGACGGCCAAGGAAAGGGACACGCCCTGTTCAGCGGCTGCGGCTTGCAGTGCCGCGGCAAGGCTGCCGTGGGCGGCGACGTCAGGGTAGAGAACGGCCGGGTCTGGTTCGTGACTCATGATGCTCCCAAAAGGTACCGGCACCCCGATGGTGTTCTGAAGTGTGAGGCGCAGCAGGTCTCGAACGGCGTCGGTCCCGGGGTCGCGCATGGGTCTGGTGCAGGGGCGTGCGGTGGCTGAAACGGTGGCTGTGCTGCCGCCCACGCCGCGCAGGCGTCGACGGTGCGCCAACGGCTGCGTCGCCGCCTGCTCGCGGAGCACGTCCCCGAGATGCGCGTGGATTTACGGCGCCCCGGCAATGGTGAAGGCCAGGCCGATGAGCGCGATGAACAGACCGGCGGGCAGCAGAACGCCTCCCACCAATCGGAAGAACCAGGCGCCCAGCAGGGAAGGTTCCGCGAGCGAGAGGTCCGACGTCCGAGCCGCCATGATCGTCCGGACCGCGTTGCGGCGCGCTACTGCCCGGTCCGTCGCGCCCCGCAGATTGAAGAGGAATGCCGCGCCCCACCCTGCGGCAGCCAGTCCCATCACCAGCAGTCCGATCGCCACCAACACCGCAGTCCCTCCTCGGACCCCCTGCCACCACGGCCTGGTCGTCGGCGGAACTCTGCCACCCGGCGCCGACGCGAACAAGCCACCGCTACCGTCCCAGGCGCACCCGCTGCGGGCCCGGTGGCAGGCTGCCTGACGCAGCCGGCGTTGAGTAAGCGCCTGGTCGCCCGGAACGTTCGCCGCGCTGGACCAGGTGCACTCGATGTCCGGGCGCGTGTCCGTTGTCATCTCCGCGGGGCGTTCCGGCACAAGCAACCCCAGCTGTCGTGGCTCGCTGTCCGTGGAACACCCGCTCACAGTCTGCCGGAATGCGTGACGCGTGACTGAGCGGCCTGCTTTGCCCGCGCGGCCAACTGCGGCGCTGAGCCTCCGCCGTGTCCAGTACGCCCCAGCACTGCACGGAACCGCTCCCGTCCCGCTGTCACGCTGGCCTCCCAAAGGCCTGCGGCGTCGCCGGTCGCCGAGAGGGACTGAAGCCTCTGCTCCTCGGCACTGAAGCCGGCACCCGCAAGGTTCTGGTCCAGCATCCCCACCGCGGTGAGTGCCGCGTGGCCACAGGCCACCGCGTCACGGGCATCCCCGGTGCTGTTGGCCAACAGGGCGTGCCGCAGGACGAGGACGCCGAAGAACGCGTAGGTACCAGCGACGTCGGTGGTCCCCTCTTCGCCCGGTTGCAGTTCGGGGAACCGCTCCAGCACGCTCACGCGCTCAGCAGCGTCGGCCAGCGGCTGGACGGTATGCCAGAGGTCGCGTACGGACCGCACGCAATAGTCCAGGTCGGCCTCGCGCCCGGGCACCCCCGCCCGCAGGCCTATGAACAGCGGCGCCATGCGTTCCGCGCAGGCCGCGACGTACAGACGGATCACCCCGCCGCCGCTGTCGCGCAGCGCCTGCGCGACAGCCCCCTCCACCAGTGTTTGCATGCCACACCTGCTTCGCTCGTCAGCCCGTAGGCCAGCTTCGATCACGCTTGCCCGCGTGCCAACCGTCCGGCCCACATCGTCGCAGGGCCGCTGCTCTGTGCTGAGCAGCCCCGCCCTCCGCAAGGACATCATCGGCCCGCCCGGCCGAACCTGGGTGGGATCGTGCTGAACTGCCGCGGCCTGCTGGTGGACCGCGGATCGCTACGGATTTTCGGCAGTTCGCGCTCAACGGGGCCGATCCCCGTGCGGCCGGTCGGCCCGGTGAGCCGGGCGAGGTCGTCTGCTTTGCCCCCGACAATCCTGGCTGGACGTCTCTGGGGGCCACTCGGTCTGGCTGTCCTGGATCCTCGCCGGAGGACTCGATGAGTTCTACGGGAACCTCAGGTGGGACGGCCGGCGCGGCGAGGTCTCCGCGCTGACTGGGCGGCAGGGGCTGTCATTCTTTCCGCCGTTGTGCTCGGCCGAGGCCCGCCAGGATCTGTTGGAGACCAGCCGTCGCGCGGTGCCCATGGCAGAACTCATGGGCCTGAGCCGTCACTCGTGCCTGCAGTTCGACGGCGCGGATCCGGGCTTCCTTGGCGTCGCATGAACAGCCTCACGCATTCAGGCGCCGGAAGCAGATGAGGGTGGCGGCGATGCCGGCGAAGGCAAGGAAGTGCTCGGCCTTGCGTGCGTAGCGGCGGTGCAGGCGGCGGCACCCGGCCGACCATTCGACGGTGCGCCCACGGCCCACCGGTGGCGGCCCAGGCGCTGCGAGGACTCGATGCCTTGCGCGCGATGCGCGCGGTGATGTTCTTGGAACGCAGCCATCGGCGCAGGTGGTCACAGTCGTACCCCTTGTCGCCGTGGAGCTTGGCGGCCGTCGTCTACGCGGTCCACGCCGGGAGCGGATGGGAGGGATGCCGCCCATGAGTCTGGTCACTGGTGCGCAGCGCAATAACCACCACTGCTTTGACGACACCCGACAGCCTCGACCGCAATCTCCGTAGCGAATCACGTAGGATCCGGCTCCGGCCCCGCTTCATCGACGGCTGTCTCACCGCCAGAGGGGTGGACATCGACATCAACCCACCGCCCCCTCCTGGAAAAACTCAAAGGATCCTCCCGCCGTCCGCCACCTGCCCTGCTCCTCCGCGATCACGCCGTGCGCACGAAGGAGTCCCTGCTCATCGAACAGGGACTCCCTCTTTCGCGCAACGCAGTGCGCCAGAACCGTGGTCGAGGTAATCAGGAGCGCCGCCGCTGCGGTCTTCAGCAGGCCGGGCGCTCCGATATCCCTCCGGCGCTGCATCCGCCCGCCGGGCAGCACGCGGGAGGTGCAGCGTCATGGGACCAGCGGCGTTCCGTCAGTAGACGAGGCTGCAGTTCTTGAGAGTGGTAGTGCCGACCGCCCTGTCGCACGCCCAGACCCTGATGTTCTTCTTGTAGTTGAAGGTCCATGAGTCGAATGTGTTGACCCTGCTCGCGTATCGGTTCTTGTGGGTCCACGCGCCGTTGGCCCATGTGTCGAACTCGAGGGCCAGGACGGCTTCGAGACCGTTGCCCGAGATCGCGTCGCGGGCTCCCGCGTTGGAGAAGCTGCCCGCATAGTAGGTGAATCCGCCAGCCGTTCCCGCTGCGCGCCACTCGTACTGGCCGCTCACCTCCGCGTTCTTGCTGAGGCTTAAGCCGTACAGGTTGACCGGCGTTGCACTCGCGGGGCTGGCCAGTCCCACGACCAGAGCGGATGTCAGAGCCGTAGCCCCAAGGGCAAGGCGCTTGACGGTAGATCGCATTTGTCTCTCTCCTTGTAGATCAATGCCGACGCAGGGTGCGACGGGCGTCACGATGGGGCGAACCGCCGGAACGATCAGCGGCCGAATCCCGCTGACTGATCGAGGTCAGCATCTGCTGGTCAGTAGATGCATTTACTCGAATTGAGCAGTAGGGCGGATGTTGCGCGTTTCCACAAGGGGTCCTTCGGTTTGGGAGGCAATGGGAGCCTTGGAATGCGTACTGTTCGTCCCTGCGTAGATGGATACCGTCCCAGTGGCGTTGTTCTGGACGGACTTCACCAGCGTTTTCTGTCCAGGAATCGCGACAGTGCCGTGAGGTCATGACTGCCGCTCCGGGCGGCGGGCCGCCCGGTTCTGGACATGTCAGCAACGATGTACGGCCGACCTTGCACAAACCTTGCGAGAAACCTTGCGCAGCAGGTCACAGTGGTGCTGCCAGGTTCGGTTCCGGCTTGAAGGGGAGCAGGGCATGCTGGAGTTCCGGTTACTGGGCACACTCGAGGCATGGGCAGGGGGGCAGCCGGTAGCCCTGGGGCATGCGCGGCAGCAGCATGTTCTCGCGGCCCTGCTGATCGACGCCGGCCGCCCGGTGCCGGCCGACCGGCTGCTCCACCGGGTGTGGGACGACCGCGCGCCCGACCGGGGGCGGGACACGCTCTATGCCTACCTGTCCCGCCTGCGCCGCGTGCTGGGACCGCACAGCGTCGGGCTGGTCCGGCTGTCCGACGGCTACACGCTCGACCTCGGCGAGGCCACGGTGGACCTGCACCGTTTCCGGGACCTGTCGGACCGGGCCCGGCGGGCGGCTGTGGACGAGGAGGCGGGGGTGCTGTGGCGGGAGGCGCTGGGGCTCTGGCGGGCCAGCGCGTTCGCCGGAGTGGACACCCCGTGGTTCAACGCTCAGCGCCAGCTCCTCGACGGCGAGCGGTTGGCCGCCCAACTGGACTCGGTTGACGTCCGGTTACGCCTGGGACAGCATGATCGGCTGGTGAGCGAGCTCGTGGCCCGGGCCGAGGCGCATCCGCTCGACGAGCGGGTGGTCGGGCAGCTGGTTCTCGCCCTGTGGCGGTGCGGGCGGCAGGCGGAGGCGCTGGAGGAGTACGAGCGCGCCCGGCGGCGGCTCGCCGACGAGCTGGGGGTCGACCCCGGCGCGGCGTTGCGGAGGCTGTACGGGCGGATCCTGGCCGGGGATCCGGAGCTGTCCGGCGATCTGGATCCGGCCGCCGCCGACGTGGACGCGCCTCCCGCCGACGAGGAAGCGGAAGACGACAGCGACGCTGTGGTGAACCCCGTGACAGGTGGTCGGCAGCTCGTTCCGCGGCTGCTGCCGGCGGATCTCTCTCTGTTCGTCGGCCGCGACGCCGAGGTGGACGAGGCCTGTCGGCTCCTCGACGCGGACGGGCCGGGGCCGCTCACACTGTTGGTCAGCGGTCCTGCCGGGGTGGGCAAGACGGCCTTCGCCGTACGGGCGGGCCATCGGCTCGCCTCCCGCTTCCCGGACGGCCAGCTCCATGCGGACCTGCGCGGCTTCGGCGACGAGCCGGCCGATCCGTACACGATCCTGGGCGCATTCCTCCGCGCGCTCGGCGTCCGCGGCGGGATGGTGCCTGCGGAGCTGACAGGACGCATTCACCTCTACCGCTCCCTGCTGGCCCAACGACAGGTGCTCGTCGTCCTGGACAACGCGGCTGGGTCCGAGCAGGTGCGCGACCTGCTGCCCAGCGGCGCGCGGTGCGCTGCCGTGGTCACCAGCCGCACGACGATGGCGGAGCTGGGCTGCCGTCGGCTCCCCCTGGACGTGCTGGACACGACGACCGGGCTTGCCCTGCTGCGCGAGATGCTGGGCCCGGAGCGGGCTGACGCGGAGCCCGACTCGGCCCGCTCCATCGTGGAGACATGCGGCGGCCTGCCACTCGCGGTGTGGGTGGCCGGCGCGCGACTGGCCGCACGACCACACTGGCAACTGGCCCACGTGGCCCGGGCCCTCGCCGACGAGGGGCGCAAGCTCGACGAGTTGGCCGTCGGCCACACTGCCGTACGGGCCAGCCTCGCACTCACCTACCAGCAGATGGCCGCGCCCACCCAGCATGCACTGCGGATGCTCGCTCTGTTACCAGGTCCCGACTTCGCGGCATGGGCGCTGGCCGCGCTGCTGGACGTGGACCTGTTCGAGGCGGAGGTCGTTCTCGATGATCTGGTCGAGGTGCACCTGGTGCAGATCGGATCGGTCGGCGCGACCGGACCTCGCTGTCAACTGCATGACCTGGTCAGGCTGTTCGGTCAGGAACGCGCGGATCACGACGTCCGTCACCAGGAGCGCACGGCCGCACTCACCCGGGTGCTCGGGGCCAGCCTCCACCTCGCCGACCTCGCCGCGGACACCCTCAGCGTCGACTTCCAGGGCATCTCACAGTCAGAACTCGCCGCTTGGCGGCTTTCCCAGGCGAATACCGATCATCTGCTCGCCGACCCGCTGGCCTGGTTCACCGCCGAGCGTCAGTTCCTCATCGCCGTGGCGGAGCAGGCGATGGACAGAAAGGAAGCTGCACCCGCCGCTGGGCTGGCCACTGCCCTGACGACCCTGTTCCAGGTCGGCGGGCACTTCGATGACTGGGAGCGGCTGCAGAACCGGGCGCTCAAGGCGGCTCTGAGCAGCGGTGACCGGCACAGCGCCGCGAAGCTCCACCGTTGCCTGGGCGAACTCACCACCATTCTCGACCGGTACCCGGAGGCGTTGAACCACTTCGAGGAGGCGCTGCTGCTGGCTGAGGGGCAGGGGCCGGCCTACCGAGCGGGGGCGACCGCTGGGCTGGCTTACGTGCACCGGCTCCTCGGCCAGTACTCCACGGCCGTGTTCCATTTCGAGAAAGCCGCCAAACTGGCCCGGCAGACGGGCAACGTCAACTGTCTCGTCTACGCCACCAACGGCCTCGGCGTCATCGACCTCGAGCAAGGCCGGGTCGAGGCAGCAGTCGAGCAGTTCACGGAGTGCCTGCAGGCCAGCCGGGCCGCGGGCTACCGCCCCGGGGAGGCCCAGGCGCTGCGCTGTCTGGGCCAGAGCCACCGCGCGCTCGGCGCCTACCCGGCCGCCGCCGACGCCTACCGGCAGGCAGTCGCGATCAGCACGGAACTCGGCGACCGCCTCACCGCGACTCATGCTGCCTGCTGGCTCGGGGACGTCTTGGTCCGCCAGGGCGAGCATCACACAGGGCGCCGTCTGCTTGCGCAGAGTCTGTGGACGTACCGGGAATTCGGCAACCTTTGGGGCGAGGCGGCCACGCTGTACTCCCTTGCGGAGGCACAACTCGCGGCCGGCCGGCCGGCGCTCGCCCGCAGACGCGCCGAAGCCGCGGTCAGCCTCTGGCGACAGATCGGCTCCCACACCTGGCTCGCCGTCGCCCTCGAGACGCTGGCCACCGCGCACGCCCAGGCCGGGGACCACCGGACCGCGACCCGCACCCGCGACGAGGCCTCGGACCTCCGGAGGTCCTGAGCACGCCTCGGCAAGCCGCTACGGGCCAAGGAAGTCGACACACCCTCGGCCATGAACTGCGCCGAAGAACGTCGAGGGTACCCGCGCCAAACTGAAACGCCTCAGCCAGGACAGGGAAGAGGTTCGTCGCCGCGGCTGCCGCCCGGCGGGTCGCGCCGAGAGGCCGTGTGCTGGTCGTTGGTCCCAGACCGGCGTTGCTGTGGCGGGCGGCACGGGAATGGCGCGCGTTCGGGTATGCGGGCCGATCTCAGCGGCGTACTGGTCTTGGGGCGCAGCATGAGCGGCGTCGAACTCCGCTTCCGCAGGGGCTTCGGCAGTGGTGCGTGTCAGGAAGGGAGTCGCAGGACCTTGGCGAGCAGTGCGGAGAGCTGCTCGCGTTCGGCCGGGGAGAGCTCCTGGAAGGTGTCGTCCAGGAAGTCGGGGACTGCGTGCTCGGCTTCGGTGAGGAGCCGGCGGCCCGATGTGGTGACGGTGACCGCGTAGGCCCGGCGGTCCCCCGCGTCGCGTTCGCGGCGGACGTGTCCCGCCTGCTCCAGGCCGTCGCAGATGCCGACCATGACGCTGCGGTCGATGCGCAGCTGATCGCTCAGAGCACGCTGGGAGCTGGGGCCGACCTCGGCGAGCATCTTGAGGACCAGATGGGACCCGACGCCGATGCCCGATTCGGCTGCCCTGGCCTCCGCGGCGCGGGCGACGAGGGACGAGGCCCGGCACAGCGCGATGTCCAGGCGTTCGGCAGCGAGGGTGGAGAAGTAACCGGCCTCGCGGTCCGCTGCCTTGGGCGGCATCGGGCCCACCTCCTGTGCGTGTGCGGCGATCAGGGTGCCGATCCTACCAAAATTCATCTGACCACAGATTGTTTGCATGCCTCTCGAAATTTTGTATGCTCCTCAATCATCTGTTGGCAGATGGTCTTCAGACAGATGGAGCTGCTGTGCTCGGCCAGACGGCTCCCCCGCGACGCCCCCGCCCGCACACACAGAACAGAGGAAGCGGCCGTGACCCTGGATCTGACCCCCGACCAACTTCTGTCGACCACACGCGCCGTGCGCAAACGCCTCGACCTGGACCGCCCCGTCCCGCGCTCCCTCATCGAGGAGTGCGTGGACCTGGCCACGCAGGCGCCGACCGGCCGCAACAGGCAGCGCTGGCACTTCGTCGTCGTCACCGAAGCCGCCCAGCGGCGGGCCGTGGCCGACATCTTCCTGCGTGCGCTGCCGCTGGCCACCGGCCACCCGCTGACCGAACGCGACGCGTGGCGCATGAACTACGCCGCCGGCTCCACCGAGCGGGTCTTCGACGGCCTGCGTCATCTGGCCGCCAACATCCACCGGGTGCCCGCCTTCGTGATCCCCGGCGTGGAGGGCCGCACCGACCAAGCGCCCGTGACCGTGCAGGCCGGGGCGTGGGGCTCGATCCTGCCGGCGGTGTGGAGTTTCATGCTGGCGGCCCGGGCGCGCGGCCTGGGCACCACCTGGACGACAGCGCAGGGCCCGCTGGAACGGGAGTTGGCCGCCGTGCTCGGCGTTCCGTACGACGAGATCATGCTGGCAGCGTTCCTCCCGCTGGCCTACACGATCGGTACCGACTTCCGGCCTGCCAGGCGGATCCCTCGCGAGCACGTCCTGCACTGGGACCGATGGGGGAAGCCGGGCGCCGTCACCCGGGCTGCTGCGGACGGCCCCTGAACGCACCCGGGCGACGCCGCCGGGTGTCGGGGCGATCCGGCGGCGTCGATGACGTCCTCGACGACATGTGGGTGCGCGACGTAAGCCCGGGGCCCGGACACAAGGGCACCTCAGCCGTGCCGATCCACCCCGGCCGTTGCCTCCATCGCGGCGGCGGCCTGCCTACGGTCCCTGCGCGCCGGGTTCGCTGTCGTCCTCGGCTGCCGGCTCCTCCTCCCCCGCTTCGTGCGGGCGATTTCTGCCGCGCAGTTCCTGGTGCTCGGCGGACCGATAGCAGGACTCGTCGAACCGGTCGAGCAGGGCGGCGAGTTCCTTCACCGCCGAGGTGGCGTCCTGGCGGGAGATCCGGTCCGCCGCGGCAAGTTCGAGGCAGCGGCGGTGCTGTGCGGCCAGGGGTGCCCACTCGGCCGCGGCGGCCAGGTGCTCGATCACCGCCGTCAGCGGATCCGCGGGCTCCGGGCCGCGGAAGGCGAAGCTGTACCAGGAGGCGACCTGGGCGTCGATCAGGGCCGCCGCCTTTCGCAGCGCCTGCGCGCGCTGAGAGGTCGTCACCGCGGCGCCGATCCACGGCATGACGGGAGTGCACGGCACGGGTCGGAACGCGCCCGTCACCCTGGTGTGCAGGTCCCGCGCCGCGGTGAGGAGGGGAACGGTGAGTGCGTGGCCCTCGGACCAGGTGCCCAGCAGAGCGGAATCGCGCAGGTCCCCGGCGGCAGCCAGGGTTTCCAGGGGGCCGGCGGCGTCGGGCAGCAGATCGGTCAACTCCTGCGCACCGAGTTCCCCGTATGCGACGCCGGGACCGAGCGCGTATCTCAGGACGCGGTACCGGTACGCCGTGGCTGCCCCGGCCGCCTCCCTGACGCTGATGTAGGGCACAAGCGCGGCCTTCTCCCGCTTCCGGTCCTTGTAGGCGTCGCTCGCCAGTGTGCCCAGGTACTGGAGCATGGCGAGGACGGGTGGACCGGATCTGTCCATGATCTTCATCTGCGCCGACTGCGCGTCCAGTGCTCGCTGTACGTTCCGTTTGCCCTCCGGACGGGTGTCCACCGGAGAGAAGCGTTCGGCGTTCGGCGCAGGGAGTTGGTTCTCCTTCCGATCGTCCCAGGTGCCGTGGGCTATCGGGCGCGGGTCCGGCTCATGGGTCACGAAGCCTCCGTCTTGTCGCCGGGCCAGGAAGATCCGCATGGTCGCGTTCGTACCCTTGCGGCGTTCGTACCCACGAGGCGGGCGGGGTGAACGGGGGGCCATGGCCGGTGCCTCGCGGACCCGGCGAGTGACGTCACCGGTGGGTCCACTGACTACCCGGTGAACAGCGGGCTCTGGAAACGCAACCCTGCGAATGATCCCCGCCGGACACGCAGGCAGAGCCGGCCGATTCACTCGGCCTCGCCCACCGAGCGTCGTCGGGCATTCGCCGCCGATGCCCGCAGCGGCGGCTTCGGCATCTCGCTGCGAGGCCTGCCGGCTCTCACCTCATTGCGGCCGACGACTCGTCGCTGACTCCAGGAACGCGATCACCAGCGGGTCCGAGTGCGGCGCGACGTAGTCGTAGGTGGGGGCGTCGACGTGGCAATGATCGCTTGCGTCCGCCTCTGAGGCGAAGCCCTCGATGCTGTCGGCGAGGAGGTCGAGAGCTTCCCGTCCTCCCCTGATCCTCAGGACCTGGCCTTCCGTGACGATCGAAAGGGCGGGCTGCTCCGGGTCCTCCCGAAACGCGATCTGCGACAGCGACCTCTCGTAAGGAGAGGGGCGCGGGTTGTCCGAGAGATCGCGGCTTCCGGCCCTCTCCCGCAACTGCTGCCCGAGCAGCAGCAGTCCCTGACGCGTCCCGGAGAGCTCGAGCTCTCGCGTTGTCCCGCTGTACAGAACCTGCAGCATCGCGTTCCCTCCACCCCGCCGGTCGTACAGTTTGCCAGGACTCCCAGGATTGACCCCCGATCGACCCCCGCAGGCCGCTCATCGAACAACAGCGCCGTAAGCTGACGCTTCCTCAGCAGAGCCGTCCACACAGGTCGGCGGCCGCAGGCTCCTGACCTCGAAAGCGGGGCCCGGGGAAGGGGCTGCCCGGCACCCCGTCAAGGTCTGGGCGGTCTGTTGTTGCACCTGCCGTAGCGGCATGTGGTGTCGTCGAAGGCACCACAGCACGAAAGGCCCCGTCTGCGATGTACCCCTCCCCCACGCCTCCCCGCGAGGTCAAGATCGGCGATGCCGCCGCCTTCGCCGGAACCACTCCGCGCGCCATTCGTCACTACCATCAGATCGGTCTGCTGCCCGAGCCCGTGCGAGGCGGCGACGGGCGCCGCCGCTACGGCTACGACGACATGATCCGCCTGCTGTGGATTCGCAAGATGGCGGAAGCCGGCATCAGCCTGAACGACATGAGGCCCGCTTTCGGCGAAGCCCGGAACGTCGAGGACGTTCTGGACCGGCTGGAGGAGTCCCTCGCCGCCCAGGAAGCCGCCATCAAGCGCCGGCGCGCGGCAGTTCAGCGGCTGCGCGCCGTGGGCAGCCCCCTCGGGCTGCTCTCCCCCATGGTCACCGACCGGCTCAGCCAGCTGCCTCCCGGCTCGCTGCGCCCCTCCGACCTGGACGCCCTGCTGGTCACGGAACGGATCTTCGGACCGCTGGGCGCCGCGATCCAGGCCAGCGTGTTCGTCGTCCTTGCGACCCATCCCGCGCTGCGGGCCGAAGCCGACCGCCTCGACGCGGCCGACGCCGCCCTCGACGACACCGTCGACCCCCACGACCCGCAGGTCGACGAACTCGCCGCCCGGCACTGCGCCCACCACAAGGCCCTGCTCCAAGCCATCGAGGCGGCTGGTCTGGACGAGGACGAGGAGAGGCTCTTCGACCTCCACGACGACGAGGCGGACGGCAAGGAGCACAATGCGATGAGTGCCTTCGAAGCAGTGACCACAATGCCCTACGGGTTCTCTCCGGCACGGACGCGGTGCATGGAACTCACCGCGCGACTCCTCTACGGAGACTCATCGGCGGACACCTGATACCGGGTGCGGCCGTGCGCGAGCCGGGGCCGGTCCCACGGTCCGGGCTGCCCGCTCCTCGAAACCCCGCTTCGCCGACCGCCGGAGCCGGTGGGACGAAGCCAGTGGGACGAGGGGCGTCCTCGGGCGTCCTGAAGGCTCGGGCTGGTTTCGTGGGCCTTCGCCTTCGCCGGGCTGCAAACGCCCGTGGAGGTCGTCACGGCGAGTGGGGGAGCCGGTTCCGATCGTGCGGATCACCGCAGGGCGAATGCCAGATCTCGCGCCCGCACGTGCTCGCGCGGTCCAGCCGCTCGCAGGACGACGTCCAGGACGCGTGCCGGATCGGCTGCGTAGGCGTGCGAGAACCACGCCATATTGGCCTCCACCACGACCCAGCGGTGTCCTGGACGGTATGGGTCCAGCAACTGCCCGACGTCCACGACGACGGCACTCGGCAGCGTGTGTCCGGCTGCGGCGGCCAGCCGGTCGGCGAACTCGGTGATCTGCGCGGTGACGGCCCGGTCGGCGCGCTCCGTACCGAACGGGCACGAGTCGAGCCGGCCGAACACCGCGTACCGACTCGCCGTGGCGATCCGGCCGTCCAACAGGAACAGCCTGTACTCGGCCGCGAAGGTCACCACATCGGACAGGAGCACCGGTGTTGTCGGGTCCAGTGAGGAGGGCAGCCGGGAGCCGTCGGTGTACACGTCTGCCGGGAAGGACTTGTCGCGGGGCGGCTTCATGAACGTCGGCCGGTCGATCGCCCACGCGTCCGCGATAATCCCTGCCCGTACCCGGCGGCCGGTGAACTCTTCCGGCAACTCGGCGAGCCAGTCGTCACCCGGCTCAAGCAAGGCGATCCCGAGCCGGCCGGCCAGCCGCGCACCCGCGACCGGTCCGCCGTACCAGTACGCAGGGCCTGCGAGGCCGGCCTCCTCAGCCGCCCTGACCGGCATCCCCCGGCCTGCCGCCTCGACGGCCAGCAGTTCCATCGTCGATGTCCGCCGCCCAGGCATGACAAGCACCGCAGCCTCCTTGAGGTCCACAAAACCGCCATGCTACGGGCTGTCCAACAGCTGCGAACGGTGCCCTGACCCGAGACCGGCTCGACCGAGTCAGGGCCACGGCCGGCGGAGGAGATTCCTTCGTCGGCACCGTACGACACAGTTGACCAAGGGGCCTGTCCGGGTCAGGTCACGCCCGCCGGGCGGGCTGTTGTGGCCGGCGGGCTGGTACCGGACGTCGTCAGGGCACAGGCCGCCCCGCCCTCGCGGGCGAACCCGCTGCGCTCGTGGAGCTCGCCGCGCTGCGAGCCGGGTGCCTCGACTACCGGTTCACGGTGCTTGCGGCGGCCTGGGCCATGAAGATGGCGATGTGAGCGGGTGGCATCGCCGCGAGCGTGCCACCGGCAGGCGACGTCCGCTCGGCGGTGGCGATCATCCTGCGGGCCGCTTCGGGTGAGAGGGGCGGGACCGGGTGTTCGAGGTAGTAGCGCTTCTCCTCGTCCCCGGTGATCCCGTCCGGCATGGCAGGGGCGTACGGCCAGAAGTAGAGGGGCGTCCCCGGCTCGATCCGCCAGCTCTCCGCGAGCGGACCGGCATCGACCACGTCGTAGCCGACGGCTTCCAGGAACCGCGTCACGGCCGTCTTGGCAGCGGCGTCGTCACCCGCGATCGGCAGCGTCGTCCGTTCGAGCCCGCCGTGCGGGCGGGCGTTGGAGTACATGTGGTTCCAGTCCAGGTTGTGCAGGCCCTTCACCACGTGGGAGTCCTTGAGGTGTTGCTGCACGAGTTCACTCGAGGTGAGCGTCCCGGCGTCGAGGGCGGGGTGACGCCAGAACTCCGGGTAGTAGTTCGTCTGGTCCAGGACGACCTTCCCGGCGAGCTTGCCGGCCGGCAGTGCCTGGAAGCTCGCGAGCGGGACAGGAAGGGCGACGATGTCGCCCGCCTCGATCGCCTCGTCGACTGTTGCCGCGCGAGCCGGCGGACCGAGCTCCTGGACGAGTTGCGCGATCGACTCCGGGCCCCGTGAGTTGCTGAGCACAACGCTGTAGCCCGCGGCAACAGCGAGCCGGGCGACGGAGCCGCCGACCAGACCAGAGCCGATGATTCCGACGGTGGGTGCCATCGTGGCCGTCTCCTTGTTCAACAGGCGCCTCGACGGGGACGGGGGCCGCCCCTGTCTCCGGCGCATTCGGACTGACGAGTCGATCCTCGGTCGGGCCGCAGGGGTGCACCAGGCGCTGCCGTCCCTGGTAGTGCCGGTACCACCCACCCCCTGACCAGCAGGCTCATACTGGGACCATGACCCGTCACACCGAGCTCGGCCCCGCTCTGCGCGCGTGGAGAGAGCGCATCGGCCCGGCCGCGGTCGGCCTGCCGGTGGCAGGAAACCGACGCGTTCCGGGCCTGCGCCGCGAGGAACTGGCAGTCCTGGCCGGCGTCTCCGTCGACTACCTCGTACAGCTCGAGCAGGGCCGCGCCAGGAATCCCTCACCGCAGGTCCTCGCCGCCTTCACGCAGACACTGCGTCTCAATGCCGTGGAGCGCGAACTGCTCTACCGGCTGGCGGGAGCGGTCGTCCCGCCGTCCGGTACGGTGCCGCGTGAGGTGCCGGCCGGCGTGCAGCGCATGATCGATCGGATGAGCGACACCCCGCTGGCAGTCTTCACCGCCTCCTGGGACATCGTGCAGAGCAACCCGCTCTGGGTCGCGCTGTTCGGCAACCCGGTCGAGGCCGATGCCCGGTCGAGCAATCTGATCTGGGGGCATTTCGCCGCCCCGCCCGCACCTGGCGCTTCCCGCATCGAGCGAGGCGCCACGCACGCCGACGCCTTCGAGCGCATGATGGTGTCCGACCTGCGCCGGGCTGCGGACCGGTACCCCGACGACCGCGCCGTCACGGAGCTGATCAACGGGCTGCGGGAGACCAACCGACGCTTCGCTGATCTCTGGACCCGCTACGAAACCCTGCCGATGGGGCGTTCGCACAAGACGGTCGTCCACCCCGAGCTCGACGAGATCGTCCTCGACTGCGACATCATGACCATCGAACGCGCCGACCTGCACATCGTGCTGAACTGGGCCGCTCCGGACACCGGCGCGGACGGGAAGCTCGCCCTTCTCCGCGAGCGTGCGGCCCCGGCGGCACGCTGAACTCCTGGTGCTCACGGGTCGCTCCCGCGGGGGGGTGCCTCTATGTCGTTCGTCAAGGCATCCCTGTCGGGTTTGGGTGGTTTGGGTGGTGGGGCTATGCGGCGAGTTCGATGTCCTTCGGTGTCCGGGGTTCGTAGAAGGTGCCGTCGCGGAGCATGGCGAACAGGACGCTGATGCGCTGGCGGGCGAGGCGGAGGAGGGCTTGGGTGTGGGTTTTGCCGCGGGCTCGCTGTTTGTCGTAGTAGGTCCGGGAGGCCGGATCGGCGTTCATGCAGGCGAAGGCGGAAAGGAACATCGCGCGTTTGAGCTGCCGGTTGCCGCCTCGAGGCGCGTGTTCGCCGTGGATCGAGGTTCCGGATTGTCGGGTGGCCGGGGCAAGGCCGGCGTAGGAGGCGAGGTGGGCGGCGGTGGGGAAGCTGGTGCCGTCGCCGACGGTGGTCAGCAGAACTGCGGCGGTCCTGACGCCGACGCCGGGCATCGAGGTCAGGACCTGGGAAAGAGGGTGGGCCTCCAGCAGGGTGTGGATCTGGGCTTCCAGGGCCCGGCGCTGTTCGTGGACGGCGGCGAGCGAGCGGGCCAGGGACGGGACCACGATGTCGAGGGTGCCCGTGCCGGGAACGGTCACGGTCTGCTCGTCCAGGGCGTCGAAGACGTCGTCGATCAGCCGTGCGGCCATGCGCGGGGCTTTCGGACGGATCAGCTCGACGAGGCGGCGGCGGCCGGCTCTGCGCAGGGCGGCCGGGGATCCGTAGCGTTCCAGGAGCCAGGTGACAGCCTGGTGGTCCAGGCGCGGTCCCAGGACGCGTTCCAGGCTGGGGTGGAACTGGGTGAGCAGGCCGCGTATCCGGTTGCTGGTGCGGGTGGCCTCAGCCGCGAGGTCCTGATCGAAGCCGGTCAGGACTGTCAGCTCGGCGGTGATCTCATCGGCCAGCTCCAGCGAGCGCAGGGTGTGCGGCATCGTCCGAGCCGCGTCCGCGATCACCGCGGCGTCCTTCGCGTCGGTCTTCGCCTCGCCTGGGTAGAGGTCGGCGATCCGCCGCATCGCCAGGCCGGGAAGGTAGGCGACGCGGCAGCCGGCGTCGCGGGCGACGGCCAGGGGCAGGGCGCCGATCGAGGCGGGCTGGTCCACGATGACCAGGACGGTGCCGAACTTGGCGGTCAGCTTGTCGATCACGGCCCGCAGCTTCGGCTCGCTGTTGGGCAGTGGCTTGTCGAAGACCTTCTTGCCGGTCGGGGTGAGCCCGTGCCCGTGGTGAGCGGACTTGCCGACGTCCAGGCCGAGGAACACGCCCACGTCTTCGATCTCGAACATCGGGCCCTTCCAGGGGGTTTGACGGTGCCGGCCTCGGCTCGGGTGTCGTGCTCGCGCATCCACGTTATGCAGACCTGCCGCCCGCGAACCGTCCGGCGTTGCGCCGGACCGGACGGTGGCCGGACCTCTGATCAGCGTCTCCGACGAACACCCCCGGACCCGGTGACACCACCCCCCAGGTCATGCTTTCGACAGGGGGCAACAGTCATGCCGGCCCCGGAGGCCAGCGGTCCCGTTGCAGGACCGCGAAAAACATAACGGGGCTTGAACCGTCAGCCGGGAGTCAGGGCCGTGACCAGGTCGGGTGCCGCGAGAAGGCGTACGCGGGAGGCGTCCAGGGCGAGGGGGTGCAGCGCGTACGCCTCGGCGCCGTCGGCCGGCTGCACGTCGCCCCGCAGCAGGTAGACGAGGTCCGGCGCTGCGAAGTCGCCGGTGTCGGCGTCCGGTGTCCCGATGCGTGCGGCGAAACGGGGCACGTCCTCGTCGTCGCGGCGGGTGTAGAGGCAGCGCGTTCCGTCCGGGTGGCGCAGGACCACTGTGCCGGCGCGGGCTGCGGCGTGCCAGCGTGCCAGTTCGCCGAGTCCGATCCGCGCACCGGAGGCGAACAGCTCGGTCAGCCGGTGCGCGAGAGTGGCCAGCGCGTCGGCGTGACGCCATACCGCGTGCTGGGTTCCGGTGACGCCCTTGACGACGTCCAGCCAGCGCAGTGTGCGGCTCTGCACGTCGATCATGAGGGGGACGCAGGCACGGCCGCTGCCCGTGAGGTCGAAGCGCTGCTCGACGGAGCGCGGGTCGAACAGCGGGCCGTCCGCGCCTGGCCCGTCCCGCAGCATGAGGCCGGCGAACGCCTCGGCCAGCTCGCCGAACGGCACGTCGTTGTAGGAGAAGACGACGGCGACGGCATACCGGGCTCCGGTCTCGGCGAGGCGGTCCAGGTCGAGGTCGACGAACTCGGTGGCGCCGAGCGGAGGCGGTGCGGACTGCAGGTCGCCGGAGTGCACGGCGGCCTTCCGCGCGTACCGCAGGTGGGTGTAGTCGCAGACGCCGATGTGCCGCCACTGCGCGTCGAACATCGCGACGGACAGGTCGAGATCGGTACGGCCGGAGGCTTCGCTCTCCTCCCAGGTCAGGAACAGCCGCAGCGAACGGCCGTCGGGGAGCGCGAGTTCGCTGCCGCGCGGGAGGGTGACCAGGGCGCGGGACGCGGTGCGTTCGGCGAACGGTGCGATCATCCGGTCCAGTCCGGCGTCCACGACGGCGACGCCGACGGGGGCACCGCGCCCTGCCCTGCGCAGGACCTCTGCCGTGAGCACCTCGGTCACGGACCGGGTGACGGCGGTCGGCAGCAGCGGCCGGACGTCGTCGGTGACGTGCGTCTTCGCGGCCCCCGCCTTGGGGAAGAACACGCGGACCGTGTGCTCGCGGTCGCGGACCCGCAGGGAGCCCAGGGCGGACAGCAGCACGGCGGGCGCGACGGAGGTCGCGGCGTGCTCCAGTGCGCGGACGACCGCCTGGGCGCGACCGGTGCCCGTATCGGCTTCGGACGGGTCGGCGTTGGACGGGTCGAGGTCGACCGCGAGGCGCAGCAGGTGGTCGAGGCGGCGCACCAGTTCACCGGGGCGGCTGCTGAGCAGGGCGAGCGCGCCGTCGATGTCGCGGGCGGCCAGGGCGGCCTCGACCCGGCCGCTCCAGCGGTGCGCCGTCACCGAGTCTCCCGTCGCGTCGATGCCGTCGTGGGCTGCCGCCGTACGGCGCAGGACGGTGGACAGGGTGTCGCCTGTGAGCGGGGTGCCGCGCAGGGCGGCGAACGCGAGGGCCGCCCGGGGGAAGCGGTCGGCCTGCTCGAAGGGGTGGAGACGCTCTGCGGCGTGGATCCAGGCGCGCCGGTGGCGTCGCATGTCCTCGGCAGCCTGTGCGGGGTCCAGGGTGTCGAGGACGGAGAGCAGCACGCGCCGCAGCGGCCGGGGCGTGCGGGCGAAGCGGGGGATGTCGACGAGCCCGGGGTCGCCTCCGGAGCGCAGCACCAGGACGCGCAGCACGTCGGTGGCGGTGTCGATCCGTGCCGTCGCCTCGGCGACGGCGGGATGGGCGGGGTCCGTGCCGGGGACGTCGAGGAGCCAGGACACCAGGCGTGCCTTCGTCTCCCTGCCTGGGACCCGCGCGGGAAGACGGTCGAGGTCGTCACGGGAGCGAGCGGCCAGCAGCGCGCCGAGGTCGTCGGCGTCCTGCGGTGAGAGCGCGCCGGTGCGCGCCAGCAGGTCGTCGAGTTCGCGCGCGGCGTCCTTCTGGCATGCCGTCAGGTCTCCGCCGTGGGAGAGCAGCCGCAGCCGCTGCGGTGCCGAGGTGGCGCGCCCGAACAGGCGCCGGCGCGGCGGGGCGGGGCGCAGGAAGGGGTCGGCGGGATCGATGCGGCGCTCGCACACGGGGCAGGCGGAGAAGTCGGCGCCGTCGAAGCAGGACCCGCACACGAGGTGCGCGCAGGGCGAGACCGGGACGACGGAGCCCGCTGTGCCGCACAGCACGCACGGCTGGTCGGGGTGCTGGAAGAGGATGCTGAGGACCCGCTCGACGTAGTGCCGGCAGGTGTCCTCGGGCACCGTGTCGGGGAATCCGCGCAGGAGCGGCACATGGTCGCGGTGTGCGCCGATTTCTCGGTCGACGGCGTCGAGCAGGGCCCGGCCGGTGTCCCCGAGCAGACGGGTGTCGGTCGCGGCGAACGCCCGCCGCAGGCCGGGTGACAGGAGGTAGCCGCGCTGCACGAGCTCGGCCTCGAGCAGGTCCGCGCCGGTCTCCCCCGCGGGATTCGCCCCCGCGGGATTCGCCGCCGCGCCGGGAGCGGGCAGGTAGACCGCGGCGCGCCGGGTCAGCAGGACGGTGGCGAGGCTGCGCGGGCGCGTCGCGCCGGCGGCAGTCGTGGTGTGGGTGGTGGTGCCGGTGCGCGACACGGTGGTTCTCTCCCCTCCCCGGGACGGCCGGGTGATGCGCGGGGCGGGAAGTGAGCACGCTGATTCATCAGAAGAGTATGAGAAGGAAGCACACTCGGGAGCCGCCCCGCGCAGTGTGAACGTAGCACCGTGCCCGCCTGTCGATCTTCCGGATTTCCGGCGCCGGGTCGTACCGCCAGGGGTTCACGGTGGCTGCCGGGCGCGGGCGCCGTGTGCGGGCGGTCCGGGACTGCCCCGGGGCGAGCCGGGGGTCGGCGGCGGCTGCCGTGGTCGGCGCGCTCGCGCTCGGTGCCCGGTCTATGCCGGGTCCCGGTGAGGTGTCACGGGCCGGGAAAGGGGTGTGGGGTCGTCGCTCGCCTTCGGGAGGGAATCCTGCGGGTGCGGGCGACACCTGTACAGTCCGCCGCCTGCAGCCGGCTCCGCCCGCCCGGTCGCGGTCAGCCGGGCATCGCGGTGGGAAGCGAAGACCTCCGCACGGCGCGAGCCCGGACGGCTCCACCGCGCAGGAGGTCTTCGCCGCCCTGCTCGAGCCCTGCGGCTGTCGGCAATGCTGCGGTCAGTACTCGTAGTCGGCGCTCAGGGCGTACACATCACGACCGAGGTCCCGGAGAGTGTGCACCAGGGAGAGCCCGGCTTCCGGTTCCCGGCGGTGCCGGCGGAGGGAGGGTCGGCTCCTCGCCGATCTGGCGAACAGGACGTCCAGTGCCTCGTGGTCCAGAGCCGCCAGGTTCGCGCCGGTCAGGCGGTCGTAGCTGTGGCACAGCGGACCGATGTCCGGGCCGTGGCTGTCCCTGCCCCCGTCGCGTACGGGATCGAGGGCGCGGGAGACGGCGTCGCGGAAGGCGTTCAGCGTCCGTTCCTGCGCGAGGAGCAGGCCCATTGTGCTGACCAGGGACGGCGGGTAGGGCGAGGAGTGCCGGTCGTCCGCGTCGAAAGCCGCCTCGATCACGGTGTCCGCGATCTCGCGCCAGGCGCGCAGTTCGGCTGCGGCCTGCTGGAAGCGCATGAGGATGTCCGGGGGAAGCGAAGCCTCAGCCGCGGAATCCCCCTCGCCCACCGCTCCGAACGCCCGCCGCACTCCCCGGGTGACGGCACGTTCCAGCAGCGCCGGCGAGGTGAGGCGGTTGCCGATCTCGTCGAGGGAGCTGCGCACGCCGGAGGTCTGGCGCATCAGCTGGCTCATCCGGCTCTCGATCAGCGCGATGCGGTCGTCGTTGAAGGTGGCTTCGAGACGCTGCATCAGCCCCTTGACCGCCGCGGCGAAATCGTCCGGGAACCGGCGGGGCGCGTAGCCGAAGACCCGCTCGAAGGGTTCGGTCACCACGTCGGAGAGGTTCTCCGCGAGGTACCCGTTGACGACGAGAACGACGAAGGACGGACCGTTCGCCGCCGCTGCCGCTTCCGCGCCCTGTGCCGCGACCCGCAGGGCCTCCTCGTCGTTGAGAACGGACTGGCTGAGGACGATCCCCAGGCCGGCGCCCTCCCCGCCCACCGGCAGCCAGAAGTCCACGCGCCCCGCCCGGGCCCGCCCGGGCACTTCCAGGTCCCCGGTCTCATCCGCGGTCCCGAACCGGTGGTCCTGCTCGAAGGCCCAGCCTCCGCTGTCGAGGACCCGCACGATCTCGGCCCGCACATCCTGCGGCGAGGAGGCCTCGAACTGGTCGCGCGCCACTTCCCGGACCATCGCCCGGCTGATGTCGGTCCCGGCCGTCGCAGCGGCCTGGTAGGCGTGGTAGCAGAGGCGGATGACCTTGCGTGCGTTTCCCCCGGCGAGTTCGACAAGGTAGGCGATCACCTCCTCGCTGAACGGGCCGAGGGCCGGACCGTGGCGGCCGGCCGGTCCGCCCGCCCTGCCGAGGGCGTGCCGGATGTACCCGCGCGTGTCCTCGGCGGACAGCGCCGTCGGCCGCACCAGGCAGGAGATCCGCTGCTGCGCGTCCGTGGGCAGGATCTCGATGAAATCCGGGAGCCCGCTGAGGATCAGCAGCGAGCGGGTCTGTGCGAAGACCTCCAGCAGCTTCTTGAAGGCGAGGACCGATCCTTCGTGCTGTGCGCTGCGTGTGCCGCGGGAAAGAACCTTCTCGAACTCGTCGACCGCGAGGACGAACCGGTGTCCCTGCCTGCCGTAGAGGAAGGCGAAGACACCGATGGCCTCGAGTGCCGAGATGTCGGTGTCGATCGTGCGCTCGACGCCGCGCTCTTTCAGTACGGGGTCGGCGGGGTGGCCCGCGAGCCATTCCCAGACGGCCGCTTCGAACTCGGGGCGCAGGAACAGGG
The DNA here is from genome assembly GCF_014489615.1 of Streptomyces genisteinicus. Taxonomy (GTDB): domain Bacteria; phylum Actinomycetota; class Actinomycetes; order Streptomycetales; family Streptomycetaceae; genus Streptomyces; species Streptomyces genisteinicus. The sequence continues at coordinate 23,932 of NZ_CP060825.1, forward strand.
CGAGGGCGGTGCCGAAGTCGCTGTGCTCGGTGATGTGTCCGAGCCGGGCCTGGAGCGCTTGGAGGAACGCGGATTCGCTCAGCCCGAGCCGGCGGACGACTTCCTGCGGGTGGAGTCGGCGGTCCTTCAGCATCCGCGCGGCGTCCGCGGTCAGGGGTGAGTCGGCCAGTTCCTCGGCCACGACGTCGGCGTAGTACTCGGTGACGCGGCGGCGGACGTCGTCCTTGTCCAGCTTCGGGAAGAAGCGGTCCTTGTAGAGGGCCTGGAAGGTGTCGGAGGGCGCGTCGACGTACAGCGTGTGGGCGGTGTCCTCGCCGTGCTCCTCGATCCAGTGCAGCAGTTCGACGGTGAGGTGGGTCTTCCCCGTGCCGTACTCGCCGACCACGGCGATCACGTGGCCGCTGCCGCCGGAACCGGGGGTGTCGGGCCGGGCGCCGGAGGTGCCGAGGAAGGAGCGGACGTGGTCCAGAGCCTGGCGCACCGCCGGGGTGGCGATGCTGAAGTCGGCCCCGTCGGAGGGCGAGTGACGGGCGACCGCGCTGACGGGGAACGGATTGGGGGTGTGCGCTCTCATCACAGCATCGCCTTCGCCGCGTAGTACTCCGTGAAGTCCGAGTAGCTGACCTGGTTGCGGCTCGCCCGTATCGCGGTGTCGAGCACGTGCTCGCAGGTGATCTGGAGTTCACGGATGGTGGTGCGGCCCCGGCCCTTGATCCGTGTCTGCATGAACTGCTGGATGGTCGCCTGGTCGATGGCGGGCACGACGAGGCCGTTGGCGTTCGCCAGGGCCAGCCGGTGGCTGACGAACTCCCAGCCGTCGCGCTCGTCGAGGACGTCCACGGCGAAGTGGGCGAGCGGCTTCGCTCCCGCGACGGAGAGGGACGGGACAGCCCCGGCCACGTTGTCGTAGGAGGACTCGCAGAAGAACAGCACCTGCCTCTGGACCAGCCGCAGGTACTGGTGCACTTCTTCCGCCAGCTCGGAGGGCGGCAGCAGGACGAGGAGGGCGATGTTCTTGACCCGCACGATCTTGGAGAGGTAGGGGCAGAGTGTGGCCGGGTCGTCGCGCCGTCGTTCCAGACCGTCCTGTTCTGCGGTGCTGAAGATGCCCAGGAAGTCCAGATCGTCGAGGAGCCTGGCGATGACGTGCTTGACGCGGGTCGCCGTGTCGTCCCCGACCCGGCCGTCCGCCGTCAGGTCGACGATGTGGGCGGTGAGTGGTGCGTACTGCCTCTCGAGGAAGGTCTTCGTCCATGATGCGGCGCGGTGGGTCCAGGCGGTCTTCCCGCAGCCCTCGGGACCGGTGATCAGGACCACCTGCCCGGCCTGTCTGATGTCCGGGTTCTCGCGCAGGTGCGTGACGTACGCCTGGTAGGCGTCCTCCGAGTGGTCGACCTTGGCGTACCACGCGTCGTGGGCGGGCGTCTCCCACGGGCAGAGGGGACGGTTGTCCGCCGGTGTGCGCCCGGGGGCGGTGAAGGGGTTGGGCATGGTCTGTACGGACACTCCTGCCTGCTGGGGCATCGCCTGCGCCGCCTGGGCTGCGATGACCTCGGATTCATAGGACGGGGCACAGGGGGGACGTGGGATCCTCCTTCCGCATGGGGCGGCGTCGCAGGTAGGTGAGCCCGTCGGCCGCCAGGGCGATCCGCTCCGTGTCGGACTCCAGCGCACCCAGCAGCTCCCCGACGTGCTCCACCCGGTCAGGGAGACGGCCGTTCGCCCGGTCGGCCGCCCAGCCTTCCTTCAATTGGGCGCGGTACCGCGGGCTGTCCAGGTCGTTCACCAGCCGCTTGGCGAACTGCCAGCTGTCGCGTCCGGCGGTCGCCCGGCGCAGCACGGCGACCAGGTTCCGTCGGGTCGTATCGACCTCGGCCGGGGAGGGGCTGGCGCCCACCGTCGTCTCGGCCCACCCGGCGGCGTACGCGGAGACGGCGTCGCGGAAGGCGGCCGTGGCCGTCCGGATCCCGTTCGCGTTCGCCAGACCCCTGTCCCGGGCGCTTCGGATCTCGGCGGCGCCCATGGTGAGCAGCGCACCGACCACCAGGGGCGGCAGCCAGGACAGCCAGCCCGGCGTCGAGGAAGCCGAGGCCGGGGGATTGCCCCTGGTGAGGGCCTGGGCCTCCACGTGTGCCGCGCAGGCGCGGCGGAAGTCGGCGGGCCGGGCCTTGCGCCAGGCCTCCAGGGTCAGAGTCTTCGTCCCGCCTCCGGCCTGGTCGACCGCGGCCGGTGTACTCGCGGACGTCACCAGGCCCAGCGCGGCCCCCGCCTCGACGACGCCCTGGCGGCCGCTCGCGGAGAGGCAGACGACGGTGCGTGCGTCGTCCGGGGTGGCGGCCGACGCGGAGCCGGGCGCGAGCGCAGCTGCCAGCAGGAGCGCCGCACAGAGCCGCCGACATAAGGCTCCCCCCACACCCAACACCCCGCTCCCCCGTGCGTGATCAGCCGCTCCGAGGCTACCGTGCGGCTCGTGCCCGGGGACGGAAATCACCGCATCGTGCCGATCCGTCCGGGCCGCGGCTCCGGACCTGCGGGCGGCCCGGCTGCGCGTGGTCCCGAGGTGGGGGCGCAGGCCTCGAGCGTATCCCCCCGGGAACGCGACCGGGCCGGCCGTCGAAGCTCCTGTCGGCGTTCCGGCCCGTGGTCTCCCGCTCGGCCGTCGGACGCCCGACGGGTGGGAGGCCTCCTCGGACACGCACGTGCGCCCGGGGCGGCACCGCGCGGCCCGTCCGACTGGCTGCTCCTGGAGCGGGACCGCCTCGGGGGCGAGGTCCGGGACGCGGTACCGGTCCAGGCCGACCTCCCGGCCGGGGCAGCGCATTTGCAAACCTACCTATCGATAGGTAGGTTTTGAGAATGGACAACGTCACCGCCCCATCCCTTCGCGCCGTCGGGCTCCGTCGTGACTTCGGCGAACGCACCGCGGTGCACGGGCTCGACCTCGAGGTGCATCCCGGTGAGGTGTACGGGCTGCTCGGGCCCAACGGTTCGGGCAAGAGCACCACCGTCCGGATGCTCACGACCATGCTCCGCCCCTCCGGGGGCACCGCCGAGGTCGCCGGGGCGGACATCATCCGTGACCCCGGAACGGTCCGCCGCCGTACCGGGGTGGTCCTCCAGGGCAGCGCCCTCGATCCGCGCATGTCCGCGCGCGAGCTGCTCCGCCTGCAGGGGCGGCTCCAGTTCCTCACCGCCCGGCAGGCCCGGGCGCGCTGCGCCGAGCTTCTCGCCGCTTTCGACGCCGAGGAGTTCGCGGACACCCCGTCCGGCAGGCTCAGCGGCGGGCAGCGCCGCCGGGTCGATCTCGCCGTAGCCCTCGTCCAGCGCCCGGACGTCCTCTTCCTGGACGAGCCCACGACAGGGCTCGACCCGGCCAGTCGCCGCGGCCTGTGGGACCAGATACGCGCACTGTCCGCCACCGGCGTGACCGTCCTGCTGACCACCCAGTACCTGGACGAGGCCGACCGGCTCTGCGACCGCATCGGCATCCTCCGGGCCGGACGCCTCATCGCCTCCGCCGCCCCGCAGGCCCTCAAGGCCGAGATCGGCGACCGGATCCTGACCCTGCGCTTCCACGACGCCTCTGCCGCCGACCGGGCCCGTGAGCTTCTGGCGGCCCGGGGCGAGCAGCTCCGTACCGCCGAAGCCGCCCCTCACGCGGTGAGCATCCGGCTCACAGGCCCCGGAGCCGACGGGCAGACGCTCCTCGCCCTGGCTTCCGCCGGACTGCACGCCGACTCCCTGACCGTCGACGAGCCCAGCCTGGAAGACGTCTTCCTCCGCCTGGCCTTCACCCCGGAAGGCGTCCACACCGCATGAGCACGATCACAGCCACCGTCACCGGCCCCGCGGGCCGACGCACCGCGGCAGCGTCATGGACGGCCCTGGTCCCGCTGACCGTCCGATCCCTCAGATCCTGTCTGCGTACACCCGCCCTGCTCGTCTCGCCGCTCCTCACCAGCGCCTTCTTCATGATCATCTACGAGGGTCAGCTGTCCTCGGTCACCGCCGCGACCGCCCCCGGCGGCCGCTACATCGACGTGGTCCTGCCCCTGTGCCTGCTCACCACCGCGTTCACCGGCGGCGCCACCGCGGGGCACCTGCTGGTGAGCGACATCGGCTCGGGCTATCACGCACGGCTCTGGCTCACCCCGGTCCGCCGCTGGACCCTGGTCACGGCCCCCGTCCTGGCCGGAGTCGCCGTCCTGGCGGCTCAGGCCACCGCGCTCACCGCACTCGGCCTGCTGCTCGGGCTGAACCCCGTCTCCGGGATGCCCGCCCTCCTTGCTCTCGTGGGCGCCACCGTCCTGCTCGGCACCGGATTCCTGCTGCTCGCCGCCGCGGCCGGCCTCCACACCGGCAACAGCTCGGCAGTCGGCTCCGTGACCCTCGTCTTCTTCCCGCTCTCGTTCTTCACCGCCACCTTCGTCCCGCGTGACCAGCTCGGCGGCTGGATGGCCCGCGCCGCCGACCTGAACCCGCTCACCCCGCCGCTGGACGCCATGCGCAGCCTGCTCACCTCACCGTGGACCGAGCAGAATCTGCTGCCGGGGACGCTCGTGGCTCTCGCCTTCCTGGTGGTGGGCGCTGCCGCGGCCCACCTCGCCCTGACCCGCCGTACCCGCACAGGAGTCTGACCCCCATGCCCCGACAGACCGACACCCGAGCCCGTGCCCGCGACGAGTTCGCCCTACGGCTCGCCGAGTACGGCTACCTCGGCGTCTCCCTCGACGACATCGCCAAAGCCGTCGACGTGAAGAAGGCCAGCCTCTACCACCACTTCCCCGGCGGAAAGCCCGCCCTGTTCATGGAGGTGGCCGACCACTACACCAAGGAGGCCTCGTCCCTCCTCCAGGAGGCGCTCGCCACCCCGGGCACCCTGTACGACAGGCTCTTCGCGCTCGCCGCCTCCTACGCCCACGGCACCTACAACTCCGCGCTCAGCAACCAGATCTACTACGCCATCCGCCACCTCGAAGCAGACCAGCGCGCCACGGTCTCCCAGGCCTATGTGCGCGGACTCATCCAGCCCGTCACCGACCTCATGGCGCACGCCGTGGCCACGGGCGAACTGCGGGAAGCGGACCCCGGGTTTCTCGCGAACGCCTTCATGGAGCTCGCCGCCATCGTGCATCCCCCGCAGGACGGCCTCGCACCGGCAGCCGTCGACCGCCTGGCAAGGGACGTCGTCGACCTCTTCCTGCGAGGGGCCGGGCAGGACACCTCCTGACCCTTCTCCCGGTCTTCGGACGCCCTCGGGCCTGCCACCCGGGCGGCCCGCGAAGGCTCTGCCGGACCGGGCCGCCCGGTCGGCGGCTGTCGGGCCGGGGACGGATTCGCCGGTGTCACAGCGCGTCCGATGAGTTTGCGCGGTCCGGCCGGTCCAAGCTGGTGACACCTCGGAAAGGACACCGTCATGCCGGAGCTTCTCGTCGACTTCATCACGTCCCTCGACGGCTACGCGTCGGGAGAGGGCTGGCCCGGGTTCTGGGGCCTCGAAGGCCCGGAATACCTCGCGTGGCTCGGAGAGCAGCCGGAGGTCACGTACCTGATGGGAGCGAACACCTACCGACTGATGTCGGGCTTCGCCGCGGGCGAGGTCCCGAGTGGCCAGGACGAGTTCAGGCCCGAGGAGGAGGCATCCGTCGACGAGCTCACACGGGCGTCGAAGGTGGTGTTCTCCTCCTCGCTGAAGGAGCCGCTGACGTGGGCGAACTCCTCGCTCGTCCGCGACAACGCCGTCGAGGCGGTCCGTGCCATGAAGTCGGGCGGCGGGGGGCTGCTCACCACGATCGGCAGCCTCAGTCTGAGCCGGTCGCTGCTGCAGGCGGGTCTCGTCGACCGCTTCCGGGTCGTGATGTTCCCGGTGATCACCGGGGCCACCGGGGCGGAGCGGATCTACGACGGATATCCGGACGTCGCCCTCGAGATGACCGAGCACCGCACCTTCGACGGCAGCATCCAGCTGGTCGAGTACAAGCCCCGCGTGCTCGACCGTCCGCCGCTCGGCGTGTCCGGCTGAGGGGCCCCTCGGTCTGTCGTCGCGGACAAGGGGACGGCGGGGGATGGGGGGACGGCGGGATCCACCGGCCGGCAGCAGGTTCGGCACGTACCGACGCATGACCGCCGCGGCTCCGGGCACGCGCAGGAGGAAGCTCGAAGGAGGGATTCCCCCATGATGGTTGTCGGTATCGTCGGCGTCTGTGTCGTCCTCGCCGTGCTCGCGTTCTTCGTGCCGCGGTTGTCCCACCACCCGCAGCGCGGCACCCAGCGCGGTCTCGGTCTCGGCTCCCGTGCGGGCAGCAAGGCACCCGGTGTGCTGGGCCGCGTGTTCAGCAAGCCGTTCCGCAGCAGTTCCAAGGCGGTCGGCCGCAGCGGCTCCGCCGGCCGGCGCGCCCGCGGCCGGATGCCTTTCTGATCCGACCGCGCCCGGACGCCGTCGCGGCAGCAGCCCGGCGGAGCGCCCACACCAGGACCGCGACACGACCGGCCCGCCGCACACGCGGCGGGCCGGTTCGCGTACGCCAGTGGATCTATTGGGCCGGGACGGGGACAGCGGCCAGCGGGCTTCCTCGTCCCGTTGGTGCTCGCCCTGCCCGTCGCCGTGTGCTGCGCGCTCAGGCCCGGCGAGTCTGCTGACGCCGCGTGAGCCTGCTGTTCCTCACGCGGCGTCAGGCCGTACTGCCGGTGCCGCGGATGCGCGGCACGGGTGTCACCGCCGCCCCGGTGTCGCCGCTGTGGGGCCTCGGGATCAGTTCTGGTCGAGGGGCAGTGCGATGTCGACGACCTGGCGGCCGGTGGGGAAGGTGCCGCGGAAGACCGTTTCGCCGTCGAGTGCGTTGACGCTGTAGAAGCGGTAGCGGCCTGAGGTCCGGAGGGCGGCGAAGCCCTTGTTCTCGCCGGTGGACGCCTTGTAGTAGATGTCGAAGCCGGCCGAGGGGCCGGCGTCGACGCCGAGGTTGCCGGTGGGGGCGAGGGTGCCGGCGTTGGCCGGGGACTGGAGCGAGACGCGGTCGTTCACCGTGTCGATGTCGAAGAGCGTGGTCGCGGTGGCGGTGTTGAGGTCGTTGTTGGTGTAGGCGGCGCCGGTGACACCGAGTGCGGTGGTGGGCGGCGTGGTCGGGTTGGTGAGGGCGCCGTCGGCGGTGGTGGTGCGCGGGGCGGCCGGGTCGTCGATGTTGTGGCGCAGGTTCTGCCCGGTGTCGCTGATGACGCGCAGCCGGTTGGCGGCGGGGTTGAAGTCGACGCCGAAGTGGCGGCCGGCGAGGGCGACGGTCAGCTGGGAGACCTTGACGGCCCCGGCGTCGCTGTCGAGCGTGTAGACACCGCCCTTGTCGCCGACGCCGTAGAGCTTGCCGTTCTGGACCCGGAAGTCGATGCCGACGAGCTTCGTGTCGCCGCGCAGGCCGCGGACCGTGCCGAAGCTCCACGTGGCGGCCGGGTCGTCGACGCGGAAGCCGACCAGTCGCTGGTCGGTGGTGAGGCCCACGCTCACGAGAGCTCCCTTGGCCGCGCGGCCCTGGGGTGCGAACGGGCTGGGAACGGCCGGGTCGGCGGACGCCGTGACGGGGGCGAACAGCGATGCGGCGAGAGCGGCGGTCGCGGCGGCAGCGCCCGCGGCGAGACGAGTACGCACGAAGGTGACTCCGATCGGAGATGCGGCCCGCTCCCGGGCGGGGGCGGGTCCGGGACTCCTTCGGCGCGGCATCCGGCATGGATTGCCGCGAAAGACGCATATCACCCGAATGGTCGTGATCTGTGTTCTCGTGCGGCCTCTGACGGGTCAGGCGCGGTCCGTGCGTTCCGCGGCGGCCGGAGACGGGGGGCCGGCAGCCGTTCAGGTGTCGATGGGGATGATGCCGAGGGGCTTCGTGGTGGGCTGGGTGGATCCGCCTGCGGGCTCGACGGTGATGCCGACGGCGACGGCGTCTCCGAGGGGGCCGTCCAGTACACGGGCTGTCTGCTCGGCGCCGCCGGGGAGCAGCCCCGCGGGGCGCAGGTCGCCCGCCGCGGCCGCGTACCAGAGTTCGTAGACCTTGCCCTCGGTGAGTGCGGGCAGATCGCTGGCGGTGAACGCGGACTCGCCCTGCCGGCGGGAGACGACGACGGCCGCGGAGGCTCCGTCGGCGAGTGTCGCGGCGTGGATGGTGGCGTCGGGTGCGGTGAGGACGTCGGCGAGCGCGGCACCGGCGGAGCGGGCCTCCTCGCGGGCGGTGGCGGCCTGCTGCCGGGCGTCGTCGGCCCGCGTGTGCTGCCAGGCGGCGATGCCGCCGAGCGCGGCAGCGGCGGCGAGGCTCGCCGCGAGCGCGAGGCGCAGGGTGCGCCTTGCGCGGGGGGCCGGGCGGATGCGGTCCTGGGGTGTGCGGGCGACGGCGTCGAGGACCCGGGCCCGCAGACGGGGCGGTGCGGGCAGTGCCTCGGCGTCCGCCATGCGCAGGGTGGTGGACCGGAACTCGTCGACCTCGCGGCGGCACTGTGCGCAGCCGGCCAGATGGTTCTCGAACGCGGCCTCCTCGGCCGGGGGCAGGGCGTGCAGGACGTAAGCGGCGGCCGCGAGGTGCGGGGGGCCCGGGTCCTGGGGGCCGGACGCGTCCGGGTGCGGTTCGCCGGCGGTCGTCATGAGCGGCCGTCCAGACAGGCGCGCAGCTGCTTGAGGCCCTTGCGCATACGGGACTTCACCGTGCCTTCGGGGGTGGACAGCGATGCGGCGACTTCGAGGTAGGTCATGCCCTGGTAGTAGGCGAGGACGAGCGGGACGCGCTGCGGCCGCTCCAGCCGGCCGAGGCAGCGGTGCAGCCGTCTGCGCTCGTCGTGGTCCTCGACGGCTTCCGCGACCTCGTCGAAGGCCCGGTCGGGGCTGAGGCCGAAGGCCCGCTGCTCGCGGTCGGCGCTCGCCTGGGCGGCGCGGACCCGGTCGACGGTGCGGCGGTGGGCGAGGGTGAGGACCCAGGCCCTGGCGGAGCCGCGTTCGGGGTGGAAGCGGTCGGCGGTGCGCCACACCTCGATCATCACGTCCTGTGTGACCTCCTCGGCCTGCGCGGCGTCCCGCAGGATCCGGCACGCCAGCCCCATGACCGCGTCGCACAGCGCGTCGTAGACGCCGGTGAAGGCCGCGTGGTCCCCCGCGGCCGCGCGGGACAGGAGAGCGTCGACGTGCTCGCCTGCGGCTGGTACGTCCGGCAACGGTTGCCCCTCGCTGGTTCCTGGTCGTTCCGTGGACGCCTGTACGCCGTGGCTTCCGGCGCCGGGCCGGTGACCGGCCTGTCCGACTCTGCCCGCGCGGGCACGGGGGCGCCCTGTGGCCGGTCCGGCCGGGTGACCCCGGGGGCCGGGCTTCACGACCGCTCCGGGGCGCCGCCGCCCGGGTGGCCGAGGGCCGGGTCGCCGAGGGCCAGTGCGACGTGCACCGTCTTGCCGCCGAGCCGAGGCACCACGGTGACGGCTCCGCCGAGTCGCCGGACGATGTCCAGTCCGAAGCCCCCGCGCTCGCCGCCTGCCGCGCGCCGGTGGAGCTCGGGGATCACCTCGCTGTCGTCGGCGACGTCGATGCTGAGCACGCCGGCCCGTACGCCGAGGGTCAGCACGCACGGACCGCGGGTGTGGCGGACGGCGTTGGTGACCAGCTCCGAGACGATGACGACCGCGTCGTCGGCTCGTGTGCCGCAGTCGGACTCCGCCAGCCATCGGGCCGTGATCCGGCGGGCGGCGGCCGGGCTGCGCAAGCCGCACGGCAGAGTGACGGAATGGCGGTTGGTGTCCGGTGCTGCGGCGGTGATCGTCATGACCGCTCCCCGTGAGCGATGGCCTGTCACGGGGGATTCGTAGCCGTGGCGGGTCCGGATGTGCGAACGGCACGGGAGGAGGCCCGCCCGTGGGCGGGGAGGGCGTTCCGCGCCGTCCGCCGCGAACCGCTGACGCCCGGTCACCGCGCGAACTTTTTCGCAGCTGTCTCATCCGGACCGCGGCCGGCTCCGAATCACCCATGTCCTGCACAGCGGAGCCGACGAGCCGCCGGCGGACCCGTCACCGGGTACCGGACGATCGGGGACTCCGACTCACCCTGTGCTTCCCGCGAGAACCTCATGAGAGAGGTGCGTCCGATGACCTCATCGATGCGCGCCCGCCGCCTGGTGGCCGGAGCCGCCGCGACGGGACTGCTGGCCGGAGGAGCCGCGCTCGGCATGTCGGGAACGGCGACCGCCGCCCCGGCGCCCGCGTCCGCCCCCACCGTGGTGACCGGGGACCACCACGACCGGCACAACGGACACGACCGCTGCACCTGGAAGAAGGGGCACTGGGAGAAGAAGTGGGTCAAGGGCCACTGGGAGAAGAAGTGGACCCACCACAAGACCTGGCACAAGGGCCACCACGACAAGCACGGCAACTGGCACAAGGGCTACTGGGACCACGACCGCACGTACAAGTGGGTCTACGTCCACGGCCACTGGGACCATCACTGGGTCAAGGGCCACTGGGACTGCAAGCACCGGTGACCACACCGGGACCGCGGTCACGGCACACCCCGCGGGGCGGCAGGCGCAGGCCTGCCGCCCCGCGGCCGGTGGAATCGTGCCGTGACCGGACCGTCGGACGGTCCGCCTCCCCGGGGCGGACGAACCCCCGGGCCCTTCGGGAAGGCCCTCCTGAGCGCTCCGGAGCCTACCGGTGCCTTCCGCGGGGCCTACCGGCGCCTCCCGGGGCCTTCCGGGGCGGACGCGCAAGCGGAAGGGGACTTTCGCGCTCCGCGGTGCCCGCCCGGCGCGGTCCGCTCCGGACGGCGCGGCAGGCGGCGGCACCGGCGTGGCGGCGGTGAGGCGGCCCCGGCCAGGCACGATCACGTCCGGGGCGGCGCTGAACCGCGCCCGGCGGCCCGGCGGCGGGGCGCGTCGAACGGTTCGCGCCCTTCTCGTAGCGGAATTTCCACCGGCCGGGCACGGGATCACACTGCCAGGTATCCGATGCAGGGATATCACACCGCCGCCGCTTGATCGAAAACGGCATTTGAAAGACGGTATTGTGCCGCGAGAACCCCTTCGCTACGATCGCAATCCTCACCGGCCGTAAGTCCGCTCATTGCAGGGGGCGATGTGGGTGCGTCAGCGTCAGAATCATTGCCCGAGCGGGATTTCTGATGGGCGAGACCGAGGGGAAATCCGCGCCTTCCGGCGCTGATTTATCAGATGACGAGCAATTACCGGACGACGCGCCTTCCTCCCCTTTCCGAAGACGGGACTTCTCGCTCTTCTGGGCGGCGGGTGCCGTCGACGGTCTCGGGACCTGTGCGTCCTCCCTCTTCCTTCCGCTGATCCTGCTGGGCGCGGGGCACTCGTCCGGGCTCGCCGGCCTCGTCGCCTCGGTGGCGCTGGTCAGCGGCCTCGTCGTCTCGCCGGTCGCGGGTGTGTTCGCCGACCGGCTGCCGCGCAAGCCGATGATGTACACGGCGGCGCTGGTCGCCGCGGGGGCCACCGGTACGGTGTTCGTGGCCGTCGCGCTCGGCCATGTCGTCCTCGTCCACATCCTCGTCGCGGCCGTCGTCGAGCAGGCGGCGAGCGCCGTCTACGGGGCTGCCGCCTCCGGGACGATCCGGCGGCTCGTGCCTCCCGCGGAGTACTCCCGGGCGATCGGCTGGCTCCAGGCCCGGGACCAGGCGGTGCAGATCGTCGGGCCGACGCTCGGCGGTGTGCTCTACCAGATGGCCCGGTGGGTGCCGCTGCTCGCGGACGCCGTGTCGTTCCTCCTGGTGGCCGTGTTGAGCAGGGCGATCCGCGCGGATCTCACGCCCGAACGGGACGGCAGTGCCCCCTCCTTCACCCGAGAGCTCGCCGAAGGCATGCGCTTCGTGTGGGCGGAGCCGTTCCTGCGCTTCGTGGTCGTGTGGACCGCCGGGATCAACGCACTGCTGGGAGCGCTGTACTTCCACGCGGTCTTCGCCTCGCACGCCGAGGGCGCCAGCCCCTCCTCGATCGGTCTCGTCCTCACCCTCGCGGGCGTCGGCGGACTGCTGGGCGCGCTCGCCGCTCCGTGGCTGGTGCGGCGGGTGCCGGCGACGCTGATCGTCACGGGCGCCTCGTGGGCCATGGTGCCGGCGGCGGCCGGGCTCGCCTTCACCTCCCGGACCTGGGCGTACGGGCTGCTGCTGAGCGGTGTGTCGCTGATCGTGCCGTCGGTGGCGGTGGTGCTCCAGACCCGGGCGGTGCTGGTGACCCCCGACCGTCTGCTGGCCCGGATGGGCACGGTGCTGGGGACCGCCGGCCAGGGTGTCGCGGTGCTCGCCCCCGTGCTGGCCGGGGTCCTGGTGGCGGCGTACGGGGGGCGCGCGGTGGCGCTGGGCTGCGCGGGCGCGTTCGCCGGGCTGGCCGTGTACGCGACGGCCAGGTCCCCGCTCGTCGTCCGGGAGGCGCCGTGACACCGCCCTCGCCGAAGACGGCAGCGCGCACGTACGGCGTCTACCGCCCGGTGCTGCCCGTGACCAGTCCCCGCAATCCCGACCGGATGGTGTACACGGGGGACGCCGACGGCCGGTGCGAGATCTTCACCTGGGACCGGTCCACGGGCGTCGGACGGCAGTTGACGGACCGTCCGCACGGCACGCTGCTCTGCGCCGTCGACAGCGACGAGGCGGTGTGGTGGTTCGACGAGGACCGCGGCGGCAGCGGCTGCTGGCGTGTGCAGGACTTCGACGGCGGGCCGGACCGCACCGCGCTGGCCGGGGTGCCGCCGGGGCGGTACGCCGGACTGGCACTGACGGAACGCGGCACGGTGGCCGTCGGGATCCGCGGCTCCGAGGGGTTCGGCGTGCACATGGGGCGGCGCGGCGGCCGGGGCACCCCCGTGATGCGCACGACGGACCCGGCCACCCTGTGCGACCTGGCACCGGACGGCTCGCTGCTGGCGGTGTCCGGCCCCGCGCACTCCGCCCGCGCCGTGACGCTGCTGGCCCCGGACGGGACCACCACCGCGGTGCTCTCCGGCGCGGCGGAACGCACCTGGGCGTTCGGCTTCGCGCCGGCGCTCGCGTCGTACTCCGGTCCCGGGTACCCCTCGGCGGCGTCCGGCCGCCCGCTGCTGCTGGTCATGCGCGAGCGGGCCGGCCGCTACCACCTGGGCGTCTGGACCCCCGGTGGCGGACTGGAGCTGCTGCCCTGGTGCACCTTCGACACCGAGACGACCGCCCGCTGGTACCCGGGGCCGGGGAGCGCGCGGGTGCTGCTGCGGCAGGACCGGCACGGCCGCAGCAGGCTCTTCACCGCCGACCTGGACCGCGGGGAGCTGACCTCGGTGCCCACGCCCGAGGGCAGCATCCTGGCCGCGTCGCCCGCCGCCGGCGGCGACGTGCACTACATCTGGACCGACGCGGTGACCGTGCCCCGCGCGATGTCGCTGTCGGGTGCGCCGCTGCCCGGGCAGAGCCAGTGGCGGCTCCCCCGGTTCGGCGCCCGCCGGGACCTGTGGACCCCGGGGCCCGACGGCCCGGTGCACACCTTCGTCACCACGCCCGCGGACCGCCCGGCGCCGCACCCGCTGGTCCTCCTCGTGCACGGCGGCCCGGCCGACCACGACCGCGACGCCTACGACCCGATGGTGCAGGCCCTCGTCGGGTCGGGGTACGCCGTGGCCCGCGTCAACTACCGGGGCTCGACGGGCTACGGGCCGCGCTGGCGCTCCGCCTGGTCCGAGGGCGTCGGCCACACCCAGGTCGCCGATCTGGTGCGGGTCCGGGCCGATCTGCTGGAGCGGGGCATCGGCCGCCCGGGAGCCGTCGGCCTGTGCGGCACCTCGTGGGGCGGCTACCTGACGCTGCTGGCGATGGGAACGCGTCCCGGCCTGTGGGACGTCGGGGTGGCCGTCAAGCCGCTCGCCGACTGCGCCACCGCCTTCCGGCACTCCACGCCCGCCCTCCAGGCGCTGGACGCCTCGCTGTTCGGCGGAACCCCGGACGAGGTGCCGGAGGCCTACGCCCACGCCTCACCGTCCTCGTACGCCGCGGCCATCCGGTCGCCCCTGCTGGTCGTCGCGGCTCGGCGGGACGCCAAGTGTCCGCCGGAGCAGATCGAGGCGTACCTGGCGGTGCTGCGCGCCGGCGGTGTCCCCCACGAGGTGATGTGGCTGGACTCGGGCCACGACGGCTACGACGGAGCCGACCACCTGGCCGTCATACGGCGGTCGTTGCGATTTCTCGGCGGCGGGCTGCCTCCGGCGCCCGATCAGGCCGAGCCGCCCCCACCCCCGGAGAGGAGGTGATCATCATGCAGAAGGACATCATCCACGGCGACCCGCTCGACGGCGACGAGGAGAGCCGCAAGCCGGGCGTCGGCGTCGTCGTCTACCTCCGCTCCGCGGAGGAGATGGAGGACGAGGACAAGTAGTGGTCAGGGGCCGGCTCCGCGAGCGGCCCCGTCCGGGCGGAACCACGGCCGGACTCCCGGCCGGCCACCCCGGCCGGTGCACCGTCACGGGGTCGTCAGGCGCCCTTCCGGCGCCTGACGGCTTCCCGGCCGGTGCCCGGCCGGCACATCATCCCGTGCACTGATCACATGAGAAGAGGCGAGCCGTGCGCGTACTCCTGGTGAACATGCCCTGGGCCCCGATCGATCTCCCGTCGCTGGCTCTCGGAATTCTCAAGCGCAGTGTCGACGAGCGCGTACCGAACGCCACGGCGGACGTGCTGCACGCGAATATCGAATACGTGGACTGGGTCACCAGGAACACGGAATTCACTTTGGAGGACTATTCCTACTACGCACTCGGTTCCTATTTCCTGGGCTGTGGCGACTGGGTGTTCTCCTCCGCTCTCTACGACGATCCCGAATGGCGAGTGCCCGAGTTCACCGAGGCGATGGCGAACCGGGTGCGCGGGCCGCGGATGGAGATGACGCAGGCGCTGCACGTCACCGCGCCCGACTTCGTCCGGCACATCGCGGAACGCATCGTCGAACTCGCCCCGGACGTGGTCGGGTTCACTTCGACGTTCCAGCAGAACACCGCGGCGCTGGCGGCCGCCAAGCACGTCAAGCAGCTCGCCCCCCACATCGTGACGGCCATGGGCGGCGCCAACTGCGACGGCAAGCAGGGCGAGGCCGTCCACCGCAACTTCCCCTTCGTCGACCATGTGCTGCGCGGCGAGGGCGAGGTGTCGTTCCCCGCGCTGATCAGGGCCCTGGAGGCGGGCGAGCCGCTGTCGGAGATCCCCGGGCTGTGCTGGCGCGACACGGACGGCTCGTCCGTGGTGAACGCCATGAACACCAGGCCGCTGCCGCCCGCAGCCATCCTGCCGCCGGACTACTCCGGCTACTTCGAACGGCTCGCCTCGTCCCACGCCCGGAACTGGGTCGAGCCCAAACTGGTCGTCGAGGGCGCTCGGGGCTGCTGGTGGGGTGAGAAGCACCACTGCACCTTCTGCGGGCTGAACGGCTCGTTCATGGCGTTCCGCAGCAAGAGCCCCGACGTGTTCTACGACGAGATCATGGAACTCGCGCGCAGGCACCGGGTCCTGGACATGTACGTCGTGGACAACATCCTGGACATGGGGTACGTGAAGTCGGTACTGCCCCGCATCATCGACAGCGGGTACGACCTGCGCATGCACATCGAGATCAAGTCGAACATGCGGCGGGGGCAGCTCCAGACCCTGGCGGACGCGGGCCTGATCTTCGTCCAGCCCGGCATCGAGAGCCTCAACAGCCGGGTGCTGACCCTGATGGACAAGGGGGTGACCGGCGGCCAGAACGTGCGGATGCTCCGTGACGCCGCCACCGTCGGCCTCTCGGTCGCCTGGAACTACCTGCACGGGTTCCCGGGCGAGGACGCGGAGGACTACGACGACGTGGTGGACCAGCTGGCCGCGCTGGAGCACCTGAATCCGCCCGTGGGGCCCTCCTCGCGGATCGCGATCGAGCGGTTCAGCCCGTACTTCAACGACCCCGGTCTCGGCTTCTCCGAGCTGCGTCCCGCTGAGCCGTACCGGCTCACCTACGACCTCCCCGACGCCGAGATGTTCGACCTGGCGTACGTCTTCGACGTCCCGCCGCGGGGCATCGGCGAGGACGTCGTCGCACGGCTCGACGAAGGCATCGCGCACTGGAAGCGGAACTACGCCGGCAGCCGCCTCACCCACTGCGACCTGGAGGACCGGATCGTCCTGGTCAGCAAGCGCCGGGCGTTCGACTGGACGCGTCTGGAGCTCACCGACCCGGCCGAACTGGCCCTGTTCCGGCTGCTCGACCAGCCGCATGCGGTGAAGGCGGCGGCGCGCAAGCTGGACGCGGACCACCACATCGGCGAGGCGGCCCTGCTCGGGATCCTGAAGCGGTGGCGGGAGCTCGGCGTCGTGTTCGAGGACAGCGGGCAGTTCGTGCAGATCGCGCCGCCGGCCCTGAACGAGGAGTTCCTGCGGATCGACTTCATGCGGCACACCGCCGCCCGCGAGGCCGAGCTCGCCCCCACCACCGTCTGACGACCGCAGCGCCGCGTCCGCCCGGGTCCCGGGCGGACGCCGACGGCCGCGGTACCGCTTCTGCCGGCACACCCCGGCACACCGGGACACCGCCCGACCGAGGGACGACGATGACTCCTGCACTCACCGGCACCGCCCCCTTCACCGTGACCGCCTCACGGGACTACGACCCCGAGGTGGGCACTCTGCCCGCCATGTCCCTGGGGCGCTTCGAGATCGACATGTCCGGCGCGGAGGCCGCCCGGCGGCTGTTCGCCGCCGGGGCCCGGCACGTCACCCTGCCCCGCCCCGTGGACCTGACGGACACCGCCGACGCGGCCTGGTCGGTGCGGGCGCTGAGCTTCGTGGGCGACCTGTCCAGCCTGGCCGTCTCGGTCGACTGGCAGCTCCGCACCGGTCCCGACCCCGACGCCTGGCGCCACTTCGGGCACCTGCACCCGCCGACCGCCGTCCTCGGCATCGCCGACCCGGTCGCGACGGCGCTCGCCTGGCGCACCACGTACTACATCTGCAAGTGCATCTTCCGCTACGGTCCGGGGTTCATCCAGGTCCGTGACCGGCGCTACGGGGAGCTGCGCCGCTTCACCATCGACGAACCGGAGTACCACGAGGCCGTCGCGGCGCTCACCGACGGTGCGCACGTGGACGCGGTACCGCGGCCGATCCTGGACGACCTGATGGCGGAGACACTCGTCGTGCGTCTGGGCGACCATCTGTGGTGGGCGCCGTACCGGGTGCGCCGCTGGTCGGAGGCTCCGCTGGTGATCTGAGCAGGCGGGCGCGGACCCGGGCGCCGCAAGGGGCGTCCCGGCGGTCTCGGGTGCCCGCGGCATCCGGTGCGCAGTCCGGCGGCGTCCGGTGCGGAGTACGGCGGGCGCCCTGGGCATCCTGGGCGCCGCGGGTGTCCCGGCGCTGCCCGGTCCCCCGCCCCCCGGTCCGGGCTGTGTCCCCGTTTCCTGCCGGCGCGGGGCCGGGAGGAAACGGGGACGCATGGGGGACGCGGGCGCATCGGTCGGGCGCCTCCCGCGGGGTCAGATCGTGGACGTGTCGATCACGAAGCGGTACCGCACGTCGCTGGCCAGCACCCGCTCGTACGCCTCGTTGATCCGGTCCGCGGAGATCACCTCGATCTCCGCTCCCAGGCCGTGCTCGGCGCAGAAGTCGAGCATCTCCTGGGTCTCCGGGAGGCCGCCGATGCCGGACCCGGCGAGGGTCTTGCGGCCGCCGATGACGGAGAACAGGTTCAGCGAGACCGGCTCCTCCGGGGCGCCTACGTTGACGAAGGCGCCGTCCGTGCGGAGCAGGCCGAGATACCTGTCGAGCGGCAGCGGCGCGGACACCGTGGAGACGATCAGGTCGAAGGTGCCCGCGAGCTCCTCGAAGACCGACTCGTCGGACGTCGCGTAGTAGTGGTCGGCGCCGAGCTTCAGGCCGTCTGCCTCCTTGCGGAGCGACTGGGAGAGGACGGTCACCTCGGCGCCCAGTGCGTGGGCGATCTTGACGCCCATGTGGCCGAGGCCGCCGAGCCCGACGACGGCGACCTTCTTGCCGGGGCCGGCCTTCCAGTGGCGCAGCGGCGAGTACAGCGTGATCCCCGCGCACAGCAGCGGGGCCGCCTCGTCGAGGGCGATGCCCTCGGGTATGCGGACGGTGAAGCGCTCGTCCACGACGATGTGGGACGAGTAGCCGCCGTAGGTGGGCTCGCCGTCCTTGCCGAGGGCGTTGTACGTGCCGACGCTGCCGCCGGTGCAGTACTGCTCCAGGCCGGCCGCGCAGTTGTCGCAGGTGCGGCAGGAGTCGACGAGGCAGCCGACTCCAACCCGGTCGCCGGCCTCGAACCGGGTGACCCCCGGGCCGACCTCGGTGACGATGCCGGCGATCTCGTGGCCGGGCACCATCGGGTAGATGCCGGTGCCCCAGCCGTCACGGGCCTGGTGGATGTCGGAGTGGCAGATGCCCGCGAACTTGATGTCGATCATTACGTCGTGTTCGCCGACCGGCCGGCGCGGGATGGTCGTGCGCTCCAGCGGGGCGCCCGCGGCGGGGGCGGCGTAGGCGGGGACGGTGGTTGCGTTCGTGGTCATGGCGTCGAGCCTGCCCGGTCG
Organism: Streptomyces genisteinicus; assembly: GCF_014489615.1. Classification (GTDB taxonomy): domain Bacteria; phylum Actinomycetota; class Actinomycetes; order Streptomycetales; family Streptomycetaceae; genus Streptomyces; species Streptomyces genisteinicus. Next base: position 42,490 of record NZ_CP060825.1, read on the forward strand.
CGGCGCGGTCACCCAGCCCTCTGTGGTGCCTACGTCCGCCGTGCCTACCACTGGCAGGGTCAGGCTCGCCCGGCGGGCCGTCGCGGAGGTGGCCAATACTTGAGGGATGGACCAGCGTGCCGAACTCAGCGAATTCCTCCGGTCCCGGCGTGCCCGGCTGAAGCCCGGGGACGTCGGGCTGCCGGACTTCGGCCGCCACCGCCGCGTCCCCGGGCTGCGCCGCGAGGAGCTGGCCCAGCTGGCGGGGGTGTCGGTGGCGTACTACACGCGGCTGGAGCAGGGGCACGGGCAGAACGTGTCCACGGAGGTGCTGGACTCCATCGCGCGGGCGCTGCGCCTGACGGACACCGAGCACGCGCACCTGACGCATCTGGCGAGTCCCAAGCCGAAGAAGAAGCGGGGAGCGGTCCACCGGACGCAGAAGGTGCGGCCGCAGCTCCAGCACCTGATCGACACCATGGACCAGGTCCCGGCGCTGTTCCTGGGGCGCCGTCTGGAGATCCTGGCGTGGAACCGGATGGCCCGGGCCCTGTTCGGCGACTTCGCGGCGATGGAGGCCGCCGAGCGCAACATGGCCCGGCTGGTGTTCCTCGACCCCAACGCCCGTTCGCTGTACCTGGACTGGGAGTGCAAGGCGGTCGAGGTGGTGAGCATCCTGCGGCTGTGCGCGGGCTGCTACCCGGACGACCCGCAGCTGTCCTCCCTGGTGGGCGAGTTGTCGGTCAAGAGCGAGGAGTTCCGTTCCCTGTGGGCGGCGCACACGGTGCAGGAGAAGGGCCACGGCGTGAAGCGGCTGCACCATCCGCTGGTGGGTGAGCTGTCCCTCGCGTACGAGACGCTGCGCTTCCCCGACGACCACGATCTGTCCCTCGTTACCTACCACGCGGAGCCGGACAGCCGCTCCGCCGAGTCGCTGCGGCTGCTGGCCGGCTGGGGCGTGGACGAGGTCGCGGCGGGCTCGGGCACGGCCTGACCGGCGGGCTCGGGCACACCGCCTGACCGGCGGGCCCGGGCACGGTCCGACGGGCGCGCCCGCGCCCCTTTCGGGCCCGGACGTGAGGCCGGGGCGGCCCGGCGCCCCCGGACGTGAGCCCGGGGCGGCCCGGCGCCGGGGTGTCCGGGCCCTCTCGCGTTCCTCCTCCGTGGCGTGGAGCCTCCCGTTCCGGCGGGGAGGCGGCCCGCGCACGTTCCCGGCACGCCGTACGGCCCCGGCGCCACCGGGTCGACCAATGACGGCTTCCGGGCGTGGTTGACGCGCGTTGACAAGGAGCCCCAGACTCACGCAGGAGCACGCTCGCAGGTACATGACAAGCCATCGCGAAAGGGGCATCGCCCGTGCTGTCCAGACCGTCCGTCGCCACGTATGTGAGATTCGCCGTGACCGCCCTCGCCGTCACCGGACTGCTCGCCGCCGCACCGGCCACGGCGAACTCCACGCCCCGAGCGGCCGCGGAGCCGACGTCCGCCGCCGTGGGCGTGAAGATGCCCACGGCCGTCGCCGACCGCCTCGGCACCGAGCGCGGGGCACTGGTGGACGCCGTGTCCGCGGACGTCCTCTCGCGGTCCCACGACGCCAGGGGCCTGGCCCCCGATGCCGCCGTCGGCAGGCTCGCGGAGGAAGGCCGCAAGGTGGTCGTGGACGTACGCACCGTCTCGGGCGACTGGGCCCGCGGCGTCGCCTACGTCGAGGCGTCACGCGCCCGGCACGGCGAGCCGGAGGGCTGGCTCTACATCGCCCACCGCGAGGACGGACGGTGGGTGGCGGGTCTCGAGGGCGACGGCGAGTTCGCCGACCACGTGGCCCGCTCCCCGCTGGTCGGCGCGGCGGAACGCCGGACGATGACGGCGTACGCCGAGCGCAGGACGACTCCGGACGCGCACGCCCCGCACACCTCGCATGCCTCGCATGCCTCGCACGCCTCGCAGGCCCCGCAGGTCGGGGTCCTGGCCAACACCAACGGGATGCTGCTGCCCTGGATGCCGGACTACTACATGACCCTGACCGGCGGCCCGCACTCCCACGACGGCGGAAGCGGCTACTGGAGCGCCCTCGACTTCGCCGGCGGCAACGCCAGCGGCCTGGTGCGCTCGTCCCGCGAGGGCACCGCGACCTCGATGTGCGGAGCCGGCGGCGGGTGGACACGGGTGATCCACCCCGGCGGATTCTCCACGGACTACTACCACATGCGGAACACGACCTACTACAACGGGACGGCCATCGGGCGCAGCGCCCTGCTCGGCAGCATCGGCACCGACACCTGCGCCGGCGGTTCGGCGACCGGCGCCCACGTGCACTGGAGCCTGCGCACGTACGACGCCAACTACGTGGGCCAGTACACCTGGCTGAACGGGCGCACCATCGGTGGCTGGACCTGGTGGAACGGATCCAGCCAGTACTCCGGCTGCGGCACCCGCCTCGGCGTCACGGCCTGCCCCGGGACGGCCATCTACAACCGCACCGGCTGACGGTCCGCGACGGACGCTCGGGGACGGCCGGTCCGCGACGGACGGTCGGGGACGGCCGGGGCGGGTGTCGCCTCACCCGGACCGTCCCCGGCCCCGCCCGCGCCCTCGGACACTCGGGGGCGCGGGCGCACGCGTTCACTCGGGGGCGGACGCCTGGGCTCGGCAGCGGAAGGGGGTGTCTACCCGGGACGCCCCGCCCGCGACTACAGTCCGCGCCATGCCGCGGGCGAGGGAGTGCACGAGCGCGTGCGGGGGAAGCGGGCATGCCGGTCACCGGGCCTGCGCCCTCGTGAACTGCGCGACCTCCGCGGCCTTCGCGGCCTTCGCAGCCTTCACGGCCTTCGCGGCCTTCGCAACCTTCGCGGCCTTCGCAACCTTCGCGACCGCATGAACGCCCCGCCCCTCGACCGGAAAGCGAGAGCTGTCATGTCCACCACGTCCCCGTCCGTCACCGGCTGCCCGTTACGGATAGACCCGGCCGGCTCCGACATCCACGGCGAGGCCGCCGCACTGCGTCGGCGAGGCCCCGCGACCCGGGTTCTGCTGCCCGGGGACGTGCCGGCGTGGTCGGTGACCGACCCCGGCCTGATCCGCCGGCTGCTCACGCACTCCGGCATCTCCAAGGACCCCGCCCGGCACTGGCCGGCCTATGGCGATCTGCCCGAGACGTGGCCGCTGCGGATGTGGGTCGACGTCCGCAACGCCCTGACCGCGTACGGCAGCGAGCACCGGCGGCTGCGGCGTCCCCTGGCGGCAGCGTTCAGCACGCGCCGGGTCAGGGCCCTCGTGCCGCAGATCGAGGAGATCACCCACAGACTCCTCGACGACCTCGCCGCAGGCGACACCGGCGACGTCGTCGACCTGCGCGCGCGGTTCGCCTGGCCGCTCCCCCTGCTCGGGGTCAACCGCGTCCTCGGCGTCCCCGACGCCCTGCACAACGGCTTCCGCGACACCGTCGGCCGGCTCTTCGACACCGCGGCGACCCCGGAGGAGGCGCTCGCCACGCGGGACCGGTTGTACGAGCTGATCCGGGAACTCGTCGACCGCAAGCGCGCGGAGCCCGCCGACGACGTGACCAGTGCGCTCGTCGAGGCGCAGGAGCGCGGCGAGTTGTCCGTCCAGGAACTCGAGGACAGCTTCGTCCTCCTCATCGGCGCCGGGCACGAGACGACCGTCAACCTTCTCGACCAGGCCATCACCAGTCTGCTCGCCGACCCCGGGCAGCTCGCCCTCGCCCGCTCGGGCGAGGTCGCGTGGAGCCGGGTCGTGGAGGAGACCCTGCGCCACCAGGCCCCGGTCGCGACGATCATCATGCGTTTCGCCGCCGACCGGGTGGTGGACGAGCCCACGGGCGTCACGTTCGAGCAGGGTGACGCGCTCGTCATCAACTTCGCGGCGGCCGGACGGGATCCGGGGCAGCACGGGCCGGACGCCGACACGTTCGACGCGGCCCGGGCAGGCGCCCACGACCATCTGTCCTTCGGTCACGGGAACCATCTGTGCGTGGGTGCCGAACTGGCGCGCATCGAGGGCCGTATCGCCCTCGAAGCACTCTTCACACGCTTCCCCGGCATCCAGGTGGCCGTTCCGCCGGATCAGCTGCGCCCTCTGCCCAGCTTCATCTCCAACGGCCACCAGGCCCTGCCCGTGCTTCTCCGAGGGGCACGGCACAGTCGCTGACCGGGAGCGGGGCCGCCGGTCGGCGCCGCCGCCGACGCGTCCCGCTCCGGCTCCCGGTCCTGGTCCTGGTCCCGATGGGGGGCCGGGTCGGGATCCGGGGGCCGGCGTCGCGGTCCCGATCACGGCGACGGACTCCAGTGGTCGGGGCGGGTCGCCGTGCTGAGACGCGGTGGCCGGTCCTCCGCTGCGGTGGAGGACCGGCCACCGGCGGGGGCGCGTGCGCGAGGCTCCGAGAACCGCCTGCCCTGTGGGCGGGGCAGGTGCGCCTGACGCTGCGCGGGACGCGGCCGGGCGCCCGGCGTCCTGGCGTGCGCGTCCTGGCGTGCGCGTCCTGAGGCCGACGGGGACGCGGAAGCCGGTGAGCACCGCCCCACGGATGCGATGGGGCGGGAGGCAGGGCGGGCGGCCACGGTCCGCGCCGTCGGCGCAGCTGCCCGACCAGCGGCGGGGCGGGGCCGCCCGTCCCGCCGCGGTGCCGTCCCGGGACTCCCGGAGCGCTCCGCTCCTCTTCGAGCGGCCCGCGCCCGCCTCCTCGTGGACCCCGCGGGTCCGCCTGCCCGACGACGCCTCGGTCCGACCGATTTCAGGCCATTCAGGCGAGCGTCCGCGCTGCCCTCCGAGCGCCGGTTCCAGAAACCTTTCCCTCGCCGACTCCTCCGGGACGGTCCCCTCCCCGGGACAGCCGCCGCGGTCTGCGGCGGCGGCTCACGCACTGTCCGGATCCCGGCATCGCACCCCCCTGATTGTCAGTGGCGTCGCGGAAGGTTCCACAACAGCCCGTCGCCACCTCACCGAGGAGGAACAGATGTCCCGCCGCCTGCTCGCGATACCCCGCGCGTGTGACGCCACCCGCCCCGTCAGCGTGACGAGCGCGTCGAACCACCCCGTACCCGGACGGCAGTCGGCCGCCGCGCCGGTGCCCGGTTCCGCGCCCGGACCGCGGCCCGGCCGGTCCCGTACCGGGCGTCCGCCCGGCCATGCCGCCCGGGTCCTCCAGCAGATCGACTCCGAGGAGACTTCCGTGAACCCCTTGCCCACCTCCGGCGCGGCGCGTGCCGCGTTCGGCAGCCCTCCCGCTCTGCCCGTGGCGCCGGCCTCGCTCCGGCGTCCGTCGGACGCGCGCCGAGCCCCGTTCGCGTCGGCCTCACGACCGTCACCGAGGTGGGGGGCATGAACGACGCGACGGCCCACTCGCCGGCCCCGCGCGGGCACCTCACCGGTGACCGGATCGTGGCGGGGGTGACCACGTGAAGCCACCCCGCCCCGCCACCGGCCGACAGGTGCCGGAGACCGGTCGGCGTGAACCGGGTGCCCCGGCGAACGTTCCCGCGGCCCGCCCGGCGGATGATCCACGGCCCTCCGCTCCCCCGGAGCTCGACTACAACGGGCGCAGGCACCGCAGGGCGATGGACGACGCCACCCTGTGGGACATGGCGCGCAGGATCCCGACGGCACTCGCCCAGACGGCCCGGCTGGCCTGGTCGGTGGACCGTCGGATGACGGCCACCATCCTCGTGTGCCAAGTGCTCTCGGGACTCGGGACCGCCGTGATGCTGACCGCGGTCTCCCGTGCACTCCCCCACCTCACGGCATCCGACGCCCGCACGGGGCTCACCCAGGCGTGGCCCGCGCTCACCGTCGCGGTGGCCGCGATGGCGACGGGATCCGGCATGTGGATCCTCGCGGACTGGGCCACCCGCCGCCTCAATCCGAAGATCGCCTCCGCCGCCGATCTCACGCTGGTCGACCTCCACATGAAGGCCGAACTGTCCGCGTACGACACCGAGGGGTTCACCGACCGGAGCCAGGCGGCGGAGATCGGCGCCATGCGGGCGGTGGACCTCGCGGACGACGCGAAGACCCTGACAGGCGGCTTCGTCCAGTTGGTCTCGGCCGCCACCGTCCTCACCTCCCTCCACCCCCTGCTGCTGGGAGTCCTGGTGCTGTCGGTCCTCCCCAGGGGCCTCGGCGGGGTGATCGCCGCACGCATCGACTACCGGGTCCACGACCGGACGATCTCCGCCCGCAACGTGCGCGGCATGATGCGCTGGTGGCTCACCACCTCGGAACTCGCCGACGAATTGCGCGCCAACACCATGCGCCCGTACCTGCAGTCCTGGTACCGGGCCATGTGCGACCGCGTCGAAGGACGCGAACTCGAGGGCGCCCGCCCCTATCTGCTGGTGACGCTCCTCGCGGCTTCCCTCTCCGGCCTGTTCACGCTCGGCATGTGGGTGTCGCTGGCGGCGCTCGCCGTCTCGGGAGCCATGTCCACCGCGATCGCCGGCACCGCCATCGTGGCCTCGCAGACCGCGGGACGGGCCCTCAACTCGATCGTCCGCTACGGCGCGGTGATGTTCCACCACGGCCTCTACCTCAGTGACTACCACACCTTCATCGGCGAGGTCCGCTCCAGTGCCACGGCCCGTGGCACGACCCGGGCCCCGGCGCCTCGGCGCATCCGCCTGTGCGGGGCCGGATTCACCTACCCCGGCCGGGACGAACCCGCCCTCCATCCCGTCACACTTACTCTCGAACGCGGCGAGATCGTCGCCCTGGTCGGCGAGAACGGCGCCGGCAAGTCCACCCTGATCCGGATGATCACGGGGCTGACCGTGCCGACCGCCGGAAGCGTCCGCTGGGACGACACCGACCTCGCCACCGCCGATGCGGAGTCGGCGTGGCGGCATGTCGGGCTGGTCCCCCAGAAGAACGGGCACTGGCCACTGCGCGTGCGGGAGAACATCACGCTCGGCCAGCCCCGTGAGCACGGCGACGAAGGCGTCTGGGACGCGGCGGGACGCGTGGGCATGACCGAGGCCCTGGAGCGGCTTCCCGACGGGCTCGACACTCTGCTGGCGCGTTCGGTCTGGGGCGGACACGAACTCTCCGGCGGTCAGTGGCAGCGTCTGGCCTGCGCCAGGGCCATGTACCGCGAGCCCGCCGTGCTCGTCCTCGACGAGCCGACCAGCGAGATGGACGCCCGTGGCGAACACCTGATCTTCCGTGAACTGCGCGCCATGGCACGGGACCGGATCACCGTCGTCGTCACCCACCGCCTGGACAACGTGCGGATGGCGGACCGGGTCATCGTCCTCGACCAGGGCCGCGTCCGCGAGCAGGGCACCTTCGACGACCTCGTCGCGACCGAAGGGAGTCTGCTCGGCGAGCTGTACGCGCTCGCCCAGGACCGCTGACGGGTCCGCCACCACCCGTGCGGGGCCGCGCACCGTCGCGGCCCCGCCCGGCCCCCGCCCCCGTCCGGGTGCCGGTTCCGGGGGCGGCAGGTGCCGCTCCCGGTACCGGACCGGTCCCTGCCCGGTCCGGTACGTCACCGGCGGCGGGCAGGCGGCAGCGGGTTCAGTGTTCGCAGAGGGAGAACTCCCGCTCGTAGACCTCCTCGTTGTGTTCGTCGATGAAGAACTTGCGTTCCTGCATGAGCTGCTCGCGAAACTCCTCGGCCTGCGCCAGGGTCATGGTCGACGTGGCGGACCACGGCTGCTGCGGGGGCACGTCGGAGGTCGAGACGATCCTTCGGGACGGGTCGACCAGGAAGAAGGCGAGTATCTTCCGGTGCCCGGGGCGGCCGGGATCCGCGAGGCGGAACGGGCTCACGCGGTGCTGGAGGGTGTTGGGGAACGCCAGACAGCGGCCGGCCGGGGTCGGCGCCGATCCCAGCGTCTGGTTGAGGGCGTCCTCGTTCTCCAGGCCGTAGACCTCGCGGAGGCCGTTGTCGTCGTTCTGCTCGTAGTTCGGGTCGTCGAGTGCCGTCCGGAAGGCGAGCCGGCTCTCGGTGATGTTCTCGCTGTCCCAGTAGTAGATGCCGGTCGAGACGATCCGCTCGTTCAGCATCCCCTCCACGTGCCAGGAGCCGCCGGGGTACTCGGGCTTCTCCGGGGTGAGGTGGATGGTGGCGAGCTTCACGATGACCTGGAGGCGGCGGCCGCGCAGGTCGACCCGGGCGGAGGCGTCCGCCGGCACGGGCGGGACGAAGTCGGGCGCGTCCGGGACGACCGGACTGCGGGTCTCCCACCAGTCGTCCATCGCCTCCTCCCAGGCGAGAACGGCCTCGTCGTAGGCGTCGTCGTCGCTGTAGGCGTCCTCGTCCGGGTGCTCCGGCTCCGAGTCGTACCACCCGTAGGGGTCGGCGGTGATGCGCAGGGGCCGCGGATGGCGCAGGTCGGTCAGCACGTTCTCCCACAGCGGGCGGAAGAGTGCGAGCAGGTCCGGGAGGACGGAGGCCAGTTCGCGATGGGTGTCGGGGTGGAGGTTGTTGACGTACGAGCGGAGGGCGACGCCGCCGTCGTCACCGACCTCGATGTCGGTGGGCAGCCACTGGAACTTCTCCGAGAACTCGTACTTCGCGTACCGGTCGGCCACGTTCTCCCACGCCCGGCCGGGGCCGCCGCTCACGTCCTTCACCAGGCAGAAGAGCGAGGGATGGACCAGGTCGAGCACCAGTCCGCCGGAGCCCGGATGCCAGTCCTGCTCCTCGGCGGGAACCTCCTCCAGGACGCGTACCGCTTCGGCCAGACGGGAGCGGAGGCCGTCGTCGACCAGTGCGTCCGACTGCCACACCCCGTCCACCGCGGACACCTCGACACCGGTGCGTGCGTCCCGCAGCGCGGCGTAGTGGGCGAGTTCGGCGATGACGTAACGGACCTGTGCCTCGGTGAGCCCCTGGGCGAGCGCCTCCTCGGTCCACCGGGCGGTGATGCCGTCGTCGTGCATCTTGTCGAACCACCGCGGCTTCGACCGTATGAGTGCGCTGCACCGCATCATCTGGAGTTCGCGCAGGGTGCGGGGTGCCGCGAACGGCAGGGCGCGAGAGGCTCGGAAGGGCAGCGGGAAGGCGGACAGGGCGGTCAATTCTCTTGGTCCTCACAGTCGGTTCGCGGTGGCCGGAAGGATACGGGAGCCGACTGACACCGCTGCCTCGGCCTCGTTCCCGGCGCTCCCCGCCACCCGCTCCGGCTTCCGTCCGCCGGGTGCACCGGGCGCCGGGCAGGGCAGGCGATACGGCCGGGCGGCGGTGGTCCGGATCGCGCCCGTCGTAACCTCTTCCCGTGTCTCCTCCCCGTCTGCACCGTGTCGCCGTCCTGGTCCTCGAGGGGGCGAAGCCGCTGGACGTCGGGATTCCCGCCCAGGTGTTCACGACCCGCGAGAGCATGCCGTACGAGGTACGGGTGTGCGGGGCCGCGCCCGGTCTCGTGACCGGTGGCGACGGTCTCGCCTACGACGTCGCGCACGGACTGGACGCCGTCGCGTGGGCCGACATCGTCTTCGTCCCGGGCTACCGGTTCCCGGACCGCGAGGACCCGCCGCGGGCCGTGGTGGACGCGCTCGTCGCCGCCCACCGGCGCGGGGCGCGGCTCGCAGCCATCTCGACGGGAGCCTTCGCCCTGGCCGCCACCGGCCTGCTCGACGGCAGGCGGGCCACGACGCACTGGCACTACACCCGGGCCCTCATGGCCAGGCATCCGCTCGTCCGGGTCGACGAGAACGTCCTCTTCGTCGACGAGGGCAGTGTGCTCACCTCGGCCGGAGCCGCCTCAGGCATCGACCTGTGCCTGCACATCCTGCGCGGCGACCTCGGGGTCGCCGCCTCCAACCACGCGGCCCGCCGGCTGGTGGCGGCCCCCTACCGAAGCGGCGGACAGGCGCAGTACGTGCCGCGCAGCGTGCCCGAACCGCTGGGCGAGCAGTTCGCCGCCACCCGCGAGTGGGCGCTGCACCGTCTCGGTGAACCGCTGACCCTGGACGTGCTGGCGCGGCAGGCGGGGGTCTCGGCGCGCACGTTCTCCCGGCGCTTCGTGGAGGAGACCGGGTACACCCCGATGCAGTGGGTGATGCGGGCCCGGATCGACCTGGCGCGCGAACTGCTGGAACGCTCGCAGCGCGGTGTCGAGCAGATCGCGGCCGACGTCGGGCTCGGCACCGGATCCAATCTGCGCCTGCACTTCCAGCGCATTCTCGGCACCACGCCCAGCGAGTACCGGCGCACCTTCACCCGGGGCGAGTGAGCTGACGGAGACGGGCTGCGCGTGGCGGGCCGGCGGGCGGACGCCCGACGGCGCGCGGCCGGCCCGGGGAGGGCCGGCCCGTGGCTGGCGGGATCCTTGTGAACCGTGGCGATCACGCCACTGTCCGCCGTGCCCGGCGCGAGCGAGTCTGGTGGGGAACGGAAGGGACACCATTCATGACTCGCATCGCCATCAACGGATTCGGCCGCATCGGACGCAACGTGCTCCGCGCGCTGCTGGAGCGCGACAGCACTCTCGAGATCGTCGCCGTCAACGACCTGACCGAGCCCGCCACGCTCGCCCGGCTGCTCGCCTACGACAGCACGTCGGGCCGGCTCGGGCGCCCGGTGACCGTCGACGGGAGCACCCTCGTCGTCGACGGCCGGCGGATCGCGGTCCTCGCCGAGCGCGAACCCGCGCAGCTGCCGTGGGGCGAGCTCGGTGTCGACATCGTCCTGGAGGCCACCGGCCGCTTCACCTCGGCCGGAGCCGCCAAGGCGCACCTCGACGCGGGGGCGAAGAAGGTGCTCGTCAGCGCGCCGTCCGACGGCGCCGACGTCACGCTCGCCTTCGGTGTCAACACCGATGCCTACGACCCGGCCCTGCACACCATCGTGTCGAACGCGTCCTGCACCACCAACGCGCTGGCGCCGCTGGCCAAGGTCCTCGACGACCTCGCCGGCGTCGAGCACGGCTTCATGACGACGGTGCACGCCTACACGCAGGAGCAGAACCTGCAGGACGGCCCGCACCGCGACGCCCGCCGTGCCCGGGCCGCCGGGGTCAACATCGTGCCGACGACGACCGGAGCCGCGAAGGCGATCGGCCTGGTGCTCCCCGGCCTCGACGGCAAGCTGTCGGGCGACTCGATCCGCGTGCCGGTCCCGGTCGGCTCCATCGTCGAACTCAACACGACCGTAGCCCGCGACGTCACGCGTGACGAGGTGCTGGAGGCGTACCGCGCCGCGGCGCAGGGGCCGCTGGCCGGAGTCCTCGAGTACTCGGAGGACCCGCTGGTGTCGTCCGACATCACCGGCAACCCCGCGTCGTCGATCTTCGACTCGGCGCTGACCCGCGTCGACGGCCGCCACGTCAAGGTGGTCGCCTGGTACGACAACGAGTGGGGCTTCTCGAACCGCGTGATCGACACGCTGGAGCTCCTGGCCGCCGGCTGACGATCCGCGCTCCGGCCGGGGGCACCGATGCAGGGTGCCCCCGTCGGAGCGGCCGGCCCGCGCGGAGCGGGTCCCCCTCCGACCCGTCCGGCGGGACCGCCGTTCCCGCAACGGGTCTGCGTGTCAGGCGCGTCGGCGGGCCGGCCGTGCTGCCGGCCGAAGCGGTGCGCCGGTGGCACCGGCTCACCGGAGGCGCTCGGGGGCGCGCATCCGCTCCCCCTGCCCCGGCTGGTCCTCTCCGTGGGGCGCGTCATCGGGCGCGGCGGGGTAGAAGACGGTTACGCCCCGGACCGGGGCGGTGCGGGACGGCCGGAGCAGGAGCAGGAGGAGGGCGGCATGGATCTCAGCGGCGGCGGGCCCTGGCTGATCGCGATCGCGGTACTCGTGGTGGCGGCCGCCGTGTGCGCGGCCGTCCTCCTCGTCCGGGTGTTCCGGGCACGGAAGATGCTGACCGACGCCGGGGTGCCCCTGCATTCCAAGGCCCTGTTCTGGACGGCCGTGATCTACACCGTCTCCCCGGTCGACCTGATCCCCGACCCCGTGTACCTCGACGACATCGGAGTGCTGCTCCTCGCACTGCGGTCGCTGCACGCGGCCGCGTCCCGGGCACCGGCGGCGGACGCCTCGCGCGACCGGGGCGGAGCCGTGGGCCGGGTGAAGCCGTGAGCAATGTGCAGGCGTGAGCGGCGTGCAGGGGTGAGCGGTGCACAGCCGTGGACGCCATGCGGTCGTCAACGCACCGCGGGGCGTCGACGCGCCGGGGTCGTGACAGTGCCGGGGCCGTCGACGGTGTAAGGAGTCAGCCGTTCCGCTCGGCGGTCCACAGGGGCAGCTGCTCGAAGAAGGCGACCGCCTCCGACCGCCACCGGGGCCGCCATCCTGCGGCGATCGCTGAAGCCTCCCGGGCGTGGCGGCGCATGTCGGCCCGGATCCGCTCCGGCACGCAGTGGCGTTCCCCGATTTCGCGTACGGCGGCGACGGCCTCGTCGGTGCAGGCCGGGTCGCCGAGGGCCGACTCGACGATGCGGCGTTCGGCGCCGTCCACGGCGGCGAGCAGGTGCCGGACGGCGTAGCTGTGTTTGCCCTGGCGGAGGTCGGAGCCGACGGGCTTCCCCATGGAGGCCGCGTCCCCGAACAGGTCGAGGTGGTCGTCCCGCATCTGTCCGCAGATCCCGGTCAGCCTGGCGTAGGCGCGCAGTTCCCCGTTCACGTGCCCGGGTTCTCCGCCCGCGGCGAGGAGGCCGAGCTGCATCGGGGCGAGGATCGAGTAGCGGGCGGACTTGAGGTCCGCCACGCCGTGCAGCACGTCCTCGCCGGGTGCGGTGCCGAAGTCGCGTTCCAGATCGACGATCTGTCCCGTGAACGTGTCGGCCGCGGTCCGGGTCTGCACCTCGACCATGGCCTGGCGCAGCGAGGTGGGCATCTCGGCGTCGAGCAGCACCTTGAGCGACAGGGCGAGTGCGAGGTCGCCGGCGAGCACGGTCATGCCCAGAGCCGTCTGCGGGTGGTCGGGGAACCGCGCGCGGTAGGCGTACCAGGTGGACGGGCCGCCGCGGCGGGTGGGGCTGTCGTCGATCAGGTCGTCGTGGATCAGGCCGTGTGTCTGCAGCAGTTCGATGCTGAGCGCGGCGGCGTCCAGCCCGTCGGCCGGCTCGTCGGTCACCAGGCGTGCCGCCTCGTGCAGGAGCACGACGCGCATACGCTTCCCGCCCCGCAGGGAAAGCTCTCGCAGCAGCCGCAGGCAGTCGGGGGTGAAGCGGCTGTAGGAGGGCACTTCGAGGTCCGCGCCGAGCGTGTCGAAGTACTCCGCGAACAGGGTGTTGAACCGCTGCGTGCAGCGGGCGGCCCGCTCGAGGACGTGGGGGGTGGTCATGGGCGCGTACTTCCTGCTCGGGTCCGGGGTGGTCCACCGTCTGTGACGAACGGCGCCGCCTCCGGGTGCCCGGACATGCCGGGAGGGGCGCGTGCGCCGGCCGCGGAGGCCGCGTCCCGTCGCGGCGTGCTGCCCCTGCCCGGGGTCGGGCAGGGGCACACGCCGTCGCACGGTCAGCTGTCGGCAAGGATCTCCCGCAGCGTCTGCGCGAACTCGGCCGGGGCGCCCTCCTGGCCGAACTCGCCGCCGAGGAAGCCCGCGTGATGGCTCGGGAAGACCGCGAGGTCGCTGCCGAGGGCGGCGGCGATCTCGGCGGCGGCGCGGGCCGGGAACTCGTCCGCGGACTCCTTGCCGGCCGCGATGACGACGCGGGTCGGGGCGGCCCGCAGCGCGCCGGTGTCGGGGCGGAAGCCGGTGCAGCTGAGCATGTTCTGGCCGAGCAGCGGGTCGTCGCGCGAGCCGTCGTCCTCGGTGGGCAGGCCGAAGGCGGCGGGGTCGGGGGCGGGCTCGTCGGCCGCGTCGGCGGGGAACACTCCCTTCCGCCCCGCCACCGCGATGAACTTCGCCATGGCGGGGCCGAGGCCCTGGCGCAGATAGGTGGCGTGGATGTCCGTGCAGGCGGCCAGCACGGCCTCGTGGTCCGGGAGGACGGGTGCCGCCGGGGGCTCGTGGGCGACGAGGGTGCGTACGAGGTGGCCGTGGCGGGCGACCAGGGCGAGCGCGTTGACCGCTCCGCCGCTGCTGGCGAAGACGTCCACCGGACCGGTGCCCAGTGCCTCGATCACGCGCCGGACGTCGTCCGCGTGCTCCTCGGGGGTCGCCCGGTCGGCACCGTCGGTGCGCTCGCTGCGGCCCACGCCCCGGGGGTCGTAGGTGACGACGGTGCGGTCCGTGAAGTACGAGGCCAGGGTGACGAAGCCGGTGGCGTCCATCGGCGACCCGATCATCAGCAGTGCGGGAGTCCCTTCCCGGTTCGTGCCGTCGCCCGCCCGGATGTCGTAGCGGAGTGTGGCGCCGTCCGCTTCCAGCGTGAACGTCCTGGGCTCGGTCATGGTGATGTCTCCTCGGTAAGTGTGCCGTTCACCCCTCCAGACCGGTGGCGGGTCGAGAAGTCATCGGTCCCTGGGGGCATCCCCGGTTCCCACTGGTCGGATCCGATCCGGCGAGGGGCACGAGGACGGGGTGAATCTACGGGCGTGGTCCCTTCGGCTGCCTGCCATTTCCCCCGGCGGACGAGTGATACTGCGGGCATGACGGAGCACCGCGGTTTCGGCGAGCTGGTGGCGTGGCTGCTGGACCACAGAGGTCTCGGTGTGCGGGAGTTGGCCGATCGCACCGGATCGGCGCCGGACGAGGTGCGGGCGTTGCTCGCGGGAGAGCCACCCGGCGAGGCGCTGCTGCGGCGGATGGCGCCTGCCCTGGGCTTCCACGCGCTCGACCTGTTCGTCCTCGCGGGGCCGGCGGTGCCGGAGGATCTGGCACCGGTGGACTCCGCGGCCGGGCGGTGGGCACCGTACCTCGTGATGGATGCCGTGCATCTGCCTTCCGCCGAGCGGCGTGAACTGCTGCAGTTCGTCCGTTCACTGCCGCAGGAGGAACGGACTTCCGTATTCGCCGTGAAACGGCCGGCGTCCCATGCCGGTCCGGGCGGTCGGGTCGTCCGCATGCTCCAGTACCGCAATCTGTGCTGGACGGGCATGGCGCAGCTCCTGGCGGTCGTGACGCCCACCTACCTGTCGGCGTCCACCTTCGGTGCGATCGGTGCGGGTCGTGGCGCGTTGACGCCGCGCTTGGTGACGGATGCCGCAGCAGTGCTGGGCGTCGACGCCCGGGAGCTGGCCGGGATGACGGGCGTGCGTCTGCGGGAGGTGCCACCGCCTCCGGCCCCGGAGGCGGTGGACGCTGCGGCTCTGCTGTGGGAGGCGCGGCGCCTGACTGCCGCCCAGGCGAAGCACGTCTCCGAGCTGGCGCGCTCGATGCGCGGGGACTCCGCCGAGGAATACTGCGTCGACCTGCCCGGGTCCTGACGCCTGGCGGGCACCCGCCGGGCGGCGTGCGTGTGGGGGACTCCGACGGGCAGTCGTGATCCTGCCCGCCGGGAATCGATCGCGTTGGGCTGACGGCCTCGCAAACCAGAGATGATCACGGAGGTCGCCATCGCACACGGTCGCATGTCCTTCTCGCCCTCCAGGCGTACACGCCCCGCTCTACGGGCGGCGATGGAGAGGGGTCGGCAAAGAGCCAGAAGCCCGGCTCGATCGGAGGCGTGAACGGTGTGCCGCGGCCGCGTCGCCGTGACATATCGTCGCGCGGCACAACGCGGGTTGCGGCCGGCGCACGACCGCAGGCCTGTGGCGCAAGGGCGCTGGATCAGCCGGGAACAGGCAGGAAGGCCATCGGGCGGGCTCGCCGGGGACCGAGTCGCACACGCGCCGACGGGGCCGAGGCACCCCGGGAAGATTTCTCGGTTTTCCTATGTTTTGCAGATTTTGGGCCAGGGAATCGACCGGGCGTGCCGGTTGTGTCCGGCGCAGTGAGCCGTACGAAACACCGGGAAGGGAACATCATGAGCAGGGTCGCAGGAGCGTTCAAAGTGATCCGCGGCAAGAAGCAGGAGGCCGACGGCAAGGCACTGAGCGACGCACGTCTGCGGGATGCCGGCCGCCGCCTCGCCGCGCAGGGCCAGACCGAGATGCGCCGTCGCCGGGCGTGACACCGCAGCCGGCCGGTCACGCCTTGCGAGGTCGTGTCGCCCGGGCCGGCGGGTTCCTCGGATTCAGTCCCGGGCCGGCTCGACCAGCCGGAACATGCCGGTCATGTCACCGCGGGCGAAGCCGTCGCGCTGGTAGAGGGAGACCGCGCCGTCCGTGGCAAAGAGCCCGACGAACGCCGTCGCCGGGGCGGTGCGGGCGACATGGCCGAGGAGGCGGTTCAGCAGAGCCGTTCCGATTCCCCGGCCCTGATGGGCGGGGTCCACGGCGAGGTCCTGGACGTAGAAGTACTTGACGCCGTCGCCGACGAGACGGCCCATGCCGACCGCCCGCCCGCCGTCGAGCGCGACGGCCCCCGCGAGCGAACCTTCCAGGGATGCGCCCATGGTCTCCCAGGCGAAGGCGTGCTCCCATCCCACCGACTCGGCGAGCCGGCGGTGCTCGCCGGGCGTGGGGAGGCGGTCGAGACAGGTGTACGCGTCGTTCACGGGACGGATGGTACCGAAGCGGCTCCGGCTGCCTGACGGGCGAGCGGCCGCCGGTGGACGCCCCGGCGTCCGGGCGCCGTCGTGATCGTCACCTCGCACCCGCACGAGGCGGCCCGCCGGCGCCACCTGGCCGCGGCGGAGGCGCACGAGGTCGTCCGTGCCGAGGTCCTTCCGGAAGCCCGGCGGCGCGGGGCGCGGGCGCCCCGTGTCCTGCGGCTCGCGCCCGCCGACCGTTCGCTGATCCGCTGATCCTGCGTGCGGGGACGGCCTGCCGGGGGACGGTGTCCGGGGGCGCACGCCCGGGGTCGGCGTCCCGTCCGCGGGCGGCCGTGGCCGTCGGCGTCGGGGCCCTCGGAGCCGTTGTCGGTGGCACCGTGCATGATCGGCGCGTCGGATCTTCCGAGGACGAGGTGGTGGCATGCCGATCACGAACCAGCAGGCGGCGGGGATCGCGTTTCTGCGGCACATGTACGCGGACCCGTACTTCCCCGATCACCTGGTCGACCGCGGCCGGGCGGTCCTGGTGCGGCTGTGCGAGCGGATCGAGGCCGAGCGGCCGGCGGACACGCAGGCCCTGTACGTGCTCACCCAGGAGGCGACGGAGGAGTTCAACGCTCTCGACGAGGAGTTCGGCGCGGCCGGGAGCGGTATCGAGACGGTGGCGCGTGAGTGGATCGCCGATGACTTCTTCCGCATCGCGTCGGCGTACGGTTTCGCGGACGCGGACGTCGAGGAGCTGATCGCCACCCGGGACTGGTGAGCCGGCGGCCGGGCGTGGCCGCGGTCACGGACGGGGACGGTCGAGGCCGGCGGTGTCTTCGGGGCCGCGGCCGCCGTGCGCGGGGCGGTGGCCGGCACGCAGCCGGTCCTCCAGGGCGTCCAGCAGGCCGGGAAGGTCCGGGGCGACGGCGAGGTCGTCGAGGGTCGACGCGGCCAGGAGCCCCGTGGCGGAGATGGAGCGCAGCGCGCCGATCAGCGGCGTCCAGAAGCCTCCCGCGTCGAGGAGGCCGACGGGCTTGCGGTGGAAGCCCAGTTGGCGCCACGACCAGACCTCGAAGATCTCCTCCAGTGTGCCGAGCCCGCCCGGCAGGGCGGCGAAGGCGTCCGCGCGGTCGGCCATGATCGCCTTGCGCTCGTGCATCGTGTCGCAGATGACGAGTTCGGTCACCTGCTCGTGCGCCCACTCGCGTTCGATCATGCTGCGCGGCATGACGCCGACGACCTCGCCGCCCGCCTCCAGCGCGGCATCCGCGAGGACTCCCATGAGCCCCGTGCGGCCGCCTCCGTAGACGAGGCCGATGCCGCGCCGTGCGAGCTCGGCGCCCACCTGGGCCGCGAGTTCGGTGTGGGCCGGATCGAATCCGTCGGACGAGGCGAGGAAGACGGCGAGGCGGCGCATGAAAGGCTCCGGGGGCGACGGCCGGATGACGGCGGGGACGGCTGCGGCGGCGACGGGTGCGAACGGTCCGGTGTACCACGGTCGGGCCCGCCCCGGCTCCTCCTCCCCCGGTCGTTCCCGGGACGGCGTGTACCGGGGCACACGGGCGACAACCCGCCGGCCCCGGCGTACGCCCCCGCGCCGAACAGCCTTGATTCGCACACCATTTCCCGTCCCCGTGGTCCCGGTGGACCTTTGACGACCGCGTTGCCGTCTCGGCGTCCGACGCGCCGGAAGGAAGCTTTGCCGACGGCTCGGGCGCTGGGTCATGCTGTGGCGACCGAGTGCAAAGGCTGGGCAAAAACGGGGGGAGATCGCGATGCTCCGCATTCATTTCGCGGACGCCGACCTGGGCCGGACCAGGGTGGCGACCAGGCCCGATCCGCTCTGGGAGATCGCCGCGAGTCTGCACCGCCTTCAGTCGCGGAAGGGCGGGTGGGCGTTCGCGGGATGGTCGCGCATGGCGCGACAGCAGTTACGCGAGAAAGGACTCGAACGGCGCGTGCGGGAGGTTCTTCTGCGGTTGTATCCGCGGGCGGAGTATTTTCCCGACTTTCTGACGCCGTCGAACGCGCTGCACGGTTTCGAGGCGGGAGTGGAGTCGATCCTCGCCACTCCCCCGCAGAGGATCCTTCAGGAGGTGGCCCGCCTCGACCGGACGGTGGGCGCACCGGCGTGGGTCGGGCGGCTTGCGGAGCCGGCGATGCGCCGGGAGCTGGTGGACCTGCTGCGCGCGTACCACGAGGCCGTCGTCGTCCCCTACGAGGACGAGGTCCACGCGAAACTGGAGGCCGAGCGCGCAGCCCGCTGCCGGGGCATCCTCGACGGCGGGGTGGAGGGCATGCTCACGACCCTCGGGCCGATGATGCGGTGGCGGCCCCCGGTGCTGGAGGTCTCCTATCCCACCCAGGCCCCGGACCGGGACCTGTATCTGCGGGGGCGGGGGCTCACACTCGTCCCCTCGTACTTCAACTGGGCGGAACCGGTCGCCTTCGCCGATCCTCAACTGCCGCCCGTGCTCTGGTACTCGATGCTCCACGAGCCGCCCGCGGAAGGCGGGGACGGCGCGGGGAAGCCGCTGACCGCACTGCTCGGCCGCGCACGGGCGATCGCACTGTACGCCACCTCCGCCGGGGCCACGACCGGTGAGATCGCCCGCGCGGCCGGTGTCTCGGCCTCCTCGGCGAGCAGGCACGCCACCGCGCTGCGCGACGCGGGCCTCATCACGACCGTCCGACAGGGTCCGGCCGTGCTGCACACACTGACGCCGGTCGGAGCGGCGATGCTGCGTGCCGCCGTGCGGGGAGCGGGTCCGGGGCTCGCGTAGCGGGGCCGTGACGGCCGCGGGCACCGGCCGCCCGGCACCACCAGCCGCCCGGTGCCGGGCGGCTGGTGGTGCCGGGCCTCCCGGCTCCGCGGCGGTGGGGGCGTCGTGGCCGGGGCGTCGGCACGACGGTGCGCGAGCCGGCGTGCACGGCCCTTGCAGGAACCTGGACGGCGCGGACCGGGGCGGTTTCCGCGCCGGCGGCCGCCGTCCCGGGCGACGGGTGCCAACGGGGCCCGCCTCCCGTGACTCACGTCACACCGGGCTGCTGTCAGGTCTCGGGGCGCTGTCCCGTTCAAGGGGCACATCCACGAGACAGGGAGCCGTGCCATGAAGAAGCACCGCATCGTCGTCCTGGGCGCCGGATACGCCGGGGCCTACGCCGCAGGGAACCTGGCCCGCCGACTGTCGCCGGCCGACACCGAGATCACCGTCGTCAACGCCGCTCCCGACTTCGTCGAGAGGATGCGTCTCCATCAGCTCGCCGCCGGCCGGGACATCACGTTCCGCCCCCTCACCGAGGTGTTCGCGGGCACCGGCGTGCGGCTGCGGCTGGCGCGGGTCACCGGTGTCGACCCCGAGCGCAGGACGGTCGCCGTGACCGGCGAGGACCGCGGTGACGGTGACGACCGCAGTGACGGCGGTGACGGCGAGCTCGCGTACGACACGCTGCTCTACACACTGGGCAGCGCGGTCGCCGATCACGGCGTGCCCGGCGTGGCCGAGCACGCCTTCGACGTGGCGGGCCGCCCGTCGGCCCTGCGGCTGCGCGAGCGGCTGGCCGGTCTCGGCCCCGGCGGGACCGTGCTGGTCGTCGGCGAGGGGCTGACGGGCGTGGAGACCGCCACCGAGTTCGCCGAGGCGCGGCCCGATCTCTCCGTCGCTCTCGCCGCCCGCGGCGAACTCGGCGACGGGCTCTCCCCGCGGGCCCGCCGCCACCTGCGCCGGGCGTTCGACCGGCTCGGCGTCACCGTCCACGAGCACACCCCCGTCGAAGCGGTCGGACCGGGAGGGGCGAGCACCGCCGGCGGTGGCTCCGTCGCGGCCGATGTGACGGTGTGGGCTGCCGGTTTCGCCGTGAACCCCGTCGCGGCGGCCGCCGGCCTGGAGGTCACCGGCGACGGCCGGATCGTCGTCGACCGCACGATGCGCTCGGTGTCCCACCCGGACGTGTACGCCGCCGGTGACAGCGCCTGGGCCGTCGGGGCGAACGGCCGCCCGCTGCCGATGTCCTGCGCCTCCGCCGGCTTCACCACCATGCAGGCGACCGCCGCGATCATCGCTCGCCTGACCGGCGGCACGGTCCCGCTCGTCGGGCTGGCGCACTACGGGAACCACATCAGCCTCGGGCGGCGCGACGCGATCTTCCAGATGGTGGACGGGGACGTCCGGTCGAAGTCCTGGTACCTGGGCGGCCGGACGGCCGCGCTGCTCAAGGCGGGAATCCTGAACGGCGCCGGGTGGAACATCGCCCATCCGACGTTCGGCAGGCCCGGACGGCGCAGGCGGACGGCCGTCGCGCCCGGCCCCACCGGCACTCGGGTCCCCGCTTAGGCTTCCCCCCATGGACAGCGCTGCGGTGGAGCGGTTCGAGGCGGGCAGGGGCCGGCTGGCCTCGCTCGCGTACCGTCTGCTCGGGTCGGCCGCCGACGCCGAGGACGCCGTGCAGGACGCGTTCCTGCGCTGGCAGGCGGCCGACCGCGAACGGGTCGAGGTGCCGGAGGCGTGGCTGACCCGGGTCGTCACCCGTCTGTGCCTCGACCGGCTCCGCTCGGCGCGGATGCGCCACGAGCGGACCGCGGGCGCCTGGCTGCCCGAACCGCTCCTCGACGGCGACCCGATGCTGGGCCCCGCCGACACCTTCGAGCAGCGCGAATCCGTGTCCCTGGCCGTGCTGACCCTCATGGAGCGCCTCTCCCCCGTGGAGCGGGCCGTGTACGTGCTGCGTGAGGCCTTCGCGTACAGCCACGCGGAGATCGCCTCGATCCTGGACGTGACCGAGTCGGCGAGCCAGCAGCACCTCCACCGGGCGCGGAACCGGGTCGCCGCGGAGCGCCGCGGAGACGGGGGGACGGACCCCGCGGCCGCGCGGCGGGTGGTGGAGGAGTTCCTCGCGGCGGCCGTGTCGGGGCGCACGGAACGGCTCGTGGAGCTGCTGACGGACGACGTGACGGCCGTCTCCGACGGTGCGGGGCTGGCCAGGCGGCTGCTGCGGTACTCGTCGCGCGAGCGGGTGGCGTCCTTCGTGTCCGCCGGGTTCCGGCCCACTCCGGCGAAGCGCCGCCTGGCCGGGGGCACGCCCGCGCTGTACCTCGCCGCGCTGAACGGCTCCCCTGCCGTCGTCGCGGTGGTGGACGGACGGGTCGTGGGAGCCGTGGCGTTCGAGGTCCGCGGCGGCCGGATCGCCTCCCTCTGCGGTGTCGCCTCCGGGGAGCGCCTCACCCGGCTGGACGGGGCGTGGCAGGGCTACGAACCCGGGGTGCCGGTGATCAGTGCGTGGTGACCGGCGCGCAGGTCTCCCTCCGCGGCGCGTTCCGTGAGGGGGTGGGCGCCGGGGTGCGGGCCCCGCTGCGGCGGAGTGTCACGCCGGTGAGCCCTGCCGGTGCGGGTGCGGCGGGGACCTGCTGCGCGTGGCACCGCTCCGGGAACGGGGCCGGTGCCGCTGCTGGTACCGGTGTGTTCATGTTCCGGCGGGAGGTGCGGCCGCGGCGGCCGCCGGTGTGAACGGGACGAGCCGGGCCAGTGCGTCGGCGGAATCAGGAGTCAGCCGGTAGAAGCCCTGGAGACTGACGGAGCGTTCCAGTCGGCCGTCCACCACGTACTTCAGGGTGCGCGTGCGGCCGCGGCGGTTGCGCCAGGTGAGGGAGGCGAGCAGGTCGCCGCCGATCGGGGTGTCGAAGCGCACAGGGGTCGAGGCGACGTGCACGGCGTCGGCGCCGCAGCCGCCGGCCCCGAGCATCGCCCAGGCGTCGTGGCCCGGGAACGACGGATCCCTCCAGCCCTCCGGGGCGCGACCGCAGCACTCGCCCCGTACGCGGTCGAGGACCCGCATCCGGGAGACCACGTACACCCGGCACCGGTTCACGTGCACGGCGTACACGTCGTCGCCTGCGGCGGCTCCCGACCAGGCGGGCAGGGACTGGTGCACGCCGGAGAAAGCGACCGGCGGGCGCTCGCCCGTACGGCCGGCCCTGCGGAGGGCGTCGCAGGTGTCATGGGTCCACAGCACGGTGAAGGCGTCGGGCATGGCCGTGATCGTACGGACGGGGTCGGACAGTCGGGCCGGACGGCCCCCGCCGGCCGGCGCGCGGAAATCCGCCGGCGGTGTGTGTCGATCCGGCCGGCTCCCGTTCGACGCACCGGTGTGGGGCGTTCCCGCCTCACGGAACGGCGACGCGAGAGCTGCGAGGGTACGGGCATGGAACAGCTGCTGAGGGTCATGAACTTCAACGTGTCACGGGACGGCGTCGCCGCCGGTGAGCACCAGAGCAGGGAGAAGCCGTTCGGCCTCGACCACGCGGAGAGGCTGTTCGGGTGGGCGGGCGCCACGGCGAGCTGGCCGATGCGCACCGACCCCGGGGGCAGCCGGGGCCTCGACGACTACTTCACCCGGGACTTCTCCCGCAACATCGGCGCCGAGATCATGGGCCGCAACAAGTTCGGTCCGCAGCGCGGGCCCTGGCTCGACCACGACTGGCGCGGCTGGTGGGGCGACGAGCCGCCGTTCCACACCCCGGTGTTCGTCATGACGCACCACGAGCGTCCGTCGTTCACGCTCTCCGACACCACGTTCCACTTCGTCGGCGGCGACCCGGCCGCGGTCCTCGACCGTGCGCGGGAGGCCGCGCAGGGCCGGGACGTCCGGCTCGGCGGCGGGGTCACGACCATTCGCCGGTTCCTCGACGCCGGGCTCGTCGACACGATGCACGTGGCCGTCTCCGACGTGGACCTCGGTCCGGGGCTCCGGCTCTGGGAGTCACCCGACGAACTGCTCGACCGCTACCGGCTCGAGGTCGTCCCCAGTCCGAGCGGTGTGGTGCACCACCTGTTCTGGCGGAGGTGAGACCCGGCCGCCCCCGGTCCGCGGCGCCCGCGGACCGGGGGTGCGCACGGGCCGCCTCGGTCCCGGCGCGGGGGCGGCCCGTGCCGGCCGGGGCTGCCGCGGCTCGGTCAGGACGCCACACGTTCGCCGGACGGTTCGGCGACGACGATCCGGATGTGCGCCGGAGCGTACTTGCGCGCCTTGTGGACCATCTTCGGCAGGTCGAACCGCGCGCGCGGGACGGCGACATGGAGGTGCGCCGGCATCGCCGGGTGGCGTGCGGCCCCGGCGCCGGCGGGCAGCGCCGCGCCGGGCCGCAGACGGGCCCCGATCAGCGCCTCCCCGCCGTCCGGCGGGGTGGCGACGACGAATTCGGTGACGTCGGTCCACGGCAGCAGCACCTCGCCGAACCGGGCTCCGGCCGCGTCGAACTGGAACGCCGTACGCCGCTTCTCGAACCAGGAGACGATGAAGGGGGCGGCCGCCACGAGGACCACGCCGCCCTTCATGTCGAGTGCCCAGCCGAGCAGCAGGGCGAGGGCCACCACGCCCGCGATCGACCCCCACAGGGCCGCCTGGTCGCGGGCGGATAACGGGTGGGTCACCCGGTAGCGTTCCCACCGGCCCGCGCGGCGGGTGGGCCCCGCACCGGGTGCCGGGTTGACGTGCGACATTGCGGAAGTACCTCTTTCGACGGCGTACGGGGACGGCGGCCGCGGACCCGCACGGGGCGCACGGCCGCGGCGGCGGGGCCGGGCCACCGCGGCGGCGGCGGGCCGGGCGGCCGGACCGACCTTGTCGCGCGGCGCTGCAAGGGCGATGAAATCCTGCTGAACCGGGGATTCGAGATTCTGCGCGGGCACGGAGCGCGCGAGCAACGGGGGTTGGGCCAGTGGGCGTGCACGGGGACGGGCAAAGCGGCGTCGCGGACGGGGCGTTGCGGGGAGACGGCGCGGACGGGGCGTTGGGGGACGAGGGCGCGGGCGGGGGGCTGCGGGGCGAGGGCGCGGACGAGGGGCTGCGGATCGATTTCCTCGGTCCGCTGCGGGCCCGTCGCGGCGGCGAGCCGGTGGCGCTGGGGCCGGTGCGGCGGCAGGCGGTTCTGACCGCGCTGGTGCTGCGCGGGCCGGGCCTGGTGACTTACGGCAGGCTCCTCGCCGACGTGTGGGGCGCGGAACCGCCCGGCTCGGGCCACCAGGTGCTGCCGAGCTACGTGTACGCGCTGCGCAAGGCGCTGGACCCGGCGGCGGCCGGGCCCGGCCGGTCGGTGATCCGGGGCGGGCGGGGCGGCTACCGGTTCGCGCCGGGAGCCGCGCGCACCGACCTCGCGGCGCTGGCCGAGGAGACCTCCCGCACCCGGCGGGCGAAGGAGTCGGGCGACCACGCGTCGGCGCTGGAGTACGGCGGCCGGGCGCTGGCGCTGTTCCGTGGCGAGCCGCTGCCCGGTCTGCCGGGGCCGTTCGCCGCCGGGGAGCGGGAACGCCTCGTCCGGCAGCGCCTCCTGCTGCGGCAGGAGCGGGCGGAGTGCCTGATGTCGCTGGGCCGTCACGCGGACGCGCTGGAGGAGACCCTGGCCGCGTCGGCCGACCATCCGCACGACGAGGCGCTCGCCGCCCTGCGGATGCGGGCGCTGTACGGCGGCGGCAGGCAGGCGGAGGCGCTCGCCGTCCACCGGGACATGCGCCGCCGCCTGCGCGACGAGCTGGGGGTGGAGCCCTCGGACGCGCTGCGCCGCGTCCATCAGGCCGTGCTGCGCCGGGACGACCGGCTGCTGCTCGGCCCGGTGGCGGGGCACCGGGCGCCGGGCCCCTCCCCCGCGGCCGGCCGGTCCGGGCCGCGTCCGGAACCCGGACCGGGCGGTGCCGCCGACGCGCGCCCCGGCCGCAACGACCTTCCCGGCGACACCGCGTGTCTGGTGGGCCGCGCCGGGGAACTCGCCCTGCTCACCGCCCCCGTGCCCGCCGGCGGGGTCTTCGTGTCCGCGGTCGACGGCACGGCGGGGGTCGGCAAGTCGGCCCTGGTGGTGCGGGCGGCGTGGACGCTCGCCGACGGCTACCCCGACGGCTGCCTGTACGTGGACCTCCACGCCCACGGCGCCTCTCCCGAGAGCGGCGACCCGGTGCGTACCCTGCGCCGGCTCCTCCGCGCGGTGGGCGGCGACCGGCTTCCCGACGGAACCGAAGGTGACCGGGACGACGACCTGGAATCGCTGGTGACGGCATGGCGGGCGGCCACCAGCGGGCTGCGTCTGCTGCTGGTCGTCGACGACGCGCGCGGTGCGGACCAGGTGCGTCCGCTGCTGCCCGCCGGCCCGGGGAGCCGGGTCCTGGTCTGCGGCCGGCAGCGCCTGGCGGGCCTCGACGCCGATCTGCGGCTGACGGTCGAGCCCCTGCCGACGGCCGACGCGGTCGGCCTGCTGCGCGAACTCCTCGGCGGGGCGCGGGCGGACCGCGAGCCCGAGGCGGCCCTTGCGCTCGCCCGGCGGTGCGGCGGTCTGCCGCTGGCGCTGCGCATCGCGAGCGCGCGCCTCCAGAACCGCCCCGCCTGGAGCCTGGGGTTCCTGGCCGGGCGGCTGTCCGACGACACTCGCGGACTCGGTGAACTGCGCGCAGGGGACCGCAGTGTGGAGGCCGCCTTCCGGATGTCCTACGACCAGCTGACGCCCCGGCTGCGGCGCGGATTCCGTGCGCTGGGACTGATGCCGACCGCGGGGTTCGACGGGCTCTGCCTCGCCGCGATGCTCGGCGGCCCGCCCGGGGATGCCGAGGACCTGCTGGAGGACCTGGTCGACGCGAGCCTGCTGCAGCAGCCGCATCCCGGCCGCTACCGGCTGCACGACCTCGTCCGGGCGCACGCCCGGCGCCTCGCGGCCGAGTCGCCGCAGCAGGCGGCCGCGGACCTCGACGCCGTGCTGGGCCTCTACACGGCCGCCGGGCGGACGGCGGGCGAGCAGAACCCCGGGAGCGCGGACGCCGGGCCGGGCGGCGGCGGTTCGCCCTTCGGCGGCCGGCGGGAGGCCGCGGCCTGGCTCGAAGCGGTCGGCGGAGAACTGGTCGGCGTGGTGGCGTGCGCCGTCGCGGCCGAACGGTTCGACGACGCCTGCCGCATCGCCGAAGCGCTGGCCGACCACTTCGTGCGCCTGGGCCAGTACCACGAGTGCCGTGCCGCTCTCGATCTCGCCCTGCCGTGCGCGGACCGGGCCGTCGACCGGCGGATGCCCGCCGCGCTGCGCAACTGCCTCGGCATGGTCGACGTGTACCTGGGAAGGCCGCAGCAGGCCCGCGTCTGGTTCGCCGAAGCTCTGCGCCACGACGGTGGCGGTCCGCGCGAGAGGGCCGCCGCGGTCACCGGCACGGGGGTCGCGGAGTGGGTGCTGGGCCGCACGGACGATGCGGCCGCCCTGCTGGAGGAGGCCGTGGAGCTCACGTCCGGGCTCGACGACGTCTGGCTGAGCACGATGGCGCTCTGCAGTCTGGGCGCGGTACGGTCCCTGACGGGTCGTCACGATCTGGCGGCCGGGCTCGGCGAGACGGCCCTCGCCATCGCCGAGAAGGCGGGCCGGCCCAGGATCCTGAGCAACGTGCTGTGCTTCTCGGCGGACGCCCATCTCGCCGCCGGCCGGCACACACAGGCGGGCGACCTCCTGCTGCGGGCGGCCGGACTCGCCCGCGCGGCAGGGGATCTGCCGCTGCGCGCGGCGAGCCTGTCACGCCTCGCGGCGGTGGAACAGGTACGGGGCGGCCTGAACGCGGCGGTCGACGCCCACCACGAGGCGCTGGCCGCGCTCACCCCGCAGTCGAGCACGGGCCTGGAGATGGAGGTGCGCGTCCGCCTCGGGAGCACGTACGCGGAGGCGGGCCGCCACACGGAGGCGCGGCGGGAGTTCCGCACGGCGCTCTCGCTGCCGGGGGCCGGTGACCACCCGCGGCAGGCGGGCCTCGCGCGGGAGGGGCTGAGCGGGATCGGCTGCGCCGAGGAGGAGTGACCTCTCACCGGCGCGGGGCGGAGGGCGGGTCCGCGCCGGGCGGGCCGAAGGTCCCGGGGCGCCGCAGGGGCGGGGCGGGCGGGGCGTCACCGGCGGTCCGGGGCGGGCGGTCCGTGGTGGGCGGCCGGCCCCGGGGCGGATGCCGCGGGCGCACCCGGCGGACGTGCCCGCGCGGCCCTGGCCCGCCCCGGGGAACCTCAGCCGTCGAGCGCGGCGACCCCACCGCGCCACCCTGCTCGCGCTCCCCGGCAGACGACCGGAACCCGGTCCCGCCCGGTCCCGGCACAGACGGCACGAACACACCGCGCAGGCAAGCCCCCGGGCAGCCCGAGCCGCCCCGGGGAAACCTCACCCGTCGAGAGCGGCCAGCCCGTCGCGCCACCGCTGCTCGCGCTCCTCGGCGGACTGCTCCCACCACGGGGTTCCGCGCTCGCCGAGCGCGACCTTCGCGCGGTGCACCCGCGACCGTGCGGCGCGTTCGGCGTCCTGGTCGTTGTCGGCGAGGGCGGCGCGCACGGCGCGGCGGGCCGCCATGAGGTGGCTGCGCAGCCGTGCCGCCGGGTCGTCCGGCACGGCGGGGTCGGTCGCCCGCCATCTGCGGCCGCGCACGACGACGAAATGGCCGTCGGGTGTCGTGCGCCGCTCCTCGTCGCCCTGCACGCGCCTGATCGTCGCGGACGGCGGCGTGTCGCGGGCCCGCGACACGCCGCGCCCGCGCTCCGCAGGGCGGCGGGCGGCAGCCCCCGGGCGCGGGGCGGGGGCCTTCCGGCGCACGGCGGGTGGTGCCTCCGTGCGGGCTGCCCGGTGTGACCGTGCGGCCGGGCCGGCGGGAAGGCCGCGCGGTCACACCGGGCGACCGGGACGGCCGAGGTGACCGCTGACGGTCTACGGGGCCTGGAAGCCCGCGTCGCGGAGGATCTTCTGGCCCTCGGGCGACGACAGCCAGGCGACGAAGGCGGCGGCCGCCTCGGCGTGCCGTGATTCCTTCAGGGTGGCGGCGGGATACTCGGCCACGGCGTTCTGCGCGTCGGGGATGTCCACCGCGTCGACCTTGTCCGGGGCGCTGTCGGCATCGGTCCGGTAGACGAGTCCGGCGTCGGCCTCGCCGAGTTCGACCTTGCTCAGCACGGCGCGCACGCTGGGTTCCTGGGACACCGGCCGGACCGTGAGGCCCTGGGCGTCGAGGATCTGCTTGCTGTACTTGCCCGCGGGGACCTCGGGCGCGGCGAGGACGACCTTGAGACCGGGGTCCGCGAGGTCCTTCAGCGCGCCGACCTTGTGGGGGTTGCCCTCGCCGGTGGCGATGACGAGGCGGTTCTTCGCGATGACCACCGGGGTGCCGGTCTCGCCCTTCACCTTGTCCATGCTCTTCGTGTCGGCGGTGACCAGCGCGTCGGCGGGTGATCCCTGGGAGACCTGGGAGACGAGCTCCTGGGAGCCGGCGAAGGAGAACGTGATCTCCGTGCCGGGGTGGGCCTTCTCGTAGGCGGCGCCGGCCGTCTTGAACACGTCGGTGAGCGAGGCCGCGGCGAGGACCGTCAGATCGACGCCGGAGGCCGTGGAACCGCCGGCGCTTTCGGCGCCGCCGTCGCTGCCGCAGGCGGCCAGGGGCACGAGGAGTGCCGCGGTGAACACGGCCGCGACGGCGCGCCGTCCGGTGAGGGCGAGGGACATCAGGGTCTGGCTCCTTGGGGACGAGGAACGGTGCGCGTCGGGTGCGGCAGGCCGGGAGGAGGACCGGCGACTGCACGCCCTGTGGCGCAATGGTGCTGCATGTGCGCCACCGTAGAGCTGATTATCTCGCATGTGCAAGAAGATCGTGGGAGCCTCCATGGCGTTTGCGGCAGGCATTGGAGGAAGTGCCGACGAGTGACCGCGACGGGTCTCGCATGCCGGACAGGAGGGGCTGCGCGACCGCCCGGAGCGGGGGTGGACGCGGCACGGGCGCGAGGCCCTGGCGGATAGGGTGACCGGCCATGGGGGCAACGAGAACGTGCAAGCAGTGCCGGCGACCGCTCGACCCGCGCCGGCGTCGCCCGAAACGGTTCTGCAACCGTCGCCACCAGGTGCGCCACTGGGTGGAGGAGATCCTGGACGCCGTCTTCGGCTGAGGGCCCCGGCCCGGATGCGCGTGCGCGGGACGGGCGAGTGATCACGATGGGATGAATGCGCCCCGGGATCGCCCCGCCGCGGCCGCCCGCCCGGCACGCTGCCGGTGTGCGCAACGAAGGAGACCGGGCCGTTCCCCGGCAGCGGGCCACGACGCCGGGACGTCATCGGCCCACCCCCCGTCCCACCGCCCCACGACCGGCGGCCGCCCGCCCGCGTTCCGGTGTGCGCGGCGCCGTCGAGGCCCGCGTCCGCTACTGGTTCGACACCACGCTGGCCCGCGGCACCGCGGCCCTCGTCGGCTGGCTCGCCCTCGCCTGCCTCGTGGTGGTGGTGCCGGTCAGCGCACTGCTCGTCTGGACCGACCGGGGCGCGCCTGTGGCCACCGGGTCGAAGATCGCCGCCGTCTGGCGCAGCACCGGGCAGACGATGCGGCTCGGCGGCGAGGTGGGGCCGCCGCTGCGCGTCGCGCTGTCGGTGCTGCTCGCCCTGGTCGCGCTCTTCTACGTCTCGACGCTGGTCAGCCTGATCACCGCGGGGATCACCGACCGGCTGATCGCACTGCGCCGGGGCCACTCGACGGTCCTGGAGCGCGGCCACACGGTGGTTCTCGGCTGGTCCGAGCAGACGCACACGGTCGTCGCCGAACTGGTCGCCGCGCAGGGCGGCAGGCGTCCGGGGATCGTGGCGGTCCTCGCCGACCGCGATCCGGCCGAGATGGAGGAGGAGCTGCGGTCCGGCATCGGCTGCACGGGCCGCGTCCGGCTGGTGGTGCGCAGCGGGCGGCCCACGGACCCCGCGGCCCTGGCCCGGGTCAGCCCGGCGACCGCCGGCTCCGTGCTGGTCCTGCCCCGCGACGACCCGGCCGGGGACGCCGAGGTCGTCAAGACGCTGCTGTCGCTGCGCGCCGTCGTCGGCGAGGACCGCGATCTGCCGGTCGTGGCCGCCGTGCGGGACGACCGCTGCCTGGCGGCTGCCCGGCTCGCGGGCGGGCCGGGGGCCACGGTGCTGGAGATCGACGACGTGTCGGCCCGGCTGCTGGTGCAGTGCGCCCGCAGGCCCGGTCTCTCCCTCGTCCACCGTGAACTGCTGGACTTCGCGGGCGACGAGTTCCACACCGTGCGGGAACCGGCGCTGGCCGGGCGGACGTTCAGGGAGGCGGCCGCGGCGTGTCCCGTGTCCAGCGCGGTGGGCGTGGCGCACGCGGACGGCGGTCTCACCCTGGGGCCGCCCGCGGCGCTCCGGCTGGCGGACGGCGACGAGCTGGTCGTCATCGCCCGGGACCGGGAGGCGACGCGTCCGGCGCCGGTGGCCGCCCCGTACGACCCGACGGCCGTCGCCGGCGAGCGCCCGCACCGGGCGCCTGCACCCCGGCGCCTGGTGCTGCTCGGCTGGAACCGCAGGGCCGGCCGGATCGTGGAGCAGCTCGCCCGCGCGACACCGCCCGGTTCGTCCCTGGAAGTGGTGACCGAGCGCAGGGCCGCCACGGTGGCCGCGCTGCGCGCCGCCGGCCGCAGGGCCGGCGGCGGGCTCGAAGTCGTCCTGCGGGAGGGCGACCCGACGCTGCGCGAGACCGTGGACGGGCTGGATCTGGCAGGCTGCCACGGGGTGATCGTCATCGGTCCGGACCGCCCCCCCGGGCTGGACGATCCCGACGACCGGACCCTCGTCACCCTCCTCCACCTGCGCGCCCGGGAACGGGCGACGGGCACACGGGTCCACGTCGTCACGGAGCTGACCGACGACCGCAACCGGCTCATCGCCCCGGTGCCGCCTGGCGCGGACGTCGTCGTCAGCGGGACGCTGACCGGCCTGCTGATGACGCAGATCTCCCAGAACCCGCGGCTGGCCGCCGTGTTCGAGGAGCTGACCGGGCCCGGCGGCAGCACGATCCGCCTGCTGCCGGCGGGCGACCTCGTCCGGACGGGCCTCCCGGTCTCGTTCGCCACCGTCGTGGAGGCGGCCTCCCGGCGGGGCGCGTGCGCGATCGGCTACCGGTCGGCGGCCCGGGCCGGTCAAGCCCCCGGGCACGGTGTACGGATCAACCCGCCCAAGGTGTACGCGCGCGTCTGGGAGGACGCGGACCAGGTGATCGTCCTCGCGCCGGAGGAGTCCGCCCCGGCCGCCCCCGTGCACGCGGCGGGAGCGGA
Source organism: Streptomyces genisteinicus (assembly GCF_014489615.1). Classification (GTDB taxonomy): domain Bacteria; phylum Actinomycetota; class Actinomycetes; order Streptomycetales; family Streptomycetaceae; genus Streptomyces; species Streptomyces genisteinicus. The sequence continues at coordinate 73,954 of NZ_CP060825.1, forward strand.
CTCCGTGTGAACCGGGCACGGCGGCCGCCGGAGCGGGGGTTCGGTGGGCCGGCACCGTGGCCGCGCCCCGGATCGGACGTCCGGCCGCCCGCCGCGAGGGGTGCGGTGCGGCGCGTGCGGCGGGCGCGTGCGGCGCGGCTCGTGCTCCGCGGGGCCGGGGCCCGAGACCGCCCGGTGGACACCGGGCGGTCCGCCTCGCCGCAGGTGCGCGAACGCCTGGTCCACCGTGGCGGAACCGTTCGAGGAGCAGGGGCAGGTCTGCTCGCGTGCGCCGGCGTCAGTCCTTGCGGCCCGTCACGGCGACGCTCACGCCGAGACCGATCATGGTGAGTCCGCCGGCCCCTCCCACGAGGGAGAGCCGCCGCGGCGAGCGGGCGAACCAGTCCCGTCCGGTGGACGCGGCCAGGCCCCACAGGCTGTCGCAGGCCAGAGCGATGACGTTGAAGACCAGGCCGAGCACCAGCATCTGCAGGACGACGTGGCCCTGGGAGCGGTCGACGGACTGCGGGAGCACCGCGGCGAAGAACACGATCGTCTTGGGGTTGGCCACGCCGACCGCGAACCCCTCCCACAGGGTACGCAGCCCGCCCTGCCCGGACCCGTCCGCGGTGAACGCCGCCCGCAGTGAACTCCGTTGCCGCCAGGCCCGCACCCCGAGGTACACCAGATACGCGGCGCCGGCCAGCTTCAGCAGCGTGAAGACGAGGACGGATCGTTCGACGACCGACCCCACCCCCAGTGCCACGGCCACGACGAGCACGCAGGCGCCCAGCGTGTTCCCCACCACGGTGGTGAGCGCGGCACGCCGGCCCTGGGCCAGGGCGCGCCCGATGACGAAGAGCACGCTGGGCCCCGGGATCACGATCAGCAGGAACGACAGCGCGGCGAAGGCGAGGAGACGGTCGGGGGACACCATGCGGCCCATTGGAGCACGGGTGCCCCGTCCGCTCGCCCCCATTTTCCGGGGCAGCGGGACGGGGCCGGCGCGGACGGACTTCCGGCGGACGGGCCCGCGGCGGGCTCGGCCGGCCGGCGCGGTGTCAGGCGGTGTCGTGGCGGACGGCGTGGTGTCCGTCCGTGTGGTGTCGGGCGGCGTGCTGTCAGGCGGCCGGTGCGAGCGGGCCGCACACCGCGTTGCCGGGCTCGTCCGGGTCGTCGCTGATCCAGAACTGTGTCCACAGCACGGCGAATCGGGGGCGTTCGAGGTAGCCGTCACCGTCCTCGTCCAGACGGTCGAAGACGTCGCCCGTCGCCGTCGCGCGGCCGTGCCAGGTGTCGATCAGCCGCTGGTGCTCGGCGCGCGAGATCCGGCCGTCGCCGTTCTCGTCGACGGCGTCGAAGATGGTGTCGGCCGTCGCCGCGACGTCCTCCCGCATCGCCGGCAGACGGTCGACCATCGCCATCAGCCCGGTCATGTCGATCCGCGCGGGCCGCTGCGGGCCCGCGGCCTCCGCCAGGAGGTACCACCAGCCCATGATCACGGCCTCGACCCTCGACGCCAGCTCGGACCCCTCGGCGACCCGCGGCAGGCTGCCCCACCGGGCGGCCAGCGCCTCGAAGTCGCGTTCCTCCAGATATCCGCTGCCGTCCACGTCGAAGGCGTCGAACATCGCCTGGATCTTCGCCCACTGGAACCCACTGGCCATCGCGTGTCTCCCTCGTTCCCGGTGCCGGGTGCCGGGATGAACCTGCCCGCCGCCGCCCGCCGCCAGGCGGCGCACAAGATCACTCCGGCCGGGGCCTGCGCCCCCGTGCCCGGTCCGGGCGCTCCGAGCGCCGGTTTGGGCCGGGAGTTCCGTGAAAGGCGCCCGCGGGACCGTCGCACCGGATCTGAGACCGGGAGCGGCCCGCCGGGCCTCAGGGCCAGGCGGGCCTCAGGCCCCCGCGGGCGCCGGACCCGAGACGCGCCGCAGGGCGTCGAGGACCGCCTGGACCGCCGTGCGGGGCGGCGAGGTGCGGCGGATGGCCGCGGTGATGGAGCGGGTCACCGGGGCCGCCAGTTCCCGGGTGGTGACGCGGTAGCGGCCGGCGTCGACGGCCATGCCGGGGAGCAGCGCGACCGCGAGACCCGCCTCGACGTGCTGGAGGGTCAGCATGTAGTTGGCGAACCTGCTCACCACCCGCGGTTCGAAGCGGGCCTGCCGGCAGAGCCGCAGCGCGAGGCCGGCCATGTACGACTGCGGCACGTCGAAGGACCACGGCTCGTCCGCGTACGCCGCGAGGTCGGCCGGGCCGCGTCCGGATCCGGGGTGTCCGGGCGGCAGGACGAGCAGGACCGGGTCGGTGGCGAGCGGCAGCAGGTCGATGTCCTCGCCGAGCGGCTGTTCGTCGAAGTCGGTGGTGGTGATGACGATGTCGGCCTCGCCGCCGCGCAGCGCCGGCAGGCTGTCGTGCGGTTCGAGTTCGAGGAGTTCCACCTCGAGGTGGGGGTGGAGGGAGGCGAGCCGGCTCACGGCCGGTACGGCGAGGGTGTGGACCGCGCTCTGGAACGCGCCCAGCCGGACCCGCCCGGCGGGCTCCCGGCCGAAGCCGCGCAGTTCCGCCTCGACGCTGTCCATGTGGTCGAGGACGTCCCTCGCCCGCCGCGCGAGGATCAGGCCGGCCGAGGTGAGTCTGACCCGGCGGCCGGTGCGTTCGATGAGCTGCGTGCGCATCTCCGTCTCCAGCACGGCGAGCTGCTGGGAGACGCTCGACGGGCTGAGACCGGCGGCCTCGGCGACCGCCCGTACCGTGCCCAGCGCGTCGAGCAGGCTGAGCAGCCGCAGCCTCCAGGGGTTCATCACGCCGCCATTGTTGTGCGGATCTTCCGAACAGGAAAGCCGGAAAGACTCGATGGACGTGTGCATCGGAGCGCGCCTACCGTCGCGGCATGACCTCTACGACGGACACGAACGCCCCGCACGACGCCCTGTCGCACGACACCTTCTGGGCCGATGCCGACCGGCATCTGGTCCGCTACGGCGGCGAGTTCTGCCGCGAGGTGATCGACCACGCGTCCGGCAGCTTCGTCTTCACCGCGGACGGGCGGCGGATACTCGACTTCACCTCGGGGCAGATGAGCGCGATCCTCGGGCACGCGCACCCGGCGATCGTGGAGACCGTGCAGCGGCAGATCACGACCGTCAGCCACCTCTACAGCGGCATGCTCAGCCGGCCCGTGGTGGACCTCGCGCGGCGGCTGGCCGGCACCCTGCCCGCGCCGCTGGAGAAGGCGCTGCTGCTGACGACCGGTGCGGAGTCGAACGAGGCGGCGATCCGGATGGCCAAACTGGTCACCGGACGCCACGAGATCGTCTCGTTCGCACGGTCCTGGCACGGTATGACGCAGGCCGCGGCGTCCGCCACCTACAGCGCCGGGCGCAAGGGCTACGGTCCGGGCGCCCCCGGGAACTTCGCGATCCCCGCGCCGCACGCGTACCGCCCGGACTTCACCCTGCCCGACGGTTCGCACGACTGGCGCCGCCAGCTGGACTTCGCGTTCGACCTGATCGACGCGCAGTCCACCGGGAGCCTCGCCGCGTGCATCGTGGAGCCGATCCTCAGCTCCGGCGGCATCATCGAGCCGCCGCCGGGCTACTTCGCCGCCCTGCGGGACAAGTGCCGGGAACGCGGCATGCTCCTCATCCTGGACGAGGCGCAGACCGGGCTGTGCCGGACCGGGACCTGGTACGCGTTCGAACGCGACGGCGTCGTCCCCGACATCCTCACCCTCTCCAAGACGCTGGGCGCCGGCCTGCCGCTCGCGGCGGTGGTCACCAGCGCCGAGATCGAGCAGGCCGCGCACGAGCGCGGCTATCTCTTCTTCACCACCCATGTCGCGGACCCGCTGGTCGCCGCGGTCGGCAACACCGTCCTCGACGTCCTGGCCGCCGAGCGGCTCGACGAACGCGCCGCGGAGCTCGGCGGGTTGCTCCGGGACGGCCTGCTGGACATCCAGCAGCGCCACCCGGTCGTCGGCGACGTGCGCGGCCGCGGTCTGCTGGCCGGCATCGAGCTCGACGCCTCGTACGACACGGGGACGAGCACGGACCTGGTGGGCGCCCGCATCACCCGGCGCTGCCTGGAGCTGGGGCTGCACATGAACATCGTCCAGCTGCCCGGGATGGGCGGTGTCTTCCGGATCGCGCCGCCGCTGACCATCGGCGAGGACGAGCTCTCCCTGGGCCTGGAGATCCTCGACCACGCCATCGACGACGTCGTCGGGGGGCGGTGAGCGGACGCGTCACGCGCGCCGCGCCGGCGCGGTCACCGGCCCGCGCGGTTCGCCGCGCGGGCCCGTCGGCGGCCGCCGTCCGGCGGGGGCGGCAACCGCCCGGCCGGGGGCGGCCGTCCGACCGGGGCGGATCAGCCGAGCAGCCGGCGCAGGACCGCACCGGCCGCCGTCCGCACCGCGTCCCGTGCCTCCTGGGTGTGGTCGATCGTCTCGAATCCGTGCTGCGCGTGGGGGACGTCGACGATCTCCAGCGCGGCGCCGCAGGCGTCGGCCGCCTCGGTGAAGGCGGCGACCGTGGCGGCGATGCCGGGGTGTTCCCGGCCGACGCGGGTGAGGACGACGGGCAGGTCGCCCGCTGCCCGCAGCGCCTCGGCGGGCCGGAACGCCCGGCCGGTGGACCCCCAGCCGGGCAGCGCCTCCAGGATGGGGTAGGTCGCCGCGAGGCACCGCAGCCACGGCGGGGGCGCCGCGAGCCAGTCGGCGCTGAGCAGTCCGCCGCCGGAGAAGAACCAGAGCGCCACCCGGTCCGCGTCGACGCGCGGGTCGGCGCGCACGGCCGCCACCGCCGCGGCGACGTCGTCGGCCGCGCGGGGGTAGTCCCGGACGTCGTGCAGCCGGTGGTCGAACATCGCCGCGACGACGCCGCGTCCGGCCAGGTGGCGGCCGTAGCCGGTGTACGCGGGCCAGTCGCGGGGTGTCGGACGCGTGCCCTCGGGGACGGGTCCGCCGTGCACGAGGACCACGGCGGGCACCGGGCCGTCCGCCGCGGGCAGGTAGAGGTCGAGTGCACCGGTCCGCTCGCGCGGGCAGGCGGGGACGTCGAGGAGGAAGGGACGCAGGTGGGGGGCCTTCTCACGCGGGGTCCTCACGATGCGGTGCCCCTCTCCCCGTGCCGCCTCCTCCAGCACCCGGGCCAGTTCGCCGGGGGTGGACAGCATCGGCCAGTGGCCGGTGGCGAGTTCGAAGAACGTGACACCGGATGCGGTGAGCGCCTGCAGGCGCGGGTCGCCGAGGGCGACCGCCTGCTCGACCAGGGCGATGCTCGATCCGTTGGCGGTGCACAGGACACCGGTGGTGGGCAGGTCGCCGGCCGCCCCGGAGCGCACCAGCGGCTCGGTGAGGGTGGCCGCCGGCTGGGGTGCGGCGAGGAACGCGAGGCGGTCCAGCCCTTCGGCGCTCACCCCGTCGGTGCTGCCCCAGCGGTGCCACGACGCCGCGTCGGGCGGGTCGACGAGATGGGCTCCGCCGGACGGCGCGGGGGTGCCGGGGACGCCCGCGGCGAGCTGGTCGCGGACCCGCTCGTCGGGGACGAGGACGGCCGGCGGGTCGCCGTCCCGGGGCAGCCCCGCGTCCAGGTACACGATCCTGGCGACGCGTTCCGGGAGCCGGTCGGCGGCCCCGAGGACGGGATGGATGCCGTAGCCGTGGCCGACGAGGACCACCTGCGGCGCCTGCAGCTCCTCGACGGCCCGTACGACGTCGGCGATGTGGGTGCCGAGGCCGGTGTCCGGCCGGGCCGGACGCAGCGGGTCCCCCATGCCCGTGAGGGTCACGGGGTGCGCGGTGTGCCCCGACTCCCGCAGCAGGGACACCACTTCGTGCCAGATCCAGCCACCGGTGTGCGCTTCCGGCACCAGGACGAACGTGCTCATGGACGCCTCCTCACAGAACGTCGTGCGGTGGGCCCGGACCGTGGAGGTGCGGCCGCCGACGCCGGTACCGTAGGAACTCCCCCAGAGGGAGGTTCAAGTCGTGATGCCCGACGGCCGGTGGAGCATCGGCGAACTCGCGGCCCGTGCGGGTGCCACCGTCAAGACGGTCCGCTTCTACTCCGACCGCGGCCTGCTGCCCGAGGCCGGCCGCAGCGCGGGCGGCCACCGGCGATACGGCCCCGAGGCACTGGAGCGGCTCGGGCTGATCCGTTCCCTGCGCGGGCTCGGCCTGCCGGTGACCGAGGTGGCGCGGGTGCTCGACCCCGAGGAGGACGTGCCGGGCAGGACGCTGGAGGACGCCGTCGCGGGGCAGCTGCGGGAGGTCGGCTCACAGCTGACGGCGCTGCGGTGGAGGGACGCGGCGCTGCGGCTGGTCGGTGACTCCCCGCCCGGGGAGCGTGCCGAACGGCTGCGTCTGGTCGGGGCGGTCGCCTCGCCGCCGAGCACCGCCTCGCTCGCCCGGTTCTGGCGTCGCTGGCTGCCTCCGCGGCTGCCGGCCCGCGTGGTCGCGGAGGTCGTCGACCACGCCGTGCCGCCGCCGCCCGACGACCCCACGCCCGCCGAGGTGCTGGCCTTCGCGCGGCTGCACGCCCTGGTGTCCGGGCCCTGCACCGGCGGTGTCCCGTGCCAGCCCACCGCGCACCGCAGCGACGGGGGCTACCGGGCGTCGGTGGTCTACGAAGGGCTGCCGGAGGCGTACGCGCTGGCCGCGTCGGAGCTGCTGGCGCGGCGTTCCCCGGGCCCGGGACCGGCGCTCGACTGCTTCGTCGCCGTCTACGCCGCGGCGTGCGGGGAGCGGAGCACCCCCGCGTTCCGGCGGCGCCTGGGCGGCCAGCTCGCCGCCGACCCCCGGATCGACCTCTACTGGCAGCAGGCCGCCGTCCTCTTCGGCCCCTCGGCGCCGACCCCGGGCGCCGCGCACGACTGGCTGTGCGCGGCGCTGGACGCGGAGACGGAACGCGTGGGGGCGGCCTGATCGCCCCGGCCGGCGGACCTGCCCGCGGTACCGGCGGGCGCGTCGACCGGTCCCGGCGGTGTGCCGGGGGCGGACCACCGGGACGCCGGCACCTGATCCGTCGGCGACGGGGACGCGCGCGGGGACGGCTGGGACGGGGACGGCGCGTGTGCCGTGCGCACCGGCTTCAGAGGCTCCGGGCGGAGATGTCGCCGCGGTCGGTGGTGGCGTGCACGGTGAGCCGGGCGGTGCCGTCGTTCTTCAGCCGGTTGCTGACCCGCCCGAGCGAGGTGCCCGCGTCCAGGGTGGCCGGGACACCGGCGGCGGCCTGCACGGTGATGTCCCCGGACCGGGTGCGCAGCACGACCGCGCCGCCGGTGGCCTCGGTGATCCTGATGTCGCCGCGCTGGGTGCTGATCTGCGCGGGCCCGTTCAGCCGCCCGACCTCGACGTCCCCGTCGACGGCGGTGAGACGGACGCTCGCGGCCTCGTCGATCTTGATGTGCCGGTACGCGCCGTCGAAGGCGACGTCGCCGACGCGTCCGACGATCCGGAACTCGGTCGCGTCGGCCTTCCCCTCGACCCGTGAGCCGGCCGGCAGCTGGACCGTCACCTCGACGGCGCCGGAGGGGCCGAGGTGACGGTTCCTCACCGGCACGCCGACGCGCAGCGCACCGTCCTCGTACACGACCTCCGCCTGCTCCGCGGCCTTGACGTCCCGCGACTTCGACGCGTTCATGGGCCGGACCTCGACCACCGTGTCCGGACGGTCGGCGGCGATGACCTGGACGCGCCCGGCGGGGACGTCCAGGACGGCGGCGACGGGGGCGGGGGTGTCGAACGACTGCATGGCGTCCTCCTTGCGATCCATAATTTCTGACATCGCAAACGCTACGTTGCGTTCGACGATTGCGCAACTATCTCGTTGCACAGTTGCACGATCAGCGCAGCTCAAGTGTCCCATTTCATTGCATCGACCCGTCAATTAACGCAACAGAGTACGCCGGGATTGTTGCAATGATGAGAGACTGAACGCTATGCTGGCGCCCGGTGTACGCGGTGTACGACACGGAGGAGGACACGGTGCCGGGAGGCAGGCTCACCCAGAAGGACCGTCAGCAGATCGCGCTGGGACTGGCCGACGGCCTCGCGTACGCGGAGATCGCGAGGAGCCTCGACCGCCCCACCTCGACGATCACCCGCGAGGTGATGCGCAACGGCGGCCCGACCGGGTACCGCGCCGACCTGGCGCACCGGGCCACGGAACAGCGCGCCCACCGGCGGAAGGGGACGGCACCCCGGCCCTCGGACCCGGTCCCCCAGCCGCACGGACGCGACGCCGACGCCGTGCGCGCGTACGAGGAGACCTTCACGACCGTCATGATGCAGTCGGGCCTGCCCAAGATGATGGCCCGGGTGATGGTCGCCCTCCTCACCACCGACACCGGCAGCATGACCGCCGCCGAACTCGCGCGGCGCCTCGAGGTCAGCCCGGCGACGATCTCCAAGTCGATCACCTTCCTGGAGAGCCAGTCGCTGGTCCGCCGGGAACGCGACGAGGGCCGTCGCGAGCGCTATGTCATCGACGACGACCTCTGGTACCAGTCCATGGAGGCCAGCGTGCGCTCCCTCGCCCAGCAGGTCGAGATCGCACGTGAGGGCGTCGGCGTCCTCGGGCCCGGCACCCCCGCCGCCACCCGCCTGGAGAACGTGGCCCGCTTCCTCGACTTCGTCGGCGAGAGCCTGGGCCGGGCCGCCGAGCAGGCCCGCGCCGTCCTCTACACCACCTCCGGCACACCCGGCGGGTCCGGGACGGCGGCACCGCCCGGCACCGACCCCGGGAGCGCCGGCGCTCCGCACGACCGGCCGGCGGACTGACCGCGCCCGGGCCCGGGCTCCCATGCGCTCGCCCCTCTCCGGGCCGCGGGCGCACCGTGCGAGACCGGTGGGCGATGGCAGGTTTGGCATGGCCCAGACGGTGCAGAAGATGAGCTGAGACAGCTCTTGCACTGAGGGATGGAGATGCGGTATGGGCATCATCGCGTGGATCATCATCGGCCTGCTCGCGGGCGCCATCGCCAAGGCGATCATGCCGGGCAAGGACCCCGGCGGCGTCATCGTCACCATGCTCATCGGCATCGCGGGCGGTCTGCTCGGCGGCTGGCTCGGCAAGGTGGTCTTCGGGGTCGACTCCGTCGACGGCTTCTTCGAGATATCCACCTGGATCGCCGCGATCGTCGGATCGCTCATCCTGCTCGTGCTCTACCGGCTCGTCACCGGCGGCCGTTCGCGCCGCCGCGCCTGACACACCGGGCGACCGCGCGTACGAGCCACCCCGGACGGCTCCCCTCCCGCCTTGTGCGGGGCGGGAGCCGTCGGCGTGTGCCCTCACCGCCGTCCTGGACGGCCGTGGAGGACGGCCGTGCAGGTCGGCCGGACCGCCGTCGCGGCGCTCAGGGGGAACCGCCCGTCGGGCCCTTCCGCACACGGGACGGGCACCGCGCCGCGGGAGGACCGGGGCCGCCGCGGCTCGCCGCCGCCCCCATCGCATAACCTCGTGCCTGGAGACGTCACAGGCGTGTGTTCACCCTCGGGAGGCGACGGTGTTCGGAAGGGGCACGCGGTTGCTCGCGGGTGCCGCGGTCGTGGCCGGCATGGTGCTCGTCGGCCCCAGCGCGCCGAGCGGGGCCCTCTCCGCCGGGGCGCTGCCCGCGGAGGCGGCCCGGGACGCCGTGCCGAACCGGGTGATGACCTGGAACCTCTGCAACCCCTGCGACGCGGGCAACGGCGACCGCGCGGCGGAGATCGCCGCGTACGCGCCCCAGGTCGTGGGCCTCCAGGAGGCGTGCGTCCGCGACGTCAGGAAGATCCGGGAGGACCTGGAGCGCCGTCACGGGCTGGTCTACCACGTCGAGTACGGGCCCGTGCTGCAGAACTGGGGCCGCTGCGGCGGGCTCCCGTGGGACCCCGGCGGCTACGGGCAGGCCATCCTGTCGGCGGCCCCGATGACGGACCGCATCAGCGTGGAGTATCCGGACGGGGGCTCCGAGGACCGCGGTTACATGGCCGTCACCACCACCGTGGGCGGTTCGCCCGTGCGCGTGTTCAACACCCATCTCGCGCAGCGGCGCCAGGAATCGGTCCGCGCGGAGCAGACCCGGGTCCTCGCCGCCGCCGTCGAGCCGTACGAACGCGCGATCGTGCTCGGCGACTTCAACGCCGTGCCCGACGCCCCGGAGCTCGCCCGGGTGTGGGCACTCGCCACGGACACCGATCCCCAGTGCCGCCCTTCGCCGGTCGGCGACTGCCGGACGACCACGGACTGGCGCAGCAAGTTCGACTACATCTTCCTGCGCGGCATCGTGCCGCTCGAACACCGCGTCCGCCCCAGCGACTACTCGGACCACGACCTGGTCCACGCCGACCTGGGCCCGGTGTAACGGCCGCAGCGGGGGCGGTGCCCGGTCCGCGCACACCGAGCCGCCGGGCGGGAACAGCCCGCGACCGGACGCATCCGCGGGCGCGACGCATCGGCGGGCCGGACGAATTCGCGGGCGGGCCGGTGAACGGCCGGATCCGGGGCACCGTATGAGCAACCGGCGGACACACGCCAGGAGACCAGGGCTGCGCGCGGCCCGCTCGCAGCGACAGGAGACACCCTCCGTGACTTCGGCCATTCTTCCGTCCCCTGCCGCCGACGCGGCCCACGACGCCGCGCACACGACCGCCGCGCGGTTCCGGCACGGTGTCTACGCGGTGCCCTGCACGACGTGCCACGTGCCCGCGGGCGCGCTCTGCCTCGCCCGCCGGTCGGTCCACCCGTCCCGGCGCGAGGCCTACCGGGTGGACCACCGCTCCTCGGTCCTGGTGCCGCTCCTCGTGGGACGGGACCAGGCTCCTGCCTCGCCGGGGCCGGTGCGGCCGCGGACGGCCGCACCGGCGGGACGCCGGGACCGCACCGGCCCCTGAGAACCCGGCCGCCGCTTTGTGCGCCTCCCTTGTGCCGCTACTTCATGGCGGCGATCTGGATGAGGTTGCCGCAGGTGTCGTCGAGGACCGCCGTGACCACCGGCCCCAGGTCGGTGGCCTCCTGGGTGAACTCGACACCCAGGCCCTTGAGCCGCTCGACCTCGGCGTGCACGTCGTCGACGGCGAACTGCGTGAACGGGATGCCGTCGGCGGCCAGGGCGCTCTTGAACGGGCCCGCGGCCGGGTGCCCGTCGGGCTCCAGGAGGAGTTCGACGCCCTCCGGGTCGGCGGGGGACACGACGGTGAGCCAACGGGCGGCGCCCGCCGGGACGTCGGTCTTCTTGATGAAGCCCAGCTTCTCCGTGTAGAAGGCGAGCGCCTTCGCCTGGTCGTCGACGAGCACGCTGGTGATGTTGATACGGATCATGGACTCGGTTCCTCTGGTTGCTCGATGGGCCACCGCTCGACGATCGAGCGCAGCGGACTGGTGTCGATATGGTGGAATTTGTACCGCCCTTGGCGGCGCGTGCGCACAAGACCCGCCTGTTCGAGCACGGCGAGATGCTGCGAGATGGCCTGCCGCGAGGAGGCCAGTCCGTGCTTCATCGAAAGCCGGCCGCAGATCTCGAACAGCGTCTGGCCGTCACTGTCGGCCAGTTCGTCGAGGATGATGCGCCGCGTCGCGTCACCGAGGGCTCTGTACAGGTCCGGATCGGCTGCCACGTCTCCGTTATAGGCAAGTGGCCACTTGCCTGTCAATCGCGGCACCGGAGTCCGGAGCGGCACGGGGCACGGCACGCGCGGGTAACCGGCGGGCCCCCACGGTCCCGGCGGGCCCCGTGCGGACGGGGTGCACCGTGCGGCGGCGCACCTATCATCGGCGCATGGCTTGCCGCATCAGCGAACTCGTGATCGACGCGGAGGACCCCGGCCTGCTCGCCGCCTTCTGGTGCGAGGTGCTGGGCTATGCCGAGCTGGACCGGGAGGACGACGGCAGCATCCAGATCGGCCCGCCGGGCGCCGCGGACGGCGGGGTGCTGCCGACCGTCGTGCTGAACGCGGGGCGCGACCCGCGCCGGGGCAAGCTCCCCCTGCACTTCGACGTCAGCGCCACCGACCGCGACCAGGAGGCCGAACTGGCCAGGCTGCTCGCTCTGGGCGCGGTGCCCGTCGACGTGGGCCAGAGCGGCACGGAGAGCTGGCACGTCCTGGCGGACCCGGAGGGCAACGAGTTCTGCCTGCTGCGTGCACGGGTGGAGCCCGCCTGACGGTCCGCCGGCCGTCCGGCCGGCGATCCGCGTCCGCCGGGCGGGAGGTGCGCCGCCTCCCGGGCCGGGAGGCGCGGCTCGGCACCCCGGGCCGGCCGGTCCGCTCCCCCGGCGTCCGCAGGGCACGGCTTCGGCGGCGGGCGGGGATTCACCCCGCCGGGACGTCCCTGACGAACACGACGCCGTCGATCGCGGGGAGATGGGCCGGGTCGAGCGTGGCGTAGCCGAACCACGGGGATGTCCGGGGAGCCGGCAGCCCGGGGCCGAGGGCGCCGGACAGGGCGGCGGGGTCCACGAGACAGCGGTCGCCGGGCAGCGCGTAGAGGAGTCCTTCGACGGTGCCGGGCGGCGGCACGTCCACCCCCTGGTGCCGGAGGGTGCCGAGGGCCGTGGCGAGGAAGGCGTACTCCCCGCCGAGGCGCTCACTCACCAGGGCGCCGGCGCTCCACCATTCCAGCGGCGCGCCGCCCATGGTCATCGAGCTCTTGTCGCGCTGGAGATGGGAGTTGTGGGCGTGCACGAGGACCGGTCCGCGATCGGCGGCGGCCAGGAGGCCGCGGGCCATCATGTCGTCCCGCACGGCACACAGCCGGGCCAGGCGCAGCGGGGAGGGGTCGGCCATGGCCGCGTGGTAGCGCAGGAGTCCGGTGGCGGTGCGCGCGTACAGGCGAACCCTGTCCAGCTCCTCGGGCCGGGCTGCCGAGACCAGGTGGGGCGCCTCGGTGTCGAGCAGCGCGGCGAGGTCGTGGGCGAGCAGCCGCAGCCGGTCGGCCTCTGCCGTGCGGCCGACGGACAGGGACGGTTCCGACCCCAGGTCGGGGGCGGTCCACCGCGCGTCGTCGCCGATGAGGCGGTCCAGTGTTGCTGCGGTGCACGGCAGCAGGTCCGGGTCCAGGTGGGCGGCGAGTGCGGCGTGGAGGGCGGTGAGGGCCTGCCGGGGGCTGTCGGCGCCGGCCATCTCCAGCGGGCCGTCGATCCCGGCGAAGCGGACCCGGCCGGGCAGGGGCCGGCCGTCGTTGTACGCCCGCATCCAGCGCACCAGTTCGCGGTTGGCCCGTGAGGCTCCCCAGCCGTGGCTGAACCCGCGCTCCATGGCCTCGTCGAGGGTGCCGGTGCCGTGGGTGACCCAGTCGTCGACGAGGAGGCCCTTCATGCAGTCGCTCTCCATCGCGACCGTGCGGTAGCCCGCCTCGTCGACGAGCCGGAAGAAGAGCTCGTTGCGGACGTCGAGCAGGGCCTCCTCGCCGTGCGTGGGCTCCCCCAGGGCCAGGACGCGGGGGCGGTCCGGGAGCAGCCCGATGACGGAGGCGGCGTCGAGGGCGTGGGCGGTCTTCTTGATGTCCGTAGCCATGGCGTCAACGCTATCGTTGAACCTTCGGTGGAGACTTTTCAGCGGTGGTGACGGCTGTATGGGGAAAAACCTTCAAACGGGGGATCGGCTGCGGCCGGTGGATCTGGCCAGTCGGCACGGGCTGTCCACCCAGGCGGTGAGGAACTACGAGGAGGCCGGAATCCTGCCGCCTGCCGCGCGCACGCCGAGCGGCTACCGGGTGTACGCGCCCCTGCACGCGGGCGCCCTGCGCGCGTTCCTCGCCCTGCTGCCGGGGCACGGGCACCAGCGGGCCGCGTCCATCATGCGGGCGGTGAACGCGGGCGCCCTCGACGAGGCGCTGCGGCTCGTCGACGAGACCCATGTCCAGCTCGTCGACGACCGGCGCACGCTGCGGGCCGTGGAGGACGCGCTCGCGGAGCTGGGGGCGGGCGCGGGGGCCGCGGCCGGCGAAGCGCCGTTCCCCGGCGGCCTGTTCATCGGGCCGCTGGCCCGGCAGCTGGGCATCCGTCCGGCGACGCTGCGCAAGTGGGAGCGTGCCGGGCTGGTGCGGCCGAGGCGCGACCCGCGGACCGGGTACCGCGTCTTCACGGAGGCGGATGTGCGGGACGCCCGGCTGGCGCACCAGTTGAGGCGCGGCGGCCGGCCGCTGGAGCAGATCGCCACGCTGCTCGCGCAGGTGCGTGCGGCGGGCGGCCTCGAACCGCTGGAGGCCGCCCTGCGCGACTGGCACGGGCGGCTGTCGGCCCGCGGGCGGGCGATGCTCGCCGGGGCCGCCGCGTTGGAGGCGTACCTGGGGATGCGCGACTGACGCCCGGGCACGGGCGGGGCCGGAGGTGTCCTCGGCGGCCTTGCGCCGGCCCCGGCCCGTCCGGCGGACGAAGCTCACCGGGTCCACCGGACCGGAGGCGTCCATGGGCCTGTACGGCTGATACCCGCGGACGGACGAACGCACGGTCCCCCGGAGGCGCAGCCGGCCCCGGTACGGCCGGCACCCGGGAGCGGGCCCGGCTCGCCGGAGCCCCCGGCCGGCGGACCACCCGGGCCCCGCGCGGCCGGGGACCACGGCAGATAGAGGACCCCTCGGCGGGCGGCGGACGCGAGGGGGCGCGGAGGCCGGCGCGGCGGTGCGATCCGGCCGGCGCCGCCCTGCCACGGGCCCGCCGGCGGGACGACGCGGCACGGTCAGGCGATGCCCGCCGCGGCGGCCGCGAGCGCGGTGCGCAGCGCGGCCGTGAGATCGGCGCGGGCGCGCGCCGCGTCGCTGCCGGGGTCGACGTGGTGGGCGTGGTGTTCGACCGCCGCGCGCAGGGCGGCGTTGAGCATGGCCGCCCAGATCGCGGGACGCACGTCGTCGGCGGGCAGCCGGCCGCGCTCGGCGAGGGCCCGGGCGAAGGCGGGTTCCGCCTCGTCGTGGGTCTGGAGCCAGACCGCCCGCAGTCCCGGTTCCGTGCGGGTGAGCCGCACCAGGGCCCCGACGTCGGGGCCGGCCAGGCCGGCGTCCGCCGTCCACATTCCGTCGAAGGCCTCGTCGAGCGGCCGCCCCGGGGGCCACTGCCGCAGCGCCGCGGCGATCGCCTCGATGCCCGTCGAGAGCAGCGGCCGGACGCAGGACTCCTTGGTCGGGAAGTAGCGCCAGACGGTGCGCGACGAGACGCCGACCGCCTGCCCGATCTGCTCCCCGGTGGTGGCCGCCACCCCCTGCGCGATGAACAGGCCGACGGCGGCGCGGGCGATCTCCAGGCGGACGGCGGCCTTGCGCTCCTCGCTCAGCGGGGGTCGCCCCGTCCGTCCGCGTGCTGTGGTCATCGTCCCCTCCGGCGCCGGTGCTGCGTGACCGGTGTATTGTCCACCACGACTTTATGTCACTGAGAGACATAAAGTCGTGGTGCTGTCACCGGGACAGCGATGCGACGAAGGGAACAGCCATGGCGGAGGACCGCACCGGAAGAAGCGTGATCGTCACCGGAGCGGGGTCCGGCATCGGCCGGGCAGCCGCCCTGGCCTTCGCGGCGCAGGGAGACCGTGTCGTCGTGGCGGACCTGAACGCGGCCGGCGCCACCGCGGTCGCCGGGGAGATCGAGGCTGCGGGCGGTGTCGCGGTGGCCGTCGCGGGCGATCTGAGCGAGCAGGCGGTGGTGGACCGCGTGACGTCCACGGCGGTCGAGCGGTTCGGCGGCGTGGACGTGCTCGTCAACAACGCGGGGATCATGGACAGCATGTCGGCGGCGGCCGATGTGAGCGACGCCGAGTGGGAGCGGGTGATCCGGGTCAACCTGACCGCTCCCTTCCTGCTCACCCGTGCCGTCCTCCCCCACATGCTGGCCGCGGGCCGCGGCGCCGTGGTGAACACGGCGTCGGAGGCCGCCCTGCGGGGCAGTGCGGCGGGGGCCGCCTACACGGCGTCGAAGCACGGGGTGGTCGGCCTGACGAAGTCCCTCGCGGTCATGTACCGGGGCCGCGGCATCCGCGCGAACGCCGTATGCCCCGGCGGCACGGCCACGGGCATCGCCGTCCAGGCGGACCCGGCCGCCCACGGCCCGGCGGTGCTCGGTCCGCACTTCGTGAACCTGGGGCGGGTCTCGCAGCCCGAGGAGCAGGCCGCCGCCATCCTCTTCCTCGCCTCGGACGCCGCGAGCAACGTCAACGGCGCGATCCTGCCCGTCGACGACGGATGGTCGGCCGTGTGAGACCGCGCGGAGTCGCCCGGTTCCCCGGCCGGCGGTCACACCGGCCGGGCGCGCGCGGCCCGGACGCCTGCCCGGACGCGCTGTGGGGCGTCCGGGCAGGCGTCCGCCGTCACGCGCGGGGGGACCTGCGGGGCGTGAGGGCCTCGCCGAGGGACTCCTCCCGCCAGCGCCTCAGGAGTTCGTGGAAGGCGACCGCGCCGTGGGGGTAGGACATCGGGCCGTTGGGCCGGCCGCGCCCCTCGGCGTTGTAGTAGCCGGGGGTGCACTCGGCGTGGAACCACTCGTGGTCGGGGGCGTCCGCCGCGAGGAGCGCGATCCAGGCGTCCTCGGACTCGCGGGAGGGCTCGACGACGGCTCCCGCGGCCTCCGCGGCGGCCACGAGCGCCGCCGCGTGCACGGCCTGCTCGTCGAGCACATGGGTGAAGTTGACGCTGCTCGCCGACTGCGCGCCGCCGAGGTGGATCAGGTTGGGGAAGCCGTTGCCGGTGCATCCGTGCAGCGTCCGCGGCCCCTGTGCCCGCCAGAGGTCCTGGAGTCCGGCGCCGCCCCGCCCGCGGACGGGGAGCCTGCCGGAGTGGATGCCGGAGGCGCCGACCGAGAAGCCCGTGGCGAGGACGAGGCAGTCCAGCGGGTACTCCGTGCCGCCGGCCACGACGCCCGCGCGGGTCATCCGCTCGATGCCGTGGGTGTCGGCGGTGTCGACCAGTGTGACGTTGTCCCGGTTGAACGTCTGGAGGTAGACGTCGGAGAAGGTGGGACGTTTGCAGGCGTACCGGTACCAGGGCTTGAGCCGCTCCGCCGTGTCCGGGTCGGCGACGGTCTCGTCGACGCGGGCCCTGATCTCGTCCATCTTGGCGGCGTCCGCGGCTTCGTAGGCCGCTTCGAAGGACTCCCGATCACCGGACCTGCGAAAGCTCGGCAGCAGTTTCTCCAGGAGGGCGGCCGAGGCGGTCCAGCCGTCGGCCACCAGGTCCTCGCCGGCGCCCTCGCCGGAGACGATGCGCAGGAAGTTGTCCCGCCGCTCGCCCGCCCAGCCGTCACGGCCGGCACCGACGTGCTCCGCGGCCGTCCGGCGGTTGGCCCGCACGTCCACGCTGGAGGGGGTGCGCTGGAAGACGTAGAGGTGTCCGGCGTCCTCGGCCAGTTCGGGGACGACCTGTACGCCGGTGGCTCCGGTGCCGACGACGCCCACCCGCTTGCCCGCCAGCCCGGTCAGCCCTCCGTCCGGGGTGCCGCCGGTGGCGGCGTAGTCCCAGCGGGAGGTGTGGAAGACGCTGCCCCCGAAGTCCTCGATGCCGGGTATGCCGGGGAGCTTGGGCTCGGACAGGGTGCCGGTGGCCGTGACGACGTACGCGGCCCGGAACACGTCCCCCCGGTCGGTGGCGACGATCCACTCCTCGGCCGCGTCGTCCCACTCCAGGGAGGTGACCGAGGTGGAGAACAGGGCCTCGTCGCGGAGCCCGAACGCCTCCGCGACGCGCACCGCGTGACGCCGGATCTCGTCGCCGGGGGCGTACTTCCACTCCGGGACGTATCCGGTCTCGTCGAGCATCGGCAGGTAGACGTGCGACTCGATGTCGCAGCGGATGCCCGGGTAGCGGTTCCAGTACCAGGTGCCCCCGAAGTCGCCGCCCTTCTCGACGACCCGGATGCGCCGTACGCCCCGCTGACGCAGCCGCGCCCCCGCGAGGATTCCGCCGAAGCCGCCGCCGACGACGGCGACGTCCACCGTGTCGCGCACCGGCTCGCGCCGGTCGGGTCCTGGTGCCCAGGGGTCCGCCGCGAAGGCGCCGGAACCGGAGTCGGCGGGGAGGTACTGGCGCGGACCGTCGGGCCGCACGCGCCGCTCGCGTTCGCGGCGGTAGCGGCGGCGCAGTTCGAGGAGGGCCTCGCCGGCAGGTGCGTCGGCGTTCGTCATGTGGGGGGACCTCGATCCTTCCGATGCGTTCCGCTGTGCTCATTAACCGTCAGATGTGCACGCGGACACGGGAGTTGAAGGGACGTGCACTACCGTAGCAACAACCGGACAACACTGTCCGGTTGAGGCGTACGCGCCTTCCCAACCCTCCGGACAGATGGGGCGGCCCCATGGAACGACTCCCGATCCGATCACTCGCCGTGCTGTCGGCGATCTGCCTGACGGCCCTCACCGGGTGCGGAACCGGAACGGAACGCACGACGCCGGTGACGCCGGCGGAGCCCGCGGGAGAGCGGACCGTCCGCGCCCAGCAGGTCATGCGGCTGACGACGGCGCACCCGGAGACCGGTATGACGCTGCTGGAGGGTCCCGTGTTCGACGAGCGCGGCGACCTGCTCGTGGTCGACGTCACGGCCCCCGCCGGCAAGCCGAAGGTGCACCGTGTCGACCTGCGGAGGAAGACCGCGCACCCGGTGCACACCGACGACCGGGGCGCCTACACCTCCGCGCAGTTCAGCCCGCACGACGGGCGGCTGTACCTGACCGACTTCGCCCACGGCGACATCGTGAGCCTGGCCCCGGACGGCGGCGATCCGCGGACGTTCTTCTCCGGCCCGGTCGACGGGGCGCCGATGAACCCCGACGACCTCGCCTTCGACCGCGAGGGCAACCTGTACGTCAGCGACTCGCGCGGGATGCGCGAGGGCCGCGCGACCGGGCGCGTGGTGCGCATCGACCGCGAGGGCCGGGAGGCCGCCGTGCTGGCCGACGGCCTCGCGGCGCCCAACGGCATCTCGTTCGACGAGAGGTACCGCGGGCTGTGGATCAGCGAACTGACCGCCAACCGCGTCTCCTACCTGCTCCTCGACCGGAAGGGCGCGGTCGCCTCGCGGCACACGGCCGTCCGTGTCGACGGAGGGATCGCTCAGACCGACTCCATCGCCGTCGACGCGGAGGGCAACCTGTACCAGGCGCTGCACGGGCGGCCGGCGATCCTCGTCTACGACCGGCACGGCGAGCGCCTGGCGACCGTCGAGGTGCGGGGCCGCGAGGCCGAGGGGCTCGAATCGGCCACCAACGTGGCGATCACGCCCGGGGGAACCCGGGCGTACATGACCGTCAGCGGACCGTCCGGGGGCTTCCTCTACGCGTTCGACGCGCCGGGCAGGGGCGTCCGGCAGTCCAACGGCGGCTGACCGCCGGGCTCACACGCCGAAGGGCCGCACCGGTCCGACCTCGACCCCGAGCAGCCGCCACGCCGCCAGCGCCCGGTGCGCGCGGCGTTCGCGGCCGGGGCCGGTGACGGCGCCGGAGACCATCGCGACGGCGATCATGAGATCGTCCGGCTCCGCGGCCAGCCGGTGCCCCTCGGGCAGGTGCGCCCGCAGCGCGCGTTCGACCCGCACGGACAGCGCCGCCGCGTACGGGGGGACGTCGGAGCCGCCGAACGCGCCGACGGCGTGCAGCATGCCGACGAAGGCGGCGGACTCGGCCTGGTGCCACGTCAGGACACCGAGCGCGCACGGCAGATCGGCTCCGGCCGAGGCCGCGGCCTGCTCGATCTGCCGGACGTTCTCCTCCAGCACCGCGGCGGCGACGGCAGCGCGGTCGGGGAAGTGCCGGTAGAGCACCCCCTGCCCGACGCCGGCGCGGCGGGCGACGGCGGACAGCGGGGCGTCCAGGCCGCTCTCCGCGTAGATCTCCCGGGCGGCGGCGATGAGAGCGGCCCGGTTGCGCGGAGCGGCCCGCCGCCCCTCGTTGGCGGGCCGCCGCTCCTCGCGTACGGGGTGGTCGGTCACCCGGAGAGGGTAGCGGCCCGCCGCGGCGGCGGGGGTGCGGCGGGCGGTGCACCGTCGCCGAACGGACGCCCGCCCCGTCGGCCCTCATCAGTCCTGCGGTCGACCGGACCGAGCCCCTGACCGGCCCTCAGACGAAGATGCGGTCGGCCTCACCCGGCCACGCCAGGGTGATGCCTGCGCGACGGCAGATCCGTGTCCACCGCTCGGCCTCGACAGGTGCACGTTCCACCCACAGCACGCACCGAGGCGCGTGACCCGCCTCGTGGAAGGCATCCGCGTAGTCGAGGAGTTGAGCGATTCCGGCGCGCAGCTGACCGGTCTCGGCGCCGGGCGGCAGCGACTTGACCTCGACGATCACGATCGCACCGTCCGGAGTCGTCCATGCGATGTCGAACAGCGGACCCCCGTGCGGCGGCGCGTACGGAGTCGTCCCGCGCGCCGCGGCCTCGTCGGCCAGCTGATTCTGGAGGCGGGCGTGCCACTGCGTGCCACGTGCGGTCAGGTCGGGATCAGGCGCGGACGGCACGGCCGCCTTCGGCTCAGTCGTCTCATCGGCGCGCCGGTACGGGCGGGTGAGCAGCGCGGCAACGGCGGAGCGCCGCCTTCGGAGGAACGTCGTGATGACGTCGACGACCTCCGGCCGGTACTTGATCAGAGGCTGGATCGTCGCAGCCGTCTGGGTCGCATAGCGGGGCAGTGCATCGCGGTCCAGCTCTATCAGCCAGTCGGTCGCCCGTCGGCGCGGGAAGTCGTCACCCGGGAAGGTGTAGGTCGGACGGCCGGTGACCCGGCCGATGTGCACCTTCCCCGCCTGCGGGTCCGGGGTGACCACCCAGTGGCCGGGTTCGACCAGGTTGAGGAACCGATCGAGCTGCCGCGACCAGTTGTCCCGCGTGCCGGCGGCCAGACCGGGCATGGCGGTTCCGATCGCCGCACCGATCTCGCCCACGGATGTCCCGGCGGGAATCTCACCGACCTCTCGCCAGCTGACGGCGCAGTAGCCCTGCGCGACCCAGTCGGCGGTTCGCGTGTCCCCCTCCTTCCCCGCCATCAGCAGCCACAGGGACGTGCGGTCGTCCAGCATGGTTCTCCCTCGTGTCCGGTGTACGTACAGGATCCTGGGTTCACCGGGCGGCTGGGAACAACCGGGCCGCCGGCACCGCCGCCCGCCGCGGCGGCCCGGCGACGAGGCGGGGTCAGCCGGTGACCTCCAGCACCAGCTTGCCCCGGGTGCGGCCCTGTTCGCCCCGGGCGTGGGCCGCGGCGGCTTCGGCGAGCGGGAAGGTGTCCTCGACGGCGACCTCCACCGCCTCCGTGTCGATCAGGCGGGCGATCCGGGACAGGGCGTGCCCGTCCGGCTCGACGAGGAAGGCGCTGGTGCGCACGCCCGCCTCCTCGGCGGCTTCGTGGAGTTCCGCGCTCACTCCGGCGGGGACGGCGACGAGGAGTCCGCCCTTCTTCAGGGTCCGCAGCGAGCGGCGGCTCGTGTCGTCGTGGTCGCCGATCAGGTCGACGACGAGATCGGCGTCCTTCACGGCGTCCTCGAACCGTTCCCCGGTCCAGTCGACGACCTGCGCCGCGCCGAGCCCGGCGAGCCACGCGTGCCGTGCGGTGCGGGCGGTGCCGGCGACCTCCGCGCCCAGGTGCCGGGCGAACTGCACGGCGAAGTGGCCGACCCCGCCCGCGGCGGCGTGGACGAGGACCCGCTGCCCGGGCGAGACGTCGGCCGTGTCGGTGAGGATCTGCCAGGCGGTGAGGGCGGCGAGCGGCACCGCCGCCGCCTGGACGTGGGTGAGCGAGGCGGGCTTGCGGGCGAACTGCCGGGCGGGGGCGGTGACGTACTCCGCGTAGCCGCCCGCCTCGCGGGGGAACCAGGGCATGCCGTACACCTCGTCGCCGGGAGCGAGCGTGGTCACGCCGAAGCCGACCTCCTCCACGACACCGGACACGTCCCAGCCGAGGACGAACGGCGGGTCGCCGAGGACTCCCGCCATGCCGCCGCCGGCACGCGTCTTCCAGTCGACGGGGTTGACCCCCGCCGCGTGGACGCGTACCAGCACCTCCGTGGGGAGGGGCCGGGGCCGCGGGACCTCGGCGACGCGCAGCACCTCGGGACCGCCGAGGCGGTCCTGCACCACGGCACGCATCATGGGACCGGTCACGTCTGACTCCTGTTTTCCGTGTGTTTCCCTGTTCACGGTTCTCACCGCCGTTCGGCGGTTCTCGCCGCCGTTCACGGTTTCCCACCGTCGCGCGGCCTCTGTCCGGCGCGCTTCCCGCACGCTAGCCACCGGGGTGTAGTTACCCGCAAGGGACACTGCTATCTTTTGGGAAGTATGACGATTCCCGAAGGGGGTGCGGTCCCCATGACCACCCGGTGCACGAACGGCGCGCACGACCAGCACGACGTGTACGAGGCGCAGTGCCCCTGCCGCGCCATGCTCGACCTGCTCGCCAACAAGTGGGCGGCGCTGGCGATCGGCGCCCTGGAGGGCGGGCCGCAGCGGTTCGGCGCCGTGCAGCGGCGGCTGAAGGGGGTCAGCCCCAAGGTCCTCACGCAGACGCTGCGCCGGCTGGAGGACGCCGGGCTGGTGGACCGCACGGTCTATCCGGCGGTGCCCCTGCACGTGGAGTACGAGCTCACCGAGCTCGGGCACGGTGCCGCCGTGCCGCTCGGCGCGCTGCGGGCGTGGGTCGAGGAGAACCTCGACCGGTCCCCGGCCACGGTCTGATCCCGACGGCGCCGGACCGGGCACGACGGGCCGCGGGGCATGAGCGGCGGGAGCCGGCGCGGGGCGCAGGGGGCGCGGCCGGGTCGTTCCGTCCGGACACGGCGTCCTCGCGTCACCGCGTGGGACGGCCCGTGCCGCCCGCCGCGCGGATGCGCGACGGGCGGCACGGGCCGCACTGAGCTCTCAACACCCCTGTCAGCAGCTCAGATTGCCCCCGGGCTCGACGCCGAGGAGCTGGGTGAAGCGCTGGTAGTTCTCGATCCGGCTCTGGACCTGCCCGGGGTTGCCCCCGTTGCACTCCAGGCTGCCGTTGATGGCGCGGATGGTCTCGCCGAAGCCGGCGCCGTCGACCATGGCGTCGTGCGGCGTCATGGTGCCCGGTCCGCTCTGGGTGTTCCAGTACCAGAGGCCCGTCTTCCAGGCGACGGCCGGATCGTTCTGCACGAGGTCGGGATTGTTGAGCAGGTCGATGCCGAGGGCGTCGCCCGCGGCCTTGTAGTTGAAGTTCCAGCTCAGCTGCACCGGTCCGCGCCCGTAGTACTTGTCGTTGCCGGCGGGGCAGCCGTAGGGCTGGGTGGTGTCGCAGTAGTGCGGGTAGTTGGCCTGGTTCTGTTCGACGATGTGGACGAGCCCGCCCGTCTCGTGGCTGACGTTGGCGAGGAAGGCCGCGGCCTCCTGCTTCTTCACGGTGTCGCTGCCCGTGTTGGAGAACCCGGGATAGGCGTCGAGCGCGGCGGTGAGACCGCTGTAGGTGTAGAACGCGTTCCGGTTCGGGAACATCTGCTCGAACTGCGCCTCGCTGACGACGAACGCGGCGGCCGAGGTCTCGCCGCCGGCCTTCTGGGCGGAGGCGCTGGGGGCGAGCGTCAGCGTGCACAGGGCCGCGGCCGCGCCGGTGGCGGCGAGCAGTCCGAGGATGCGGGGGTGCATGATGTCGACTCCTGTGGTGTGTGGGGGGATTCGCTGCGGCCGCGCGGACGTGTGGGGACGCCGTGGGGGGCGCGGGCGCGTGGGGATGTGCGGGGCCGCGGACGTGTGGGGTACGCCGCGGCGGGCGGGCTGGTCGCCCGGCCGGGCGGGCCGGCCCCGTGCGGGACCGGCCCCAGGGGCCGTCAGCCGCCGACGCGGACGTCGATGCAGGCGTAGAAGGCGTTGTCGGTGTCGGCGACGTTCCAGACGGCGAGGACCTTCTGCTGTCCGGTCAGGCCGCCGAAGTCGACCTGGTGGTTCACGACCGCGCCCGGCTGGGCGCCCCCGTCGTCGAACTGCGCGATCCGCTGCCCCCCGGCGTAGTACTCCCATGTGCTGGTGGCGTGCCGGGCGGTGAGCTTCCACGAGAACGTGGCGTTCTTCGGGACGGGGGTGACGGTCCAGCCCCTGCTGTCGTCGTCGAGTTCGGAGAACCTGCTGTTGCCGCCGCTGCAGCTGGTCAGCCCCTTGGGGCCTTCGACGCTCTGGGGTTCGTAGGTGATGTCTCCGCAGGACACCGAGCCTGCGGCGCACTGGGCCTGGCGGCTGGGCGGATCGGAGATGTAGCCGTGGGCGCTCGCCGTCCCGGCGGGGAGGGCGAGGGCGACGACGGGGGCGAGGGCGGCGCCGACGAGGGCAGCCGTCTTCCTGCTGGCGTGCATGGGGAAACTCCTTCACATCAGGCCGTTCCGGTCGCGCACGGCCGGTGTGGGGGTGGCCGTGTGCGTCGGACCGGCCGCTCGTGGGTGGGGCCATGAGGCGGAAGGTGACGCGTGCTCGCCGTCCGGACAGGGGTGTCTCCCCTGCGAAGGGATCAACTCCCCAAACGGAGCGGCGAGTTCTGTTGGCCTAGACCATACAAGTGGTCGTGGGCGTGTCAAGGCCTCGGCGGAACGGAGGACGCGGTTCCCAGGGCACCCGGGAGGGCGGCGGCCACTCCCCCTTGCGACGGCGTGTCGGCGCGGGCGGAGTGCGGTGTGCGCAGGTCAGCGCGTCAGCCGCGACTGACGCCTGGCACGGGAGCCGTTGCCCGCCGGGCGGCGGCCCCGCCGGATCTCGGATCCGCGCTGCGCGCCGCGGGCCGCGGGCCGGCGGGGGCGCCGGTGCCGTGCAACAGGTTCGGGAGATCGTGGAGTTGGCCGGCGGCGGTCCGGGCCGGAGCATGGCCGGCGCCTGCCTCCACGGCTACTCCGTGCTCGGCCGGCCCGGACCGGCCGGCGGCATGGACGCGCTGATCGCCTCGCGGCGGCCGATGGACGCGCGGGCGCCTGCCTCGCGCACGGGAGGCAGCGCAGTCTCCACCGCCCCTGCTCCGGGGAGAGCCGGAGCAGGGCATCGCGGGCGCGGGTGCGGCCGCACGCGGACCACGTCCGCGCGCGGAGACCGGCCGGCTGCGCGCCTGACACGGGGGCGGGGCCGGGACCGCTCGTGCGCGGTCCCGGCGGCAGGCCGGGGAGGGCGCGTTCAGGACGCCGGGGTGCGAGGACGGCAGGGTGGGGCGCCCCGACTCGTCGGGGCGAGATCGCCGAGCAGTGTCAGGGCGTGATCGTCAGGACGTGATGTGCCCGGCCTCCTCAGGACGGGATCGACAGGACGTGTACGTCCGGCCTCGTCAGGACGGGATCGACAGGGACCAGCCGACGACGTCCGCGAGCCTGCCGCGCCACAGTCCGTAGCGCATCGTCTGTGCCGTGCTGCCGGTGAGGAACGTGGCGTCGCGCAGGTGCACCCACCGCGGGAGCGGATCGTCGTCCCGGTCGTCCCGCTGCTCCTCCAGGACCTCGTTGATCACCCGCGGGATGCGGGCGAGCGACTCCGCGCCCGCGCCGGGGAGGCCGCGCAGCGAGGCCTCCCACTCCAGCGCGTAGGCGTCCCGGCTGATCACCTGCCCGTAGATCACCCCGCCGGGGATGTTCAGGGACACCCCGAAGTGCGAACGGTTCTCGTCGTCCCGGTCCACCAGCCTGACCAGCATCCGCAGCTCCGTGTCCAGGAGCGGCTCCACCACTCCCGGGTACCCCGGCGCCTGCTCGCCGCCGTTCACCGCCCGCTCGTCGGCCATCCGGACATCCTCTCCTCGGAGGCAGCCCGTCGGGGCCGCCCTGGTCAGGAACCACACCTCGGGTGTCGGCTGCCCGGTGGGGCGCCCGCCATGCGGGGCGGCCGGCGTCGGCTGCGCGGAGGATCTCCGGCTCGACGTAGGCTGGCCGGCGCACCCGAGCAGGAGGAGACCGAGGTGGACGGGACGGGGACGGAGCCGACGGCGGCCGCGGTCATGGCCGAACTGGCGGGTCTGGCGGACCCCAGGGCCCGTGCGGTGAACGAGCGCCACGGCGACGACCACGCCGTGAACCTCGGCGCGCTGCGCGCGCTCGCCAAGCGGTTGAAGACGCGGCACGACCTGGCAGGCGAGCTGTGGGAGACGGGCGATTCCGCGGCGCGGCTGCTGGCGGTGCTGATCTGCCGGCCGAAGGCCTTCGGCCGCGACGAGCTCGACGCGATGCTCCGCGCGGCGCGCACGCCCAAGGTGCAGGACTGGCTGGTCTCCTACGTCGTGAAGAAGAGCCCGCACGCCGAGGAGCTGCGGACGGCGTGGTTCGAGGACGCGGATCCGGTGGTGGCGAGCGCCGGCTGGGCCCTGACGACCGACCGCGTGGCCAAGAAGCCCGGCGGACTCGACCTCGGCGGCCTGCTCGACATCGTCGAGACCCGGATGAAGGACGCCCCCGACCGGCTCCAGTGGGCGATGAACCACTGCCTGGCCGCCATCGGCATCGAACACGCCCCGCACCGGGACCGTGCGCTCGCCATCGGCGAGCGCCTGAAGGTCCTGGAGGACCACCCCACTCCCCCGGGCTGCACCTCTCCGTACGCTCCTGTCTGGATCACCGAGATGGTGCGCCGCAGACAGGACGCGTAGCGAGGACGGGACACGACGGCGGGCTCGCCCCGCCGTGCCCCGGCCGGACGGGGCACGGTTCCATGCCCCGTGCGCAACCGTCTCGCTCCGCCACCGTCCCGAGGTCCGCTCGGGGCCGCGCCCCTGGTCAGTGCAGCACGGGACGGATCCGGAAGAGCTCGCCGCCGGCCAGGCCGATGAGGGAGCCGTCCCGGAGCATGAGTTCCGGGGCGGTCCCGCCCGCCACCGGCTCTGTGGACACCTGCACCCTGGCACGCCAGCGCACGGCACCGCTGTCGAGGTCGAGCCCGGTGAGCCGTCCGTTCGGACCCAGGTAGTAGGCCACCCGTTCCCGGAGGTCCACGGCCGCCGCGGAGGCGTGCTCGCGCGCCGTCGGGTCGCCCGGCTCCGCCCGCAGGTCCAGGCCCAGTTCGCGGGACCACAGGCGCCGGCCGTCGCCGGCCGCGTACGCCACGGCACGGCCGTTCGCTCCGGACGCGAGGACGATTCCGTCCGCGACGACCCCCGCGGGGAGGCCGTCGACGGGGTGCCGTGCCACCGCTCCGGTGCGGAGGTCGACACGGACCAGTTCGGTGGGTTCCGCGCCGCCTGCGAGCTCTCCGGCTCCGAGGAGGACGGCGTCCCGGTCGGTGCCGATCCAGGTCGTCGGGCCCGCCACGCTCGCGACCGTCCGTGGCGCGCCAGTCGCCGGATCCAGCCGGACGACCGTGCTGCCACGCGCCGGCGACCCTTCGTCGGGCGAGCACATCAGGTGCGGGACGCCGCCGATCGCGGCACGGTCGCAGTCGGCACCGTCCCACGAGTGGGTCCACAGCGTCCGCCCCGTCCTCGGCTCCAGCGCGGTCACGCTCCGCGCGCCGGGACCGCCTGCGAGGATGCCGCCGTCGAACAGCACGGCGGAGGCCCGGTCCCTGCTGTCGTCGGCCAGTTCGTGCCGCCACAGCACCTGCCGGCCGTCCGTGCCGAGGGCGACGAGGTCGGTACCCGGTGCAGGCGCGCCGGGCGAGTGGTCGGCATAGGTGTACAGAATCCCGTCGCGGACGCCGGGCAGGGCCCCGGCGGGTGAACTGCTGCTGCCGGCGGGCACTGCCCGCCGCTGCCACTGGAGGTCGCCCGTGCGGGCGTCGATCCCGACGGCGTCGTGCAGCGCGCCCCGGCAGAAGACGGCGCCGGGCCCGGTGGTGCAGGCGTCCCAGGAGATCCCGGGCAGCGTGGTCCGCCACAGCAGGTCGCTCTCCTCGCTCACACGGAACGCCGGCGGAGCGTCGTCGCCGGCCGCGCCGGTGACCAGCGTCGTGCCGAGGGCGACGCCGGTGAGGGCAAGGGCCGCCCCCGCGGCGCGCAGGCGCGTGCGCCGCCGGCGGCGTCGCACGATGCGGTCCGCGATGCCCGGTGGCGGACCGGAGTCCCCGGGGGCCCACGTCCGCAGAGCTCCCCGGACCTCGTTCTCCAGTCGGTCGGCGTTCATGCGCGGGCTCCTCTCGGCCGGCTGCCGCCCGTTGCGGCGGGGGTGGGGCGTGCGGGGGTGCCCAGTTCCGGAGCGAGGACGCGCAGCCGGGCCAGCGATCGGTGGGTGGTGCTGCGCACGGTGCCCACCGAGCAGCCCAGCAGCTTCGCCACCTCGGACTCGGACAGGTCCTCGAAGTAGCGCAGGACGAGCATCGTGCGCTGGCGCGGCGTCAGCCGGGCGAGGGCCTGGCGCACCGTGAGCCTCAGGACGGCGTCCGCAGCGGCGTCGGCGGGGGCCGCGCGGTCCGGCGGCGTGCCGAGCGCCGGCTCCCGGTGCGGCCGCCGCAGCCGCCAGCGGCTGACCTGATGGCGGTACATCACCGTGCGCACATAGCCCTCCGGGTCGTCGACGTGGCGCCAGCGGCCCAGCGTCTTCATCAGCGCGCTCTGCACGAGGTCCTCGGCCTCGTGGCGGTCACCGCCGGTGAGCAGGTTCGCCAGGCGCAGCAGGGCGCTCCACCTGTCGTCGACGAACTCCCGGAATCTCTCGTGGTCCTGCGGGTCCATGGGCCCTCCCGTTCCCTCATGACCACAAGGACGCGCGCGACCGGGCCGGTCTATGCCTGCGGCCGGGATCCTCCCGTCCGCCCCTCGCGTCGGGGCGTGCCGGACGCCGTATTCCGTCCGGCGGGTCTGGGCGCGGATTCCGGGGGCACACGCACCGTTGCACCGAAGCGTTCCGTCCCCGCGCACAGAGGAGTCACACCATGCTGGGCATAGCCGCCGCCGTTCTGTTCTTCATCTCCTTCCTCATCAACGCCGCCGATCTCGGCACGAACGACGTGTTCTCGTCGGGCAACATCATGCTGCTGGGGCTGATGCTCCTGGCGCTCCACGTGGCGGGGGTGGGGACGTCGTGGCGCTCCGGACGCCGCCGCTGAGACGACGCGGGGTGAGACCGCCGTCCGTACCGGGTCACCGGGCGGGCGGCGGTCGCCGTGAAGGGCCGCCCGCCCGGTGGAGTCCCGTTCCCGCGCGAGCGCGTAGAGGGACACATGGGCTCCGTTAACATGTTCGAGCTCATGGAGAGCATGCGAATGTCGGCGGAATTCCTTCACAACGGTTGAGAAATTGATATCCAAGGTCTCGCGGGGTCCCTCGCGAACAGCCGGCGGCGATGCCGCCGTGTGGCGTCGTCCGCGGGTCCTGTTGTGGACCGGGCTCGGCGTGGTCGGTCTGGCGTTCCTGGTGGCGCTGGAGATCGCCGCGCGGCACTACGGCGTGCGGGGGCCGATCACCAATCAGGTGCGCGAGGTGTTCTTCGCCCCGAAGTCGGGGCCGTTGCTCTATGCCGGCCTGGCGCTGATGACCGTGGTGCTCGACCGGCGGCGCCGTTTCGTGGCGTTCGGCGCCGCGGCGGCGATCGACCTCGTGCTGTGGCTGGTGCGGTGGGCTCTCGACGCCCCCGTGATGGCGGGCACAGGGGCGTTGTGGGTGCTGCTGGCCCATGCGGTGATCGCGGTCGCCTGGCGGTCCGGGCACGACCGGGTCCTGCTGCTGAAGGCCGTCGGCCTCGGACTGCTTCTGGTGGCCGGCCGCAAGGCCGGTGACACCTGGCTGCTGATCACGGCGAAAGCCCATCCGACCGTCCTCGACCCCTACCTGGCGGCCGCCGACCACGCGCTGGGCAGCCCGTCCTGGCTCGCGGGCCGTCTCGTCGGCGCCACCGGCCCTGTCGGCGCCCATGTGCTCGACTGGGTGTACGTGCAGCTGGGCGTGGCCGCGGTCGTGGTGGCGCTCTACCAGCTGCGGAACGCGGGGACCGAGCGGCGTTTCCCCGGCCACCACCTGGTCCGCACGTTCCTGGTCATCGGCCTGATCGGGCCGGCCGTCTACATGATCTTCCCGGTGGTCGGGCCGGTCTACGCCTACGGCGCCGAGGGCGGGCAGTGGGCCGTCGCCCACCTGTGGCCCGACACCCCGCCGGCGGTCGTCACACCGCAGGCGATGCCGTTCGACGGGATCACACCGCGCAACTGCATGCCCAGCCTCCACACCGCCTGGGCGACCGCCATCTTCATCCACTCCCGCAAGGGACCGTGGGCGCTGCGGCTCGCCGGCTCGCTGTGGCTCGTCACCACACTCGCGGCCACCCTCGGCTTCGGTTACCACTACGGCGTGGACATCATCGGGGGCGTGGTGTTCACGCTCACGATCGAAGCCGCGCTGCGCGCCCTCGACCGGGGCTGGGACCGGCGGGCCGTCCGGCTCGTCGCCGTCGGCAGCGCCGTTTTCGCGGCCTTCCTCCTCGCGTTCCGCTTCCTCAGCATGGAAATGGCCGCCCACCCGTGGGTGTCCGGTCCGCTGCTCGTGCTGGCCACACTGCTCGTCGTGTACGACTACACCCGTGTCACGCGGCAGTGGGACCGGGAAACGGCCGCCGCGCGCATTCCGGTTCAGCGCGCGGGGGCGGCGGCCGAGGCACTCCCCGCGGCCCCGGCGGAGGGCGCCGCGCGGCCCTCCGCCGCCATGGTGCCGATGCGGCAGGCGGCTGCGGGGGCGGCGTCCGACGCCGGGGCCGAAGGCCGGGAGGCGGGGGCGGTCTGACGCGCGCAGCGGTGGGCCGGGACCGAAGGCATGCCTCCGGTCCCGGCCCACCGCTGCGCGGGGGACGGCGCGCGGGCGGCGGACGTTCACGGCGCGCCTGCGGGGCGGGCGGTCGAGCCGCCGCCCCGGGGGCCGCGGGCGGCGTCTTCGCGGACCGCGGCCCCGCGTCGGGCCGACGCCCGCGTGCCCCGGGACTCCCCCGGTGTGCCTTCCGGTCGCCGGTGCCCGCCGGTGGACCGGCGCCGTGACGGCGCCCCGGCGCCCCGCGCCGCTTCAGCCGTAGACGACGGTCACCGAGCGGAAGCCGAGCGAGCCCAGCAGGCCCTCCAGCATGGCCGTGGTGTTCTTCTCCGCACGCGAGGTCAGGCCGCTCTCCTTGGCGGCCTTGTCGATGTGGTCGGCGGCGAGGCGGTGGACCGCGCGTTCGTCGGCCGGGTTGTCGGAGAACAGGTCGCCGAGCCGGTCCAGCAGTCCGCGCTCCTTGGAGACCGCGTAGGAGCGGTCGGGGTCGAGGGAAGCGGACCCCAGCCGTGCGTGCGGCAGGCGCACGGTGGCCTCGGTGCGGTCCTCGTTCACGCGGACGCTGTCCTCGCGGAGCGAGCCGAAGTCGACGTAGGCCGAGACGCTGCCGGCACCGACGAAGAGGGTGCGGGTGCCCCTGATGGCGTCCGGCAGGTAGCGGGTGTCCTTCTCCAGGTCGACGACGACCTGGAAGTCTCCGGCGGCGCCCTCGTAGCGGTCGAGGTCGCGGACGGATTTCAGCAGGACGGGGCCGGTCCGGTCCTCGGTCCGCTCCTCGAACAGGTCGCCCAGGCCGCCGAGGGGGTTGAACCCGATGAGCAGGGTGACCACCAGGGCCAGGCACAGGACCGCCGCCACGACGACCGCGACCGTGCGCCGGGCTCCACGGACGACGGCGGGCGCCGCAGCGGGGCCGTCACTCTTGCGCTGAAGCTTCGTCATGATGTGCGGATGCCCCCGCCGGCACGGTTCAGGCGGAGCCGACTCCCCTGCCGCGAGGGCGGGTTGGGCGGCGGTCAGAACCTGCGGGGCGGAAGGGGCGGCAGGGGCGTGCGGTAGCGGCCGGCAG
Organism: Streptomyces genisteinicus; assembly: GCF_014489615.1. Classification (GTDB taxonomy): domain Bacteria; phylum Actinomycetota; class Actinomycetes; order Streptomycetales; family Streptomycetaceae; genus Streptomyces; species Streptomyces genisteinicus. The sequence continues at coordinate 105,575 of NZ_CP060825.1, forward strand.
CTGCGGGAGGGCCCGCCGCCGCACACCAGGGGCCTCAGCCGTTTCACCATATGGACTAGACCAATTTCACCGACGCTCCCGGCCCACCTGCGGCGCTTCGCCCGCGACCTGCGGCGGCCCGGGCGAACCGCCGCACGCCGCCGCCACCCGGAGCGGGTATTGGTCTAGACGTTTCTCGAGCGCCGTCGTTACGTTGTGCCGCGCACGATCAAGGGAGCTCCCGCACCGCCGTATTCGTCATTCCACGCAATCGGAGGAACTTCATGGTCAAGAGTCTGTCCGCCCTCGCCGGCCGCGCCTTCGCGCGGGTTCTGCCCCAGGAGACCGCAGCCGCCGCGTGCGCCTGCCCGGCAGGCAGCTCCAGCTGGTGTTCGGGCGAGAACCTGTACACCCGCTTCTGCTGCTCCTGGAACTGCGCCGCCGCGCCGACCTGCACGGTCACCGTGGTCTACGGGGCCTGCTGACGGACCGGCCGTACCACCGGGTCCCGGCGGCGGACGCGTCCGCCGCCGGGACCCGGCACCGCCGGCCCCGCACGGGGCCGGCAGCCGCACGGGACAGACAGGACGGGAGACATGGAATACCTGCTCTTCGGCGCCCGGTGCACGCTGGCCCTGACCCTGGTGGCCTCGGTCACGGGCAAGCTGCGGGCGCCCGGCGGCCTCGGCAGGACCGTCGCGGAGCTCGGCATCGTGCCCCGCCGCCTCACCGGCGCCGTGGCCGCGGCCGTGGTCGCCGCGGAGACGGCCGCGGCCGTGCTGGTCTGGCTGCCCGGCACGGCGGGGGCCGTCGCGTTCGCCGGAGCCGCGGCCCTGGTCGCGGCCTTCACCGTCGTGCTCGTCGTCCTGATCCGGCGGGACGAGGACGTCTCGTGCGCCTGCTTCGGAGCGTCCCGGACCCCGGTGGGTCCGGCGCACCTGGTGCGCAACGGCGTGCTCCTGGCCGTCTGCGGACTCGGCACGGTCGCGGCGTCGGCGGTAGCGGGCGCCCCGCTGCCGCCCGAGCCGCAGGCCGCGTTCGCCGCGGCGCTGGTCGCGGCCGTCACCGGCGTGCTGCTGATCTCCACCGACACCCTGGCCGGCCTCTTCGCCCGCCCCTCCTGACACCACCGGGGCCGTGCGGTCCGGAGCCGTCCGCGGGCCGTGCCCGCCGAGCCGCCCCCGAACCGTCCAGGCACCACCGGCACAGCCCCGTGCCGGCCCCGGCGGCCGTCCGGCCGCCGTCAAGCGCACGGAAGTGAGGCACCGTTGTCCGTCACCACCACCGTCGTCGTCTTCGTCAACGCCGCCGTCGGCGTGCTCAACCTCCTCCTGCTCCTGGCGCTCGCACGCCGCATCGCCGACGGCGGTCACGGCGGCCACGGCGGGCCCGCGGGGGACCCTGCCGTCACCGTTCCGGAGAACCGGCTCGCCGATGGCTCCCCCTCCCCCGCGTTCCGGGTGGCGACCCGTCACGACGGCGCCCTCGACGAGACCGGCCTGACCGGGCCCGCCGCCGTCGGCTTCTTCTCCACGACCTGCCGACCGTGCCGCGAACAGGCCCCCGGCTTCGCCCGGATCGCCGCCACGGTGCCCGGCGGGCGCGACCGCGTCCTCGCCGTCGTCAAAGGGTCCGGCCCGATCGCCGACGACCTCGCGGAACTCCTCGCCCCGGTCGCCCGCGTCGTGGTCGAGGCCGACGAAGCCAACGACCCGACCCTGCGGCCCGGAGTCGTCCTGGCCTCCGAGGCGTTCGGCATCGTGCGGTGGCCCAGCTACGTGGAGGTCGGGGAGGACGGCCGGATCGTCAACCGCGACGCGGCCGCCGACCTGTTCTCCGGCGCGGAGCCGCAGCCCGCGCCGCAGACCGTCTGAGCACCGCCGTGGACACGCAGCCCGGCGGCACTGTGGACACCGAGCCCGGCGGCGCCGCGCACCGCCGCACCGGGGAAGCCCTGCGCTCCGCGGCAGCGGCCTTCGCCCTGGCCTGGCGGGCCGGGCCGGCGGTCGTCGCCGCCTACGTGACGGTCAGTGTCGTCGCCGGCCTGCTCCCCACCGCGGCGGCCCTGCTGGTGAGCAGCCTCCTGGACCGGCTGACCACGCCCGGCGGCGGTTCGCTGACGCCCGTCGCGCTGCTGCTCGTGGCGGCGACGCTCGGCACCCAGCTGACCACCCCCGCATCCGAGTTCCTGCGCGGCGAGAGCACCCGCGCGCTCCGGGTGCGGGTGCAGGGCGAGATGCTCGACGGGGTCAACCGCCTCCCCGGCATGCGGCACTTCGAGGACCCCGCGTTCCAGGACCGGCTGCGTCTCGCCCAGCAGGCCGCCGGCAACGCACCGGACCTGCTGGTCGGTTCGGTCGTCAGCGGCCTCCAGGCCGCGGTGCTGCTCGCCGGGTTCCTGATCACCGTCTTCGTGATCAACCCGGTGCTCGGCGCGGTGACGGTGCTGCTGGCCGTGCCCGCGCTCCGCACCCAGCTGGCGGCCGGCCGGCGGCGGGCCGAGGTGCTCCGCGACACGATGGGCAACAGCCGCCGCGAGATGTTCTACGGCAGCCTCCTGTCGGACACCGACACGCTGAAGGAGGTCCGGCTCTTCAACCTCCAGCGCTACTTCACCGACCGGGCGGCGGCCGAGCTGCGTACGGTGGTGCGGGCCGAGCGCGGCACCGACCTGCGCAATCTGCGCGAACGCGTCCCCGACCTGCTGCTCGGTGCGGCCGTCTTCGGCGCGGGGCTGCTGTGGGCCGTGCGCGCCGCCGGGCGCGGTGAACTCACCGTCGGCGACCTGTCCGTGTTCGTCACCGCGACGGCCGGGATCCAGCGGGGCGTCGCCCAGCTCGCCTCCACCACGGCGACGGCCTACCAGGCGGCGCTGACCTTCACCTACTTCCGCACCCTGCGCGACGTGCCGCCGGACCTGGAGCTGGCCGAGCGGCCGCGTCCGGTGCCCGCGCTCGCCGGCCGTCTCGAACTGCGCGACGTCTGGTTCCGGTACTCGCCCGGATCGCCGTGGATCCTGCGCGGTGTCGACCTGAGCCTCGGGGCGGGTGAGGTGACCGCGCTCGTGGGCGTCAACGGCACCGGCAAGAGCACCCTGGTGAAGCTGCTCTGCCGGCTGTACGAACCGACGCGCGGCCGGATCCTGTGGGACGGCGCCGACCTGCGCGACTTCGACCCGGCCGAACTGCGCGAGCGGGTCGCCGCGGTCTTCCAGGACTACGGCCGGTACGACCTGACGGCCGGCGAGAACATCGGCATCGGCCGCGTCGGGGACGCCGGACGTGAGGACCTGGTGGCCGAGGCGGCGGCCGCCGCCGGTGTGCATCCGCGGCTCTCCCGTCTCGGCCAGGGCTACGGCACGCTGCTCAGCCGCATCTTCGCGTCCGCGGGGGCGGCCGGGGCGGCGGTCGGGGAGCTGCTCTCCGGCGGCGAATGGCAGCGGGTGGCCGTGGCACGCGCGTTCATGCGCCGCGACGCCGACCTGATGATCCTCGACGAACCGAGTTCCGGGCTGGACGCCGCGGCGGAGCAGGAGATCCACGACAGTCTGCGGACGCTCCGCGCCGAGGCGACCGTCCTGGTCATCTCCCACCGGCTCAGCACCGTCCGTGACGCCGACCGGATCGTCGTCCTCGGGGAGGGGCGCATCACGGAGAGCGGAACGCACGACGAACTCATCGCCCTCGACGGGACGTACGCGCGGCTCTTCCGGCTCCAGTCGGCGGGGTACGCCGCACCCGAGGGGGCCGGCGGGACGCCCGGCGACGGCGGGCGGACGGCGCCGGAGCGGAAGGACGTGGCGGGCGCGGAAGCCGTGGCGGAACCGGAGGGACCGCCGGACATGAAGTCCGGGGCGGAACCGGTGGGCGTGCCCGAGCCGGTGACCACACCGGAGCCCGTGGCCGTACCGGAGCCGGCGACCGTACCGGGCCGAGCGGAAGGACACCCCCACCGATGACTCCAGCCGTGGTCACCCTCTGCGCCGTCGCGGCGCTCGTCGCCGCGCTGCTGGGCACGGCGCGGCGGACGCTGGTCGCCGTCACCGTGCACGGCGCCAGCATGTACCCGGCCCTCGCACCCGGGGACCGCATCCTGGTACTGCGGCGCGGGCCCTCCGCCCGGCGGCCCCGCGGCGGCCGGGTCGTCGTGCTCCGCGCCGACCGCATCCCCGGGGCCGGACCCGGGGGGCTGCTCGTCAAGCGGGTGGCCGCGCGTCCCGGGGAGCCCGTGCCGCCCGGGACGGGTACCGGGGTCGTCCCCGCGGGGCATCTGGTGGTGCTCGGCGACAACCCGGCCGTCAGCACCGATTCGCGTGTCTGGGGAGCGGTGCCGTCGGGCAGCGTCGCCGGGGTGATGGTCGCCCGGATCGGCCGCACCGGCCCGCCGCGTCCGGCCGCGGGGCGCGCGCCGCGCGGCGCCTGACGCCGGCGGCACGCGGGCGGGGCCGCCGGCGCCGGCGGTCCCCTGCGGGGCGGGGGCGGGTCAGAGCCAGTCGTGCTCCCGCGCGTAGCGCGCCGCCTCGTGCCGGGTACGGGTCTGCGTCTTCTGCATGGCGTGGGAGAGGTAGTTGCGCACCGTCCCCTCCGCGAGGTGGAGGCGGGCCGCGATCTCGGCGACCGAGTAGCCCTCGGCGGTCACCCGCAGGACGTCCGTCTCCCGTTCGGTGAGCGGGCAGTCGTCGATGACGGCGCGGGCGGACACGTCGGGGTCGATCCACCGCTTGCCGTCGTGCAGGGCGGCGATGACGGAGGTGATGTGCGCGGGTTCCGCCGACTTGCTGACGAAGCCCTGGACTCCGAGTCTCAGCGCCTTGCGGAGCACACCGGGCCGGGCGTGGCGCGTCAGCATGAGGATCACCTGGCCGGGCCGTGCGCGGCGGATCTCCGCGACGGCGCCGAGTCCGTCCACGCCGGGCATCTCCAGGTCGATGACGAGCACGTCGGGTTCGTGGCGCAGGGTGGCCTCGATCGCCGCCGCCCCGTCCGCGGCCTCGGCGAGCACGGTGATCTCGCCCTCCAGGGGCAGCAGCGCCGCCAGTGCCTTGCGCAGCAGGACCTCGTCGTCGGCGAGTACCACCGTGGTCACCGGTCGCCCTCCTCGGTCGTGCCGCGGGTTCCGTCGCCCGCTGCCGGGAACCGCGCGGCCGTCAGGAACCAGCCGTCGTCCTGCTCGACGGTGAGTTCGCCGCCGTCGTCCGCGAGGCGGCTGCGGAGGGCGGAGAGCCCTCTGAGTCCGGGCAGCGGGCCCGGGCGCGCGCCGTCGTTGGCGATGGTGATCCCGGTGGCGGTCAGCTCGATGCGCACCGAGGTGGCCTCGGCGTGCCGCAGGATGTTGGTCGTCGTCTCGCGGAGCACCTGGCCGAGCTGTTCACCGGTCCTGGCGTCGACGTCCGCTGCCCGGGTGACGCGCACCCGGATGCCCGCGGCCTCGAAGAGGTTCTTCGCGTTCTCCAGCTCGGCGGAGAGGTTGAGCCGGCGCTGTGCGTTCGCGAGCTCCTTCGTCCGGGCGATGGTGTCGCCGACCAGGGACTGGATCTCGCGCAGTTCCTGCTCGGCGCGCTCGGCGTCGGTGTGCACCAGCTTCCGGGCGAGGGCGGCCTTCAGCCTGACCACGTGCAGGGTGTGCCCCTGGATGTCGTGGAGGTCGCCCGCGAAGCGGACCCGTTCGCGGATGACGGCCAGCTCCGCCTCCCGTTCGCGGGACCGCTCCAGTTCGGCGACGAGGCCGTAGAACCGCTGGTTGGGGAACATCAGACCGGTCACGACGGCGGTGACGCCCGCGGGGACGATGACGTAGGAGACGAGTTCGGCGGGGAGGTCGTCCCGGGTGATCAACAGGCGGGCCAGGCCCGTCAGGGCGACGAACGACACCAGGGCGACGGCCGCGGCGCCGCGACGGCGCGGCAGCCGGGAGACGACGTGGGGGCCCACGACCGCGATGCCGTAGAAGGCGGTGCCGCACCCCTCCACCACACCGAACACCCACACCGCCGCGGCCACCACCAGGCACGGGACGGCGACGCCGAGGACACGGCCCGCCGCCCACCGGACGAACGCCACCAGGGCGGCCGCCACACCCGCGCTCAGCACGGCGGCCTGCGGCCAGGTCTCGGCGTCCAGCGCCACACAGGCGGCCCCGGTGGCGGCGAGCGGCGGGAGGAGCATGACCAGGTTGAGCCTGCGCAGCCGGTCGCGGGTCTCCGCGGAGTGCTCGGGCGGCCCGGCTCCCCGCTCCCGGGGCCGCCTCACCACCGGCGTCCGGCCGCGGGACGTCGCGGGGTGCGGTGCGGTCCGGTGGCGGCGTGCGGGGCGCGGGCCGCGGCGGCCGTCCGTGCGCCGCGCGGTGGTGCGGTGTCCATGGGGTCTCCGGGCTGGGCGGCGGTGTCCGCCGTCCAGTATTGGTCCCGTCCCGGGATGCCACCAGTGACGCCACGTCATGGGCGGGACCTGCGGATTGTCACGGCCGGGTGGTGACGCGGCCGCACTGACGGCCGGGGCCGGCGGCTGGTCTGATCGGCACCATGTCATCCACCGCACCTGTCATCGACGTCGACGGTCTCCGTCTGAGCTACGGCACGTTCCACGCCGTGCGGGACCTCTCGTTCCGCGTGGAGCGCGGGGAGCTCTACGCGCTGCTGGGCACGAACGGGGCGGGCAAGACCTCCACCCTGGAGATCGTCGAGGGGCACCGCGCGGCGGACTCGGGACGGGTGCGCGTCTTCGGGCACGATCCCCGGAACCGGCGCGCGGTCCGGCACCGGATCGGTGTGATGCTGCAGGAGAGCGGCTTCTCCCCGGATCTGACGGTGGAGGAGTCCGTCCGGCTCTTCGGCACGCTCAGCCGCCGTTCGGACAGTGTGCCGCGCGTGCTCGGGGTGGCCGGGCTGACGCACAAGGCCGGCACCCGGGCCTCCCAGCTCTCCGGCGGCGAGAAGCGCCGCCTGGACTTCGCGACCGCCGTGTACGGCACGCCGGAGCTGGTGTTCCTCGACGAGCCGACGACCGGTCTGGACATCCGGTCCCGGGACGCCCTGTGGGCAGCGGTGGACAGGCTGCGCGAGGACGGGGCGACCGTCGTGCTCACCACGCACTACCTGGAGGAGGCCCAGCAGCGTGCCGACCGCATCGGGCTGATGCACGAGGGCGTGCTGAAGCGGGAGGGCACCGTGCACGAGCTGACGCGGACCCTGCCGGCGGTCATCCGGTTCACCCTGGCGGACACCGCGCCGCGTCCGCCCGTGCCGGCCGTGCGCCGGGACGACGGCTCGGTCGTGGTCGAGACGTTCGACCTGGAGGCGGACCTGTACACGCTGCTCGGGTGGGCGCGCGCCCACGCCGTGGAACTCCGGGGGCTGGAAGCGGGGCCCACCGGGCTCGACGACGTCTTCCGCGCCCTCGACGACCGGTAGACGGCCGCCGGCCCACCGGCCCACCGGCCCGCCGTCCCACCGGCCCACTGTCCCGACCACCCGCCGTCCCGACCGCCCGCCGTCCCGCCCCCCTGGAACGAGGCTCCTCACCATGCTCGCCATCGCGTTCAGCGAACTGATCCAGATCCTCCGGAACCGGACCGTGCTGCTGTCCGGCTTTCTCGTACCCGTCGTTCCGTGCGCGTTCTTCATCTACCGGCACGAGGTCTTCGCGGACCTCGCGGGCCTGGGCTACATCGCCGCGGTGGTGGTGTGCACGGTGGGCGCGTTCGGCCTCTACACCACCACGGTGGCCACGCTGGCCTCGCGCCGGCAGACGCTCTTCCTCAAGCGCCTGCGCTCCACGCCGGCGGGCGACGCGGCGATTCTGCTGGGCCTGGTGCTGCCGGTCACCGTCCTGGCGCTGATCCAGGTGACCGTGATCCTGGTCGTGCTGGCGGCGGTGACGGGCGCCCCGGCGGACGTGCCGCTGCTGGTGGCGGCGATCGCGGCGACGGTGGCCATGATGCTCGGACTCGGGCTGGCCACGGCGGGGCTGACGAACTCCCCCGAGCACGCCCAGGTGACGACGCTGCCGGTCAGCGTCGGCACCATCGCGGTGGCGACCTGGGTGGGGATCGCCGGGACCGGGGACCTCACCCTGCTCAAGCGGCTGCTGCCCGGCGGTGCGGCCACCGAGCTCGTGGTCGGCGCCTGGGAGGGCGGCACCGGGCCGGCCCGATCCCTGGTCCTGCTGGCCCCGACGCTCGCCTGGGTCGTCGTGGCGGCGGCCCTGGCGGTACGGCTGTTCCGCTGGGAGCCGCGGCGCTGACGCCGGCCGTGCGCGGACCGGCCGCCGGGGGTCCGGCGGGCGGGCGGCCACGCGTCACCCGCTGCACGGCGCTCCGGGCCCTCACCCGTGGCGGTCGGCGGGCGGCGGCCGCACCCGGGCGGTCAGCGCCTCGCCGGGGGCGGCGTCCGGCGTACGGGCGCGCCCGGGAGCGGGCCGGCCGAGGACGACGGCCAGCAGGACGAGGGCGAGCCCGCACAGCTGCGCGGCGGCCGGCCGCTCCCCCGCCACGACCGTGCCGAGGAGCACCCCCGTCACGGGGTTGAGCAGGCCGACGAGACCGACCGTGCCGGCGGGCAGATGCCGCAGCCCGGCGAACCAGGCGACGAAGGCGAGCGCCGTCGCCACGAGCGCCACGAAGGCGAACGCCAGGAGCGCGGAGGCGCCGAGTGCGGGCGGGCGTCCCTCCAGCGCGACGGCGAGCGGCAGCAGGACCAGTCCGCCCGCGGTCAGCTGCCAGGCGGTCGAGGCCAGGACGTCGGCGTCGCCGCTCCACCGCTTGGCGAGGACGTAGCCGAACGACGAGACCGCCATGGCGGCCACCGAGGCGAGGACACCGGCCGGGTCCGCTCCCCCGCCCGGCGCGAGCACCATCAGACCCACCCCGACGAGCCCGGCCGCCGCGCCGGCGAGGTGGGCGGCGCCGGGGCGCTCGGACACCAGGGCCCAGGCCATCAGCATCATCACGGGCGGCGAGGCCGCCATCACGGTGGCGGCGACACTCACCGGGAGCAGCTGCGACGCGGCGTAGACGAGGACGAAGAAGGCGCCGACGTTCAGGAGTCCGAGCACCGCGGAGCGCCACCACCACACCCCCCGGGGCAGCCGGCGGCACAGGAGGAGCAGGAGGAGGCCGGCCGGCAGTGCCCGCAGTGCCGCTCCGTACAGCGGGTGGTCCGCGGGCAGGTACTCGTGCGTCACGTAGTAGTTGGCGCCCCAGGCCACGGGGGCGACGGCCGTCACGGCGACCCACCGCGCATTACCTTCCATGGAAGACAATATAGCTTCCCCGGAAGATACAATCACCTCATGGACTCCCCGGACGCCTCGCCGCCCTTCGCGCACCACCCCTCCGGCACCCCCTCCGAGCACTCTGCCGACTCGCCCGCCGCGCACCCCGCCGACCGCGTGGCCCGCATCCAGGCCGAGTGGCGGCGCGAGCGACCGGACCTCGACGTCGCCCCGCAGGCGGTCATCGGCCGGCTGCACCGCCTCGCCGACCGCCTCACCGGCGAGCTCCGGCTCGTCTACGACCGCTACGGCCTCGGCGAGGGCGAGTTCGACGTCCTGTGCGCGCTGCGCCGCGCGGGGCACCCCTACGAACGGGCACCCGGCGAACTGGCCGCGCACACCATGGTCACCACCGGGGCGATGACGAAGCGGATCGACCGCCTGGAGCGCTCCGGACTGGTCACCCGCCGGCGCTCCGGCGACGACCGGCGCGCCCGGATCGTCGCCCTCACCCGCCCCGGCCGGGAACTCGTCGACCGGGCCTTCACCGACCACATGCGCAACGAGCGCCGCCTGCTGGACCTCCTGTCCGCCTCCGAGGCGGCCGCCCTGGAGACGCTGCTCACCACCTGGCTCGGCCGCATGGACCCTCCCCCGCCTCCGCACACGGGATGACCGCGCCGGGGCGGGGACGCCGAAACCCGGTTGCCACCGGCGCACGCGGTCACGTCTGCTGGGCCGCATGACCGAACTGCGCACCCCACGCCTCGTCCTGCGCCCCTGGCGCGACGCCGACCTCGCGCCCTGGGCGGCGATGAACGCCGACCCGGAGGTGCGCGAGTTCCTCGGGGAGCCGCTCACCCGGGAGCAGAGCGACGCGTCCGTGGCACGGTTCCGCGCCGACTTCGCGCGGCGGGGCTACGGGTGGTGGGCCGTGGAGGTACGGGCCACCGGCGCCTTCGCGGGCTTCGCCGGGCTGGACGACGTCGACGAGGACACGCCGCTGACCGGCGTGGAGATCGGGTGGCGGCTCGCCCGCCACATGTGGGGCATGGGCTGCGCGACGGAAGCCGCACGGGCCGTGCTCGCCCACGCCTTCGGCCCCCTGCGGCTGCCCGAGGTCCTCGCCGTGACGGCGGCCGGCAACCTCCGCTCGCAGGCGGTGATGGACCGCATCGGCATGGTGCGGGACCCCGCCGCGGGATTCGACGACCCGTCCGCGCCCGAAGGCCCGCTGCGTCCGCAGGTGGTGTACCGGATCACACCGGGCGCCTGAGGGTCGTCCCGCGACGCCTGGCACACACCCCCGCCGCGTCGCCGGAGTCATCCGAAACCGCCCGGTACGAGGACGATCCTCCGCCCTGCGACCGCACGCACCAGGCGCCGCGGGCCCCGCCCTCCGGGCGGACGGAGCCGCCTTTCGCCACACGCCCCCGTGGCCCTCCGGCCGGCGTCAGAGCACTCCGGCGAGCGCGGCCAGCGACGCCCGGCGGTCCGGGCCCGCCGGGATGAGCACGGCGCTGCTCACCCCGGCACCGAAGAGGGCGTCGATCCGGGCGCGGACCTGCCCGGCCGTTCCCGCGAGGGCGAGCTGCCCGACCCACTCGTCGGGCAGCGCCCGCGCGAACGCCTCGGGGTCCGCGGCGGCCCCGCGCAGCGCGGCGAGTTCCCCGTGGAATCCGAGGGGCACGATGTGCGGCTTCCAGTCGGCGTCCCCGAGGGACCGCAGCGCCGGGCGCACCGCGTCGGTCGCCGCGCGGGGGTCGGCGTCGACGGCGGCGACGTTGTAGGCGGTGATCCGGTGCGGGCGCCGCGGCGCGATGCGGCGCAGCGCCTCGCGGACGTACGGCACCGAGACGGGCTCGGCGAGCACGGTCCCGTCGGCGCATTCACCGGAGAGCGCGAGCGACTTGGGGCTGCGGACCCCGGCGAAGACGCCGGGGACCGTGTCGGGCACCGCCGAGGGGTGCAGGCGCACACCGTCGAGACGGACGTAGCGACCGCGGATGTCGGCCCGGCCGCCGCCGAGGAGGGTCCGCAGGGCGTCGATGTACTCGCACAGCAGGGTCAGCGGACTCTCCGGCCAGGCGCCGGCGTCCCGCATCCAGGCGGGCATGCCGTGGCCGACGGCGATGTCGACGCGGCCGGGGTGCAGCTGCGCCAGGGTCGCGGCCTCCATGGCGGCGAAGGCTGCGTTGCGCGCGCCGGCGGGGAGCAGGCCGACCCCGACGCGGATCCTGCGCGTGCAGGCGAGCACGGTCGCCGCCTGGGCGAGTCCGCCCCGGTGCCCGAGGTCCTCGGCGACCCACAGTTCGCCGAAGCCGAGGGCGTCCGCGTCCTGGGCGAAGGGGATGACGTCGGCCGCGGGGAGGTCGCAGGGGAGCAGGACGCCGATGGTGCCGCGGTTCCCGTTCACCGCCGCTCCCCCGCGTCCGGGGCGTGCCCCGCCGGGGCGCCGGCCGGGCCGGCGGGCCGGGGCAGTGCCGGGGCGGTCGTCGCGGACGTGCGGGCGCCGGCCGCGGGGGCGAGGAGCACGGCGCAGGCGACGAAGGCCAGGACCACGACCATGGCGGCGCGCAGCCCGTAGTGGTCGCCGAGGAACCCGAGGGACGGCGGGCCCACCAGGAAGGCGACGTAGCCGATGGTCGCCACCAGGCCGACCCGGGCGGCCTTCCCGGGGCCCGAGTCGCCCGCGGCGGAGAGGGCGACGGGAAAGCCGAGCGACGCCCCCAGTCCCCAGAACAGGACGGCCGCCGCGGCCACGGCGGCGTTGTCGGAGAAGACGACCAGGACCAGTCCGGCGGCCCCGGACAGGGCGCTGACACGCAGGACGGTCGCGCGGCCGTAGCGCTCGATGAAGAAGGAGCCGCTGAAGCGGCCCAGCGTCATGGCGGCGGCGAACCCGACGAAGACGAGTGAGCCGAGCGCGGGGTCCAGTCCGTGCCCGTCGACCATCAGCAGGGGCAGCCAGTCGTTGGCGGCTCCCTCGGCCAGCGCCATGGCGAGCACGATGCCGCCGATCAGCAGGAGCCTGCGGTCCTTCCAGACCGGTGCGGACGCCTCGCCGGCCGGGGATTCCGGGTCCGGGTCCGGGGTCCCGGAGACGGCTCCGGTGCCGGCCGGAATCGCGCGCAGGGCGTGGACCAGGATCGCCGTCGCGGCCGCCGCCACGGCGGCCAGGTGCCAGTGGGCGGGGAAGGCGACGGCGGTGGCCGCCATGCCCAGCAGCCCGCCGACGACCGTGCCCAGGCTGAAGCAGCCGTGCAGCGCGGGCAGGACGGGGGTGCCGGTCAGGTGCTCCACCTCAGCCCCGTCCACGTTGAGGGCGACCTCTCCGGCTCCCATGCCGGCGCCGAAAAGGCCCAGCCCGGCGGCGACCAGCCATCCCGCGGCCACGGCGCTGCCCGCGGCGACGACGAGGACGCCGGTGACGATCAGCACGGTGCCGACGGCGATCACCGGCCTGGTGCCGAACCTCGACACCAGGCGTCCGGAGCACAGGATGCCCGCCATGGAGCCGACCGAGAGGCCGAAGAGGACCAGCCCCATCTCCGCGATGGACGCACCGAGCCGGTCGCGGATGTCGGGGGTCCGGGTGATCCAGGACGACATGGCGATGCCGGTGAGGAAGAAGAAGAGGTACAGGGCATGGCGTCGCCGGCGCAGTGGACGGTCGGTCACGGGGTCTCCGCGGGGTTCGGAAGTATGGTCCGGCAGACACCAGGTCCGAGCACCCGCCGAGTATGCACAAATGTACATACTCGGTGGGCGCCGGTGAAGAGAGGCAGGCTCGGCGATGAGCGGCAGGACCCGCGGCCCCAACGACCCGCGACGGCGCGAACGCATCCTGGACGCGGCACTCGACGTCGTCGCCGAACACGGTGCGATCAAGGTGACGTTCCGCAGGATCGCCGAGGCGGCGGGAGTGCCCCTCGGTTCCCTCACCTACTACTTCGACGACATGGAGCACCTGCTCACCGCCGCGTTCGGCCGGCTCGCCGAGACCGTGTCCGCCCGCTACCGAGCGCTGCTGGAGGCGGCCCGCACCCCCGCGGAGGCGGAGGCCGCCGTCGTCGAGATCATCTGCGGCAAGGTCTGGGGCACCGACCGCGATCTGCTGCTCAGCTACGAGCTGTACGCCTTCGCCACCCGCCACCCCGAGCTGCGCGAGGTGATGCGGTCGTGGATGCGGGCCAGCCGGGAGGCGCTCGCCCGGCACTTCGACCCGCTCACGGCGCGGGCCCTCGACGCGCTCGTCGAGGGCCTGTCGATCCACAACTCCGTCGACGCGGAACCGGCCGACCGTGCGGACGTGGCGGCGATCGTGCACTCGGTCGCGTCCCGCGGCGGCCGGTAGCGGGTCCGGCCGCCCGCGCGGCGGCCGGTGGGGCCGTCCGCCCCGCCGGTGAGCGCGCCGGCCTCCGCGCGGACCCGCGTCAGCGGCGGATGATGCCCAGGTCGGTGGCGGCGGCGACGGCGGAGGTGCGGGAGTCGACGCCGAGTTTGGCGTAGACGCGGGCCAGGTGGGACTTGACCGTCCCCTCGGTGAGATGCAGCCGGGCCGCGACGGCCTGGTTGGACAGGCCCGCCGCGACCAGGGAGAGCACCTCCGTCTCGCGGCGGGTCAGCGCCGTGCCCGGGGTGCGCAGTCGGCTCATCAGCCGGTCGGCGACGGACGGCGCCAGCGCCGTGCGGCCCGCGGCGGCCGTGCGGACGGCCGCGGCCAGCTCCTCGGGCGGGGCGTCCTTGAGGAGGTAGCCGGTGGCTCCCGCCTCGATGGCCGGCAGGGTGTCCGCGTCGGTGTCGTAGGTGGTGACGACCACGACGCGGGGCGCGCCGGGGCGGGCGGTGATGAGCGCGGTGGCCTCCGCGCCGTTCATGCCGCGTCCGAACTGGAGGTCCATCAGGACGACGTCGATGTCCCCCCGGCCCGCACGGGTGACGGCCGCCTCCGCGGTGGCGGCCTCGGCGACGACGGCGATGCCCGGTTCGGTCTCGAGGACCGCGCGGAGCCCCGCGCGGACGACGGGGTGGTCGTCGGCGAGGAGCAGGCGGATGGGGGCGGTGGTCACGGGCGCGCCTCCGGTGCGGGGCGGAAGGGGAGCGGGTCGAGCGGGAGGACGGCGGTGAGCGCGGTGCCGCGGCCGGGTGCGGAGGCGACGGTGAAGGTGCCGCCGAGGGCCTGCACCCGGGCCCGCATGGTGCTCAGACCGTATCCGCCGGTCCGCGGGTCGGGCGGCGGAAGGCGCTCCGGGTCGAACCCGCGCCCGTCGTCGGTGACGCTCAGGGTGACCCGGTCCCCCGCGTGGACGAGGCTGACGTCCGCCCGGGCCGGCCCGGCATGGCGGACGGTGTTCGCCAGCGCCGACTGTGCGACGCGCAGCAGTGCGACGTCGTGCGCGGTGGGCAGCGGGACGGGTTCGCCGGTGAGGCGGAACCGCGCCGCGGTCCCGTCGCGGGTGCCGGTGGCCGCGCACAGACGGGCCAGGGCGTCGGCCAGGGTGGCTCCTTCGAGGGCGGGCGGCGCGAGGGCGGCGACGAAGCGGCGCGCTTCGGCGAGGTTGTCGACGGCCGCCCGCCGGGCCTGGCCGACGTAGCGGGAGGCGTCGCCGGGGGCGCCGGGCAGGGTGCGCTCGGCGGCCCGGAGCAGCAGCTGGATGCTGGACAGGCCCTGGGCGAGGGTGTCGTGGATCTCGCGGGCCAGGCGTTCGCGTTCGGCGAGGACGCCGGCGGTGTGCTGGGCGGCGGCGAGGTCGGCGCGGGTCGCGGTGAGTTCGCCGATGAGCCGCCGGCGTTCCTCGCTCTCCCGGTACAGCGCCTGGTAGCCGCGCACCACGGCGACGGCCACCGCCGCGCCCAGGAACGGGCCCAGCACCATCGCCGTGCCGAAGGACTCCTGGTGCGCGGCGAACCCCCCGGCCGCGGCGGCCGCCGTGACGCCGACGGCCGCCACGCCCGCGGTGCGGGGCAGCAGGTGGAGCTGGAGGAGGTACAGCGGGAACGCGAGCCAGACCGCGTCGGCGGAGAGTGCCAGCAGCACCAGCCACACTCCGCCGACGGCGGCCAGCCACAGCGCGGCGGCCCGCCGGGAGCGGCCGACGGCCGGCAGCAGGGGGCCCGCCGCGTAGACGAGACCGCACAGCGCGGCGCCGGCCACCACCGCGGCCGGGTGCGGGGCGCCGCCGGCCGCCGCCCGCACCGGGACGAGGACGAGCAGGCCCGCGACCAGCAGGTGCAGGCACCAGGCGAGCGCACGGGTGGTGGGGGTCGGGGCGGAGGCGGTGGTGTTCACAGTCCCCCCAGCGTACGGAGGCCCCCGCGGCGGGGCCTCTGTCGAAAGGTGGAGTCCGCCGCCCTCCGTCCGGCCCGCCATGTCCTGTCCTCGGCCCGATGCGGGCGGCCTGGGCGTGCCGCGACGGTGGGGACGTACGCATCGGACGCAGGGAAGGGCAGGCAGGCACCGTGTTCGTCGCCTGGAGGGATCTCAGGTTCGCCAAGGGGCGCTTCGCGCTCATGGGCGTCGTCATCGTCCTCATCACACTGCTGGTGGGACTGCTGTCCGGACTGACGGCGGGGCTGGGACGGCAGAACGTCTCCGCCGTGACCGGGCTGCCGGCCGACCGGATCGCGTTCGGCACTCCTGCCGGGGCGGACCTGTCGTGGACGGACTCCACCGTCTCCGAGGAGCAGTGGCGGCGCTGGGCGGACACGCCCGGGGTGACGGCCGCCGAACCGCTCGGCGTCACGCTCACGAGGGCGACGGCGGGCGGCCGCAGCGCGGGGGTCTCCGCCTTCGGCGTGCGGCCCGGCTCGCCGCTCGCCCCGGACGCCGGCCGGATCGGCGACGGCGACGTGGTGATGTCGGCCGCGGCGGCCCGGGAACTCGGCGTCGCCGGGGGAGACCGCATCTCTCTCGCCGGGCGGGCCCTGACCGTGGTGGCGGTGAGCGGCGACGCGTTCTTCAGCCACACCCCGGTCGTCTGGACCAGCCTGGCCTCGTGGCGGCACACCGCTCCCCCCGGTTCGGGGCCGGGCGCCCCGTTCGCCGGCGTCGTCGCCCTCGCCACCGCGCCGGGGACGCCGGTCGGGACGGTGGACCGGGCGGTGGGGACCAGGACGGTGACCACCGGGGACTCGCTGTCCGCGATCGGCTCCTACGCCTCCGAGAACGGCAGCCTGCAACTGATGCGCGGCTTCCTCCTCGTCATCTCCGCGCTGGTCGTCGGGGCCTTCTTCGCCGTGTGGACGGTCCAGCGCAGCGGTGACATCGCCGTCCTGAAGGCGCTCGGGGCCTCGACGGCGGGCCTGCTGAAGGACGCGCTGGGCCAGGCGGTGGTGCTGCTGACGGGAGGCACCCTCGCCGGTACGGCGCTGGCGGCCGGCGCCGGGGCCCTGCTGGCGGACTCGTCCGTACCGTTCCACCTCTCCCCCGGCACGGTCCTCGTCCCGGCCGCGGTCACCGTCGCGCTGGGCACGCTCGGGGCCGCCCTCTCCGTCCGCCGCATCACCTCCGTCGACCCGCTGACCGCTCTGGGGAGCGCCCGATGAGCCTGCACCTGACCGATGTCACCCTCACCTACCCCGACGCGGGCGCCCGCCTCACCGCGCTCGACCGGGTCGCCCTCGGTGTGCCCGGCGGGACGGTGACCGCGGTCGTCGGGCCGTCCGGCTCCGGCAAGTCGAGCCTCCTGGCGGTCGCCGGCACCCTCGTCACGCCGGACCGCGGCCGCGTCACGGTCGACGGCACCGACGTCACGGACCTGACCCGCGCCGAGCGCGCCGAGCTGCGCCGCCGCTCCGTCGGCATCGTCTTCCAGCAGCCCCATCTGCTGCCCTCGCTGACCGCCGTCGAACAGCTCCAGGTCATGGCCCGGATCGACGGCCGCCCGGCCCGTGCCGTGCGGGACCGGGCGATGGAGGGCCTGGCGGCCGTGGGTATGGCGGGCGAGGCGGGCCGGCGGCCTCACCAGCTCTCGGGGGGCCAGCGCCAGCGCGTCAACATCGCCCGCGCGCTGATGAACGACCCCGCCGTGCTGCTGGTCGACGAGCCCACCAGCGCCCTCGACCGGGAACGGGGTGCGGCCGTGGTCGCCCTGCTGACCCGGCTCACCCGCGAACGGGGCACCGCGACGGTGCTCGTCACCCACGACCGCACCCTGCTCGGCGCGGCCGACCGCGTCGTGGGGATCCACGACGGGCGGCTGCGTCCGGGGGGCGGGCGGGACGGGGCGGCGGGGACCGTCCCGCCCGCCTGAGCAGGGGCGTCGCTCCCCCGCGCGTTCCCGCCGGGGCGCCCGGTCGGGCGGGTCAGGTGCGGCGTGCCGCCCACACCGTGCGTTCGGTGCGCACGCCCACGTCGCCGCGGCCCGGGATGCCGCGCGGGCCGTCGGCGTCGAGCAGCGCGTCGAGGGCGGCCAGGTCGCCGGCCGTGAGGGCGGTCGCGGCGCCGTCGCGCAGGCGGCGCAGCCCCTGGAGCGCGTAACGGACGACCGTCTCGTCACGGCTCGGGCCGATGTCCACGGCGACGGTGCGTTCACCCTCGACCGTGAAGCCCGCGGCCGTCAGCAGGGGCCCCCAGTCGGCGCCGCGGTGGGGAAGCTCCCGGGCGTGGTGGCGGTCGAGTGCCGCGTGGCACCGCTCCTCGAGGCCGGGGGCCTCCGCGGGGGCGTCCGGGGGCAGGAAGCGGGGGAAGCCGGCAAGTTCCACGACGGCGAACAGCCCGCCGGGCGCCAGCAGTTCGCGGACCCGGGCGAGGGTGCGGCCGGGGTCGGCCAGGTGGTGCAGCGAGGCGGAGGCCCAGACCAGTCCGGGCGTGCCGAGTGCGGGCCACTGCGGCGCGTCGAGGTCGGCGTGCACGAGGCGCACCCGCTCGGCCGCACCGATCGCGGCCGCCTTCTCCCGCAGCCGCTCCAGATGGGCGGGCGAGGTGTCGACGGCCGTCACCCGCGCTCCCGGGAAGCGGTCGAGCAGGGCGAGGGTGCCGGCACCCGTGCCGCAGCCGAGGTCGACGATGTGCCGGGGGGCGTCCGTGACGGGCAGCCAGGCGGTGACGGACGCGGTGTGCTCGGCGAGCACCTCGGCGTCCAGGTCGAGGATCTCCGCCTGGTCGTGCGCGTGCGGCTCGTGCGCGTGCGGCTCGTGGGTGTGCGGTTCGTGGGTGTGTGCGGTGTGCGCCGTGTCTCCGTGGGGGCCGGTGGGCTCGTGATCCGTGTGCGCGGAGCGGGGGTGTGCGTGGGTCATGCGCTCACGCTAGGCGGGCGGGTGCCCCGGGCGCGGCGGGTGCGGCGGGATGCGCAAGGCATCGGGCCCGGACGAGGCGTCCGGCGCAAGAAGGTCACGCCAGGCAGGTCACGCCTCGGCGCTCTTCGTCCGGCCGGGCCGGTGCCCGCGGCGTGCGTCCCGGTCGAAGATGCCGAGGATCTCGCAGGGCCCGCCCTCGGCGCCGATCGCGTGCGGCAGCATGGTCGGGAACTCCGCCGCCTGGTGGGTCTCGATCCGCAGCCGGCGGTCGCCGAGCAGCAGGACCGCCGTCCCGGAGAGCACCACCAGCCACTCGCGCCCCGGGTGGGCGCGCATGCGGGACGCGTTGCCCGGGGGCGGTTCGGTCATGCGCTGGCGCACCACGGTCATGCCCGGTTCGGCCTTGATGGGCCAGCGCATCAGCCCGTGGGCCGCGTCGACGGCCGGGCTGGTGACGATGTCGTCGGTGGCGGTCTCGACGAGCTGGTCGAGCGAGGTGTCCAGGGCCCGGGCCAGGGTGACGAGCTGGTCCAGGGCCAGGCGGCGCCGCCCGTTCTCGATGCGGCTGAGCGTGGACTGGCTGATCCGGGCCCGCACGGCCAGCTCCTCCAGCGACCAGCCCTGGGCCACGCGCAGTGCGCGGATCCGTTGGCGTACCAGGGTGTCCAGCTCGTCGCTGCCTTGCGTCATGGGCAACATCATATGCCGTTTCGGGAAGGCGTTCCCCGGTTCCGGTGCCGGACGGGTGCGGCCTCCCCCGGCGCGGCGCCGCCCGGGACCGGTCCGCCGGGCGTCCCCGGCGGACCGTCAGGGAGACGGGGCGGCGGGCGGTGCCGGGGCGTTGCGGGCGACGAAGGTGTGCACGACGCCGGTCTGCCAGCCGGCGACCGGGACCGCGCGCGCGTCGAGGAAGCCCGCTCGGGCCAGGCGGCGGGTGAAGGCGGGGGCGGTGTCGAAGTCGAGGACGCTGCGCCACAGATGGCGGTGGAGCGCCCGGTCGCCGCCGAGGGTGCCCGCGGGGACGATCACCCCGCGGCAGACCGCCGTCCACACGGCCCGGTGGACCGCCGAACCGCTGAGGCTGTACTCGTGGACGGCGAGCCGCCCGCCGGGACGGAGCAGGGCGCGGACCGTCGCGAGGACGCGGTCCGGGTCGCTGACGTTGCGGAACAGGTAGGCGGCGAAGACCGCGTCGAACGGTCCGGCGGTGCCGGGCGTCAGCTCCTCCGCCGGCAGGTGGCGGAAGTCCACGCTCCGGGGCCACGGTTTGCGCAGTGCCTGCCGGAGCATGCCGGCGGAGGCGTCCACGCCCGTGATCCGGGCGCGGGGCGCCGCCCGCAGCAGTGCCGCGGTGGACGCTCCCGTGCCGCACCCCAGGTCCAGGATGTGCAGCCCGGCCCCCTGGTCGGGCAGCCGCAGCCGGCGTGCGGAGCGCAGCAGGTCCGCGCGGTGGCCGGGGTTGAGGGCGGTGAGCCGGTCGTATCCGGGTGCGGCGTGGTCGAAGGCACCGGCCAGCTCACGGTCGTGCAGCAGCGTCATCTGCGTTCTTCTCCGGATCGGTGGGGGCAGTGGGGGCGGTGGCCGCGGGGCGTGCCCGGCGGGGCAGGAACGGGAGTTCGGCGACGGTGCGGAGCATGGGCAGCACGGGTCCGCGCAGGCCGATGCCCCATTCCTCCCGGACCGAGGTGCCGCCGTCGAGGAAGCGCAGGAGGCGTTCGGCGGGCGTGGTGCGGAACAGCCGGGTGAAGTAGGCGGGGCCGTCGATCCGCCCGGTGTCCAGTGCCCGCAGCAGCACGGCGTCCATGGCGAGGGCGCGCCGCCCGTGGGGAGCCGGGACGACCGTGTGTCCGTCGCGCAGGCCGTCGGCGATGGCCCGGGTCTGGCGCCGCACGGCGGCGAAGGTGTAGCCGGTGGACGGCCTGGTGGCCCCGCCGGCGGTGCCGATCCGGAACACGCCGGGCCCGATCCGGCGTGGGAAGCGGGCGTCCGTCATCGGGATGACGCCGTGTTCGGTGGCGTCGACGGTGAAGGCGCCGAGGCCGAGGATCTTGCGGCTGTAGTGGCTCAGGGCCGCCGCGTACGCCGCCGGTGTCAGCGGCGCCCGGGAGAACTCGGTGTACTCGACCAGGGCGCGGTCGGGCGCCAGCGGCAGGACGTATCCGAAGGCGAGTCCGTGGCCGGGCTGCGGGACCCGGAAGTCCATCAGGTCGGCGACGGCGGGGTCGAAGCGCCGGGACGCGGTGCGTACGAACCAGCCGCTGAAGTGCTGGAGCAGGGTGGTGCGGGCCGGGGGCAGCGTCCGCAGGGGGCGCGAGTCGAACACGAGCCGGGCCCGCAGGGTGAGGGTTCCCGTGCCGGGGGCCGAGCAGCGCACCTCGGCCCCGCCGCGGACGGCGTTCACGGTGCCGGCCGTGGCCCGCAGCACGCGTACCCGGGAGGCCGCGAGCCGTGCATGGACCAGCCGCTCGAACGGCTCGGAGCGCACCATGCGGTAGCTGAGAGGGTGCGGGTCGACGGTGGTGGACCCGCCGTCCGGCGCGTGGATCCGCAGCCGCGACCAGGACGCCTCGACGGCCGGTTCGACGTCGTCCGCCTCGGTGTCCCAGAAGCACCAGGTGCGTTCGGGGGGCCTCGACGGGCCGTCCGGGGGTTCGACCACGGTGACGGTGGCGGTGCCGGCGCGTGCCAGCCGGTCGGCGAGGCTGAGTCCCGCGGCGCCCGCGCCGAGGATGACGACGTCGGAGTGGAGGCCGGTGGACCGGTCGGGGAGGCCGCTCACCCGGCCCGCCGTCCGGCGCGTCCGCAGGTGGCGGCGTCGCCGCCGCCCGGTGCCGCCGTCCGGTGCGTGCCGGTCCCGGGGGCCGCCGTCCGGTGCGTGCCGGTCCCGGGGGCCGGGGCGCCGGGGGCCGGGTGGCCCGTGCCGGAGGCCGGCTGTGCACCGGGGTCTGGAACCCCTGTGCCGGGATCTGGAACCTTGGTGCCGGGGTCGTCCACGCCTCGCTCCGGTCGTCCGCTGCCGATGTGCCCTGCCGTCGTGCACCGTTGCTTCGGACCGGGCGCCTTCCTCGGATGCGCGCGGGCACGTCGGAGGGGAGCACGCTGCCGGTCCGCCGCGCACCGGGGGCGCCGGCGGCCCGCCCAGGGTGGCACAGGCGCGTGCGCCGGACGGGCAGCGGCGCGGCCGTGCCCCGGCCGCGCCGCGGATTCGGACGCGACCGGGGGCTACGGGACCGCGGCCGTCGTGTAGGGGCAGAGGACGAGCAGGCAGCTGCGGACGGTCACGTCGTCTACCACGGGGCCGCCGTTGCTCTCCGTGGTGCTCGAGAAGGTGAGGGTCGCGGAGGTGCGGAGCAGCGTGGTGAAGTAGACGGTCCGCTGCTCCCAGCCCATGGCGCGAGGGGTGCGGCCGGTGGTGTCGAAGGTCAGGTCGTCGACGACGGCGCCGTCGACGCGGAGTTCGCCCGTCTTGACGGCGGGCGGGCGGCCCGAGTTGCCGGCCAGCCGGTAGGTGACGACGTAGGTGGTGAGCGGGTGGGTGGGCACGGTCCGGGAGATGCTGCCAGGGCCGTTGCCGCTGAGGTCGACGGACTGGCGGCCCTCGGCCGCGTCCCACAGCCGGTCCGACACGAGGTCGACGCTGCCGGTGCCGACCGTCCAGGCGCCGACGGTTCCCCCGGCGGGATGGCCGGTGAACGGCTGCGGGGCGGGGACGACCGGCTCCTCGAAGCCGTCGGCCCACACCACTCCGGTCGTGAAGGCGCCCGCGCCCGCACCGGGGGCGGGCGCGGGGGCGGCGGAAGCGGTCGCGGGCACAAGTACCGCTGCGGACAGGACGGTTGCACACACGGCGGTGACGGACGTGCGCAGATGACGCATCAGGGCCCTCCGGTCAGGTGTGTCGCCTCACTGCGGGGCCCCGTGCGAGAACCCCCTCGGAGTGTGCGGAAAGGCGCCGGGTCCCGCCAAGGGCATGCCGGTCGGGCCCGGTGGGGGGCCGCGGCCGTGAGGACGGGGCCATGTGGGTGACCGGGAGCGCGGACGGGCCGCATGTGCTCCCCCGCCGGCGTCCGCCCCGGCCTGCGGTGACACCACCGCTCACGGCAGCGGCCCGCGGCGTCCGGCGCGGGGCGCTCGCGCCGGGGCGTGCGGAGCCGGGCCGTGCCTCCACCGCCGGCGCGGAGCACCGCGGAACGTCCTGCCACGGGTACGGGGCCCGTCACCCGTGGCCGGGGCGGGCGTCCGTCACAGGAGGTCGTAGACGTGGTACCCGCGGCCGATGACGACCGGCTCCGCGAAGATCTCCGCATCGGTGCCGGTGCCCGAGTAGCGGAGGAGGACGCCGTCCGGCGTGCGGGCGATCAGGTCCGGTGTGCCGTCCGCGTCGAGGTCACCGACCGACAGGAGCCGGTCGTAGGCGTTCCAGCCGCCGCCGACGCGTGTGCGCGGGGCGAAGGGCTGTGCGCGGTCGCCGGTGCCGCGGTGGAGCCACAGGACGCCGGAGCCGTCCCGGGCGACGACGTCGGGCCGGCCGTCGCCGGTGAGGTCCCCCTGCCCGGCGAGCTGGGTGTACCGGCCCCAGCCGCCGCCGACGCGGTGACGGGCGGTGAGGGTGCCGTCGGGACGGGCGAGGTGGAGCCACAGGACGCCGTCCCCGTCGCGCCCGACGAGGTCCGCCTCGCGTGCGCCGCCGAGGTTCCCCGGAGAGAGGACCTCGGTGTAGGTGTCCCAGCCGGTGCCGACCTGCTTGCTGTGGTAGGCGAGCCGGTCGTCGATCCAGCTGTAGTCGAGGGTCCCGTCCTTGTACAGGTTCCAGGTGCCGTCGCTCCAGCCGTCGCGGTCGTTGTCCACGTCGACGGAGTCGGCGAAGGTGCCGTATCCGACGGCGACGTGGCGGCCGGGTGCGAAGCCGCCGGCCCGGTCCGTGAAGTACAGGTACGGTTCGGCGGTCTGCCGGTGGACGCCCTTCATCGAGAAGCTGGGCGTCCGTGTCTCTCCGGCGGGCGCGGCGCCGCCGGTGGCGGCGGCGTTCTGGGCCGTCAGGGCCAGGGCGAGCGCGGTGGCGGTGGCCACGAGCACGCCCCTGAGCGTGTTCCGGCGCCGGTCGATCATGATGAAGCCCCCCTGCCGTGCCCTCTGCCGGCCGTCGCACGGCCAGGATGATCAGCACCCTCTCACAGGCCGTCCGCGCCACGTAGACCCCGGGCGGTCACGGGTCCGGTCCGCCAGGAGGCGTACCCCTGCGCCACCGCCGGGCGGCGGTGACGGGCGTCAGGCGGCGCTCCAGTGGTGGGCGTGCCCGCCGCGCCACTCCACCCAGCGGGGGTCGTCGAGCACGGTGTCCGGATCGACGATCCCGGCCGCTTCCAGGAAGACGACCAGGTCGTGGTCCGAATAGGCGGTCCCGAGTATCTCGTCGCGCCCCTGGGTGTGGACGGTGACCCGGCGGCCGCCCGTCGCGGAGGGCCTGTGCACGACGACCGGTGCGGTTCTCATGTCTTCCAGGCTGCGACGCCCCTGCTGCGACGGCCACCCCGCCCGCGGGCGGGGTGGCCGTCGCAGCAGGGGGCCGGGTCAGACGGTGAAGGCCTCGACGAGCGTCCAGACGGCGAGGCCGGCCATGCACAGGGCCCCGATGCGCTGCACGGTCTTCAGCGGCACGCGCTGCGCGATGAAGCGGCCGACCAGCAGCGCCAGGGCGGAGACCGACATCAGGGCGAGCGCCGAGCCGATCGCGGTGGGGAGCCAGCCGTTGGTGGCGGCGAGGTTGGCGGTGGTGATCTGGGTGAGGTCGCCCCACTCGCTGATGAACACGGCCGTGAAAGCGGTGGTCCAGACGGGCCAGAAGCCGGTGACGGTCCTGGCGCCACCCTCCTCCTCGTCGTCGTCACCGCCCCTGAGGAGGACGAACGCACCGAAGGCGAACAGGGCCGCCGAGACGAGCTTGACCGCCGTCTCGGGCAGGAGACCGAGCAGACTGCCCGCGCCGACCGCGATGGCGACGTGCACGACGAAGGCGGTGGAGGTGCCGAGCCAGACGTACAGCGGCCGCATCCGGGTGCCCATGGCGAGGGAGGCGAACATGGTCTTGTCGGGGAGCTCCGCGAGGAAGATCAGCCCGAAGGCGGTGAGCATCGCCAGGGGGTCGAAGGTCATTCCCTTGCTTTCTGCTGGGGCCGGGCCGTCGGCTCGTGCGGCACCCAGGGGGCGACGGGAGGAACCACTCGGCCCGGCACGACGGTGCGACCCGCGCACATGCGGGGCCGCGTCATGCCTGGCCGAAGGTCTCGTCCGCCCCCGCTGAGTACGCGGCGGCCCGGTGGCCGGGGGGCCCGGAGGCTCCCAGTGTGTCGACCAGCGGTTCTCGGGACTACTCCCCTTCGCTGCCGCCCAGGGTAACAGGCAGGCGGCCGGCCACTCCCACCGGTTGCGGTCCCCGCGGGTGCGGGGACCATGAAGCGGAGCACTGCGCGGGCAGAAAGGACCACCGTGAACGGGTCTCCTGTCGTCCTGCACAACGCCCGGCTGATCGACGGCACGGGCGCCCCGCCGGTCGTGGACGGCGCGCTCGTCGTCGACGGCCCGCGGATCGGCTGGTGCGGTCCCGCCGAGCACCTGCCGGACGGTCCCGAGCTGCGGGGCGCCGTGCGTGTGGACCTCGGCGGGCGGACGGTGTGCCCGGGGTTCTTCGACGTGCATGTCCACTTCGCGCTGCCCGGTCCGGCCGGCAGTCCGGCGGCGGGCGTGGGCGAACCGGTCAGCTACCGGGTGCTGAAGGTCCTCGACCGGTTGCGCACCACCCTGCACAACGGGGTGACCACCGCACGCGATCTGATGGGCATCGACGCGGGCTTCCGCCGGGCCGTGGCCGAGCGGCGCGTCGAGGGCCCCCGGCTGCTGGTCGCCGTGGCGATGCTCAGCCAGACCGCGGGGCACGCGGACTTCCGCCTGCCCGGCGGCCTCGACGGGCTGGAGGCGGCGGTCGCCCTCCCCGGCAGCCCGGGGAACATCGTCGACACCGTGGACGAGATCCGCGCCCGTGTCCGTGCGCTGGTGGCCGCCGGGGCCGACTGCGTGAAGCTCGCCACCAGCGGTGGTGTCACCTCGCCGCACGACCGGCCGGAGTGGCTCGGTCTGCGCCCGGAGATGGTGCGCGCGGCCGTCGAGGAGGCCGCCGCCTACGGCGGGCTGCCGGTCGCGGTGCACGCGATCGGCGAGGCGGGCATCGCCGCCGCGGTCCGCTCCGGGGTCGCGAGCATCGAGCACGGCTACGCCCTCACCGACGAACTGCGGGCGGAGATGGCCGCGCGCGGCCAGTTCCTCGTCCCCACCCTCCTGGAGACGATGGCGGAACCCGACCCCGCCCGGGTGCCGCCCGCCGTGTACGAGAAGGCGGTCCGCTGGCACCGCACCGCCCAGGAGTCCTTCGCCCGCTCCGTGGACGCCGGGGTGCGGGTGGCACTGGGCACGGACGCGGGGCTGACCGCCCCGCACGGCGCCAACCTGCGGGAGCTCGGCCTGATGGTGCGGTTCGGCGGGCTCACCCCGCTCAAGGCCATCCGTGCCGCGACGGCCGACGCGGCCGAACTCTGCGGCGTCGCGGACACCGTGGGATCGCTCACCGCCGGACGGACGGCAGACCTCGTGGTCTGCGGCACCGACCCCCTCGCCGACATCGACTCCCTCGGTGATCCCCGGACGATCCACGCCGTCGTCAAGGAGGGCCGTGTGGCGATCGACCGCGCGGGCGTGCTCCGGGACGCGGGACTGCCCGGCCTCGTGCCCCAGCGGTAGTCCGCCGTGGTACCGATGCGAACCCAGCGGCGAGGCGGGCGCAGGTGTGGCCCGTCCGCAGGCGGGCGATGGTGAGCGGGGCCTGGCGCCGGCGGTCGGGCGCCGCCACCGGGAGCCGGTCGCGCGGCGGTGGCGCCGCGCCTGCTGCGTGAGGAAGCCGAGCCGGTCGGGCCGGGGTCGTCCTGCACGACTTCCTACCCTTGGGCCATGGCAGATGAGACATGGGAGGCCCTGCGAGGCACTCCGCCCGGCGAGGTGCGCAGACGAGTGGCGGCCGTCAGCGAGACGCTCGGCCCCCGTTTCGTCAGAGAGGTGCGCGGCGCGCGGCGCTACGAGTTCGACCAGGGCATCGGGCAGTGGGCGGTGTGGTATTTCGCCCCGGACCGGCAGGTGCTGCTGCTGACCTACGAGGGGATCGCGGACACCACACCCTCCCCGGACGACTACCCCACGATGGAGATGTTCTACCGGGACGTCCCCGCCGGCCTCGTCGCTCTCGTACGCAACGACGACGAACTGCGCACGACCGTCACGGACGAGGAGAGCGGCGAGACCCTCCACCGGGCCAGCAGCGTGTTCTGGTGCGACGGCAGCACGTGGTGGGTTTCGGAAGGCTTCCTCGACTTCTGCGAGGAGGAGGGCTACGACCCGTTGACGAACTCCTGCTTCCAGGACCCGCTGTTCCCGTACGCCTTCGGGCGGGAGCTGAAGGCCGAGTCGGTTGCCCGCCTGTCGGCCGACGAGGACGACGAGTGGTTCGGCGACGTGGTGGCCGAGGTACGCGAACGACTGCGGCGTCGGTACTGAGAGGTCGTGGAGGGGGCTGGTGGCCCTGGTCACGACGTCCGGGCTCCGGCACAGCTCCCGTGCACCGGGCGAGGGTTGAGTGTGTCGGCTCCGGCGGGTGCCGGCGTCCCGGATGCCGGGCAGGTGTCGCGCCGCTCGCCGTCGGCAAGCAGGTGATCGGTGTCGCCGCGCCGGCGCCCTCGCGGTCGGTGGACCGGGCCCTCGCTGTTGTCCGGGACGCCTGCTGGAATGCCTCCATGACCGTTCATGATGTGGCCCGGCTGCTTCCGGAGGTTCCGGCACTGCGTGCCCTGTGCCGTGCGATGGCGCTGGTGGAGGAGATCCTGCGGCCGGAGCACCCGTACCGCTTGCACCGGCATGACGCGCGGCGCGTGCCCGGACAGGAGGTGGCCCGGATGGACGACGGGAGCGGAGGCGCCTACAGCGTTCTCTTCACCGACGGCGGTGCCTGTATCCGGGGTTTCGACCACCTGTCGCCGATGAGCCCGTTCCTCGGTGACGGAACCGTGTGGCCCGGGGTGGTCGATGCGGTGCCCCGGGCCTTTCGGCCGTTCCTGGATTCGTCTGTGCGGGAGGGGATCCTGCCTGTGACGGCTTGCCTGTGGCGGGAGTCGGACGACGACCGGTGGCAGGTCGGCGATATCGAGTACGACGGCCACGACGACGGGGCCGACCGCCTCTTCCGCCTTCTCGCCGACGGCACTCCCGAGGCGTTCCAGCAATGGCTGGCAAGGTACTACTCGACCGTGGTCGACCTCGGCGCGGTCCGTCACGTCTTCGCCTCCGGACCCCTGACCCACGAGGTCGTCACGGCGCTGAACCCCGGCATCACCCGCGAGCAGTGGGAAGCGGCAGCGGCCGCCACCGGATACCCGGCGCCGCCGGAGGACGGTGGTACCGACGGGGGCGACGCACGGCGGGCAGCGGAAGCACTGGGCATACGGCTGGGCCACGAGTTCCGCGCGGAGACGGACGGCCTCGGCGTCGTGTGGACAGACGGGCCGACCGTGGAGGCAGTACGCCGGGCAGCCGCCGAGGTGCCCGGAGCGGACGATCCCCGCCTCGGTCTCCGTCGCGAACTCTCCGCCTCGGCGGTCGCCCTGGGCGCCGTCCGCATGGCGGTCGACGAGGCACCCGTACCCGGTGGCGGTATCGCTCCGGCCTCCGTCGACGCCTTCTGGCAGCACACCGCCCTCCCCGCGCCCACCACCGAGCGGGAAAGGGACCTCGTCTACGCGGTGATCTACGAAGTCCGTGACGACCGCCGCAACAACACGGCCCGCCACGCGGACATATGCGACCTGGTCGCCTCGGGCCTGGGCCGCCTCGCACGCCGACTCGACCTGTCACCGCTGGAACGGCTGACGGCCCGTTACGCCACCGGGACCGCCCG
The DNA here is from genome assembly GCF_014489615.1 of Streptomyces genisteinicus. Classification (GTDB taxonomy): domain Bacteria; phylum Actinomycetota; class Actinomycetes; order Streptomycetales; family Streptomycetaceae; genus Streptomyces; species Streptomyces genisteinicus. Next base: position 133,994 of record NZ_CP060825.1, read on the forward strand.
GCACGCCTGGCACCGCTCCCTCGCTCCGATGCCCCCCGAGGATGCCCTCCTCGCCGTGCACGGGGACCCCTGCGCCAGACCCGAGCACGTGAGAGCAGCCCTCACCGTATTCCCCGTCCCTCCCCCGCAGCTGGCAGCCGCGACAGCCTCCCTCCGTGCCCGCCTGTCCTGACTTCTCCCTCTCCGTTCCTGATCCCTGGGTCACGGGAACCGGTCGGGGGCGGCGGGGCGTCCTCGTCGCCGTCCGCTGTGGGTGCGAACGGGGAGGCCGTCATCACCGCGATCGTTTCCGGGCCGCCCGGCCCCGCCGTGCGCCCCGGCCGCTGGGGCGGGGTCGTCCGGGTGCTGCTGGGCGCCGCGGGGGGTGTCCTGCTGACCGCCGCGTTCATGGCGGTGATGTGGTGGCCCCGCCACGAGGTGGTCCACCGGGCCGAGGCTCCGGCGTCGGTGGAGTACGACGACGGATCGCGCCACTACCTGGGACTGGTGCACGAGCACACGCTGTCCGGACGGCACGGCTACCGGCTGGTGATCGGCAGGGATCCCGGCCTGTCGTACGGGCACTGGGTCGACGTGAGCGCCTTCCAGGCGGTGCGGGGCGTCGACACCACGGAGTGGACGGCCGCGGGGGTGCGCGTCCGGTTCCGGACGGGCCATGAGGTGTTCGTGCCCGCGGAGTACTTCCTGTTCGGACGGTGAACACGCGGGGTGGTCCAGCCGGTTGCGAGAAACCGAATGGCCCGGCGGCAGGCGGCCGGGCGAGACTCGCCGGATGACACTTCACGACGACGAGGTCCCGGTCGACGGCGCGGTGGTGCGCGAACTCCTGCGGGAGCAGCGGCCCGAGTGGGCGGGGCTGCCGCTTGCCCCGGCCGGCGCGGGCACGGAGAACACCATGTACCGGCTGGGCGACGACCTCCTCGTACGGCTGCCCAGGACCGCCGGGGCGGCAGGGTCGCTGGCGAAGGAGCGGCACTGGCTGCCCCGTCTGGCGCCGCTGCTCGGCCGGGCGGTGCCCGAGCCCGTGCACGCGGGGACGCCCGGGCGCGGATATCCGCTGCCGTGGTCGGTGCACCGGTGGATCGACGGTGAGGAGGCGGGCCCCGCGACCGTGGCCGACTGGGCGGGTTTCGGCGCCGATCTCGCCGCCTTCGTCGGGGAGTTGCACGGCATCGGGTTGATGGGCGCCACCCGTGCGGGTGACCTCGACTGGTACCGGGGCGGCGATCTTGGTGCGTGCGCCCCGTGGGTGGCCCGCGACTTCGCGACGTGCCGCGCCGCCGGGGACACCGGGCTCGACCTCGACACCCTGGAAGGGCTGTGGGGCGCCGCGCTGGAGCTGCCCGGTTCCAGGGCGCCGCACGTGTGGCTGCACGGGGATCTGAAGCCGACCAACCTCCTGGTCCGGGAGGGCAGGTTGCACGCCGTCATCGATTTCGGGGCGTTGTCGGTGGGCCTGCCGGACGCCGAGCACTCCACGGTCTGGGACCTGCCGCCGGAGGCCCGGCAGGCGTACCGGGACGCGCTCGGCCTGGACGGCGCCACCTGGGACCGCGCCCGTGCCTGGGCCGTCGCGGTCGGTGTCAGCGGGATCGCGTACTACCGGCACACGTTCCCCGCGTTCGCCGGCGAATGCACCGCCCGGCTGCGGGCGGTTCTCGCGGAGGTCGCCTGAGCCGGGCGCGGGCTGCGGACGTGCCGCGACGGAGAAGGGCGTGCGAGCGGTGCCGGGACGGGGGGTGCGGGGGTCCGGGCGGTGGCGGATCCGGCGCCGGGCGACGGTCCGTCAGGCGGCGGCTCCCGTAGGGTGAACCGGCCACGAGGATGGCGCGGCGCCACCGCGCCCGTTCGACGGAGGGGTCATCGGGCTTCGGGAGCAGGATCGCGTGGAGTCCCCCGCCACCGCGGACTCGGGCGCGCCGGAGCCGGAGCCGGTGGCGCAGGCAAGGGCACGGGCACGGGCACGGGTGGTGGCCGCGGTTGCCGGGCCGGCCCTCGTCGCGTCGGCGCTCGGCCTGTGGGGCGTCACCCGGCAGGGGAGCATGTGGCGGGACGAGTCCGTCACCTACCAGGTCGCCCACCGGAGCCTGCCGGAGATCGTGGCATTGCTGCGGGACGCCGACGCCGTCCACGGGCTCCACTATCTGCTGATGCACGTGCTGTTCGGGGTGTGGGAGGGCGGCCTGCTCACCCTGCGGCTGCCCTCCGTCGCGGCCGTCGCCGTGGCCGCGGGCCTGGTGGCGGCGACCGGTGTACGGCTCACCGGCCGCCCCGCGGTGGGCCTCACCGCCGGGCTGTGGTTCGCGGTGACGCCCGAGGTGCAGATGTACGCCCAGGAGGGCCGGTCCTACGCCCTGGTGTGCGCCCTGGTGGCGCTCGCCACCTGGCAGTTCACCGGGCTGGGGGCGGACGCGACGCCGGGCCGCTGGTCGCGCTACGGGGCCGTCGTGCTGGCGGCCTCGCTGCTCCACGAGTTCGCGGTGCTCGCGCTCCTCGCCCATGGCGCGGCGCTCCTCTCCTCCCCCGCCGCGACCTCCCGCGCCCGCCGGTGCTTCGCCGTCACGGCGGTCGCCGTGGCCGTCGCGCTGGCGCCGCTGGCCGTCGTCAGCGCGGCCCAGTCCGGCCAGGTGTCGTGGATCAGCGGCCCAAGTGCGCGTGAGTGGTGCGAGATCGCGGGCTTCACCGCTCTGGCACTGGTCTGCGGGTGGTTCCTGGTGCGGCGCGGCGGGAGTGCGGCGGCGGTCCGTGTCCCCGCCCTGGCGCTGGCCCTGCTGCCGACGGCGGCGCTGCTGGCCGCCGCGGTGCACGAGCCGGTCTACGTGGACCGCTACGTGCTCTACTCCCACGTCGGTCTCGCCCTGCTCGGCGGTGCGGCGCTGGTGCGGGCCGCCGAGGGCGCCGGGCGGGTGGTGCGCGGCCGGGGCGCCCGGGCAGCGGCGGCGGGGGCCGCTGGCCTGGTGTGCGCGGCGGCCCTGCTGCCGGTCAGTGCGCAGATGAGGACGCCGGACAGCCGCAAGGACGACGTTACGGCGATCGCCGCGGAGGCCGGCAGGCTGTCGGCGGGCGCCGACGCCGTCCTGTTCACCCCGGCGAGGCGGCGCGAGTGGGTGCTGTCGTATCCCGGTTCCCTCGCCTCGGCACGGGACGTCGCCCTGGCGGAGTCCCCCGCCGCTTCGGGCACGCTCCAGGGCGTCGAGGCGGCCCCCGCGGAGATCGGGCGGCGGCTGGCGCGCTCCCGTGTGGTGGTCGTGCTCTCCGACCCCGGAGGGCAGCCGCTGGACACGACGCCGGCGGAGCGGGTCAAACGGCAGGTCCTCGCACGGGACTTCGTCGTGTGCGCCCGCACGGAACTCAAGGGCGGGCGCGTGACGCTCCACGCCCGCACGGTCTGCCCGCCGCCCGTCCGCTGAGCCGTCGGCCGTCCGTCCGACGGCGGCCGCGGCCCCCTGCGGCCCCACGCCGGGGGCCGCCTTCCGACACCCCACCTCCCGGCGCGTCCGCACATCGTTGACACCACCAGCTAATGCCATTAGCTTTTGAGCTAACAGAATTAACCGCAGCGAACGAGCCACGGAGTGGATCATGACCGAGTTCCTGGAGACCGACGGCGGGCGGCTCGCGTACGAGGTGACCGGCGCGGGACCGCTGATCGTGCTCGCCCACGGCATGGGGGACAACAGAGGGGCCTTCCGCGAGCTGGGCGCCCTGCTCGCCGCCGCCGGGTACCGGGTCGCCGCCGTGGACCAGCGCGGGCACGGGGAGTCCGGCACCGGCTGGGCGTCCTACACCCGCACCGACGCGGCGGCCGACCTGCTCGCGGTGATCCGGCACCTCGGCGGCCCGGCCGTCCTCGTGGGCCACTCGTTCGCCGGGGGCGCCGCCACCGTCGCGGCCGCCGAGGAGCCCGCACTGGTGAGCGCCGTCGTCGAGATCAGCCCCTTCACCCGCGCGCAGAAGATCGCGTTCGGCGCACTGCTGTCCGACGCCCGCTACCGCAAGGGCATGTCGCTGCTCCTGGGCACGGGGCTGCTGCGCAGCGTCGGACTGTGGAAGCGCTACCTGGACCACGCCTACCCGGGCGCCAGGCCCGAGGGGTACGCGGCGCACGTCGCCGCCGTGGAGGCCGACCTGCGCAGGCCGGGCCGGATGGCGGTCGTCAGCAGGATGGGCACGTCCGCCCCCACCGACGCGGGCGCCCGGCTGGGCGACATCCGCTGCCCGGCGCTGATCGTCGAGGGCACGCTCGATCCCGACTGGACGGACCCCGCGGCCGAGGGCGAGGGCATCGTGGCGAGCATGCCCGCGGGCCTCGGCAGGTTGGTGATGATCGACGGTACGGGCCACTACCCGCATGTGCAGGCTCCCGCCGAGGTCGCCGACGCCGTGCTCACCTTCCTGAAGGAGACCTCGCATGCCTAGGGCTTCGCTGTCCGCGGACGCGGTGGTCGCGTTCGCCCTGGAGACCGTCGACGAGGCGGGCGCCGCTGCCCTCACGCTCTCGGCGGTGGCGGCCAGGGCCTCTGTCGCCACCCCGTCCCTCTACAAGCACGTGCGCGGTCTCGCCGAACTCCGCGACCTCGTCTCGGCCCGGATCATGGACGACCTGGCGGACGAGGTCGGACAGGCCGTCCTCGGCCGCTCCGGCGAGGAAGCGCTCCGCGCCTTCATGCGGGCCTGGCGGAGCTTCGCCCTCCGCGCCCCGCACCGCTACGCCGCGATGCTCCAGACACCGGAGCCGCGGACGGCCGAGGCCGGGGAGCGACTGCTCGACATCATCCGGGCGGCGCTGCGCGCCTATGGCATGACGGACTCGGCGGCCGTCCACATGGCACGCTGCCTGCGCGCGGCCGTCCACGGGTTCGCCGTCCTGGAGGCCGAGGGCGCGTTCGGGCTCCCGGAGAGCACGGACGACAGCTACGACCTCCTGGTCTCCATGATGGCGGCGGGGGCCGGGGCCCAGCGGGCGACCTCCTGACCCGATCGGCCGCGCAGCCCGCAGGCGCTCACCGCCACCGGGCCGGCTGCTCGGGCCACCGGGCCGGCGATGAATTCCGGTGACGCGGACGGTCACCCCTGACACGGACCCCCGGGAGGCGCCCGGGGTCCCCGCAGCAGGCCGAGGAGAAGACCGTGAACGACGTATGGCCGATGGTGCACACCGAGCGCGCGGCGCTCCTCGCGGACCTGGCACACCTCGACGACGCGCAGTGGGAGCGGTCCTCGCTCTGCAAGGGGTGGACCGTGCACGACGTGGTCGCCCACCTCGTCGACACGGCACGCACCACACGGCTCGGTTTCGTGACGTCGATGGTCCGTGCCCGGTTCGACTTCGACCGTCTCAACGCACAGGGCGTGGCCCGGGAGCGCGGCGATTCGCCCCGCGTCACGCTGGAGCGGCTGCGGCAGGCGGCGTCGCGGACGTCGACTCCCCCGGCGCCCCTCGACAGCCGGCTCGTCGAGGAGGTGGTCCACGGGGAGGACATCCGCCGCCCGCTGGGCCTGACCCGCGCCTACCCGCGGGAAGCGGTGGTGCGAGCGCTCCGTCTCCAGCTGCGCACGCCCGCCTCGTTCGGCGGGGCGAAGGAGCTCACCTCCCGGGTGCGGCTGACCGCGACGGACGCGGACGTCACGGTCGGCGACGGGCCCGAGGTGCGCGGGCCGGCGCTCTCGCTGCTGCTGACCGTCTCCGGACGCCCGGTGGCGCCGGACGAGCTCGACGGGCCCGGTGCCGCCTCGCTCCCGCCCACCGTCTGACCGGCAGGAGGGCGGGGCGGCAGGCGGCCGGACGGTGGGCGGGCGGGGCGGGCGGCTCAGCGGCCGTAGGCCGTCCGGCACAGGCGGGTGACCTGCGAGGAGGTGATCCCCTCCGACTCGGCGCAGAGACGGCGCATCGTGGGGGCGTGCGGGGCGGCGGGGACGGGCCGGGGGACGGCACGCTGGCCGGCGCGAGGCGCCTTCGCCTCGACGGTCCGGGGACCTGGCAGGTGCGGCCGCGGCGGCGCCGGACGCGGTCCCCGCGCGGCCGGCCGGGCATCGGAGCCGCGCGCCCCGGTTCCGGGGGCCGGCACTCCCGCCCCGGCCCCCGCCTCCTCGGGCCCGGTCGCGGCGAGGGCGTCGCGCCCGGCGGACTGCGCCACGGGCAGCGGGTCTGCGGCTGCGCCGGGGGCGGCCGGTCCGGCGGGTGTCGGCGGGGCGGCCTCGCCGGAGGGAACGGGCCGGTCGCGGGCGTCCGTGGGGACGCTGACGCAGCCGGCGGCGGCGAGGGCCAGAGCGAGCAGGGCGGGGGCGGCGAGACGGCGCAGGGGCATGGCGCCACGGTGCCGGACCGGGGCGGCGGCGCGCATGCGGACGCGCGGGCCTCACCGTGACGAGTGATCGTTCCCCGCGCGGACGACGATGCGGGGCGGGCCGGGCGGCGGTGACCGCGGGCCACTGGGCGTCAACACCATTCACGCGATGGCCAGTTGAGCGGAAGCCGCCGGTCCGGTCCGTCCGCGGTGTCTTCCTCGGACGTCACGCGGCCCGGCCGGGGAGCGCGAACCGCGGGCGGGACGCGCGCCCCCGGAGCAGGAATCCCCGTGGGCTTCTGGCAGGCTGAAGCCCATGAGCGCGGACAACAGCACACCGGTGGTACGGCAATGGACGACCTGGATGCCGGTGCTGGCACTGGTCGCACTCGTCTTCGGCTGGGGGCGGGACCTCTCCGGCCTCGGGGTCGCGCTGGTGGCCCTCTGCCTGTTCGGCGCCGTCCTCGCGGCCGTCCACCACGCGGAGGTGGTGGCACACCGCGTGGGTGAACCGCTCGGGTCGCTGGTGCTCGCCGTCGCCGTCACGGTGATCGAGGTCGGACTGATCGTCATGCTGATGTCCGGGGGCGGGGACAAGGCCTCCACGTACGCGCGGGACACCGTGTTCGCCGCCGTGATGATCACCTGCAACGGCATCGTCGGCCTCTGCCTGCTCGTCGGCGCCCTGCGCAATCGCACCGTCGTCTTCAACGCGGAGGGCTCGGGCGGAGCTCTCGCCACCGTCATCACGCTCGCCTCCATGACCCTGGTCCTCCCCACCTTCACCACGGGCGCGGAGGGGCCCGAATTCACGGCCGGCCAGCTCGCGTTCGCCGCCGTCGCGTCACTGGCGCTGTACATCCTCTTCGTCACCGTGCAGACCGTTCGCCACCGCGACTACTTCCTCCCGGTGGACCGCCGCCACGAGCACGCGACGGCGCACGGGAAGCCGTCGGGACCGGTCTCCGGCGTGCGCGGCGCGTCGGCCGGCGGCGAGGGGACGGACGGAGACGCGGACGCCGGGGCGACGGTCGCCGAGGCCGGGACCGGGGCGACGATCGGCGACGACGGCGAGGAGCACGCTCCGCCGCCGTCGGCACGCGCGGCCGCGATCAGCCTGTCGCTGCTCGTGCTCTCGCTCGTCGCCGTGGTCGGCAACGCCAAGGTGATCTCCCCCACCATCGAGCAGGGCGTGGACGACGCGGGCCTGCCCTACGGCGTCGTGGGCGTGGTGATCGCCCTCATGGTGCTGCTGCCCGAAACCCTCTCCGCGGTCAGGTCCGCACGCCGCGACCGGATGCAGACGAGCCTGAACCTCGCCTACGGGTCGGCCATCGCCAGCATCGGACTGACCGTCCCGACCATCGCCTTCGCCTCGCTGTGGCTCACCGGGGACCTGGAACTCGGCCTCGAACCGCTGCACCTGGTCCTGCTCGCCCTGACCGCCGCGGTGAGCGCGCTGACGGTCGTACCGGGGCGGGCCACCCTGCTCCAGGGCGGGGTCCACCTCGCCCTGTTCTCGGCGTTCATCTTCCTGTCGCTCAGTCCCTGACGCTCCCCCGCGCCGGCTGCTCCCCGCCGCGGCGCGTCAGGACGGACTCCGCCCGGCGCACCGCCTCCTCGGCGGGGAGCCGCACCCCCTGCCCGAACGCCGTCGCGTACGCGCTCTCGCCGAGCGCCGCGCGAGCGGCGGCGGCGGCACGGTCGACGTCTCCGCGTTCCGCCGGCGGAAGAGGGGCCCCCACGCCCCGGCGGGCGGCGTCGGCCGCGCCGAGCAGGATCGCCGCGCACTCAGCGCCCGGGCCGTCGCCGGCGAGTGCGGCGGCACCGGCGAGACCCTCCAGCGAGAGGGCGAGCGCCCTCGGCTCGCCCAGGGAGCGCGCCACGGCCAGACCCCGCAGATGGTGGGAGACGGCGGCAGGGGCGTCGCCGCGCAGCTCGGCGAGGAAGCCGAGTTCGGCGAGGAGCAGATGGTCGCCGGCCTCCGAGGAGACGTCGGCGTAGCCGTCGCGGATGCGGCCGAGGTGGACCTCCGCCGCGTCGAGGTCGCCGGAGCGGCGGGCCCCGAGAGCCAGGCCCATCTCGGAGTGGATCTCCCCGTACTTGTAGCCCTGCTCGGCGGCGATACGGCGGGCCTGTTCGTGCAGCTCCCGGCCGCGGTCCCAGTCCCGGGAGAGGAGGGCGAGACGCCCGAGTCCGGAGAGCCTGGCCGACACCTCGGCCGTCAGGCCGAGCTCACGGGCCATGTCCAGGCCCTCGCGCTGGCGTCGGGCGGCGTCGGCGTAGTCGCCGCGGATCTCCGCGAGGGCCGCCAGAGGCGTGACGGTCTGCAGTTCGCCCCAGCGGTCGCCGAGTTCGCGGAAGAGGCCCGCTGCGCGGACTCCGTCGCGTCCGAGGCCGGCGAGGTCGCCGCGGACCAGCGCGAGGGTCGCCCGCAGACCGAGTGAGGCGGCGGTTCCCCAGCGGTCGCCCGCGGCCGTGAACAGTCCGAGGGCACGGTCGTTGAGCCGCTCCGCGGCGGCGGCCTCTCCCGCGCTGTAGCGGCCGTAGGCGCACAGCCACAGGGCCCGCGCACGCCGCACCGGGTCCGGGACGGCTCCCGCGTCCGCGAGCTCGTCACGGCCGGCGCCGGCGTGGTCGCCGGTGAGGAGCGCGAACGCGGTACGGAACAGGACGAGTTCGGGCGCGGGGCAGGAGCCCGGGGCTGGGGCGGTGGCGGGGGCGGAATCCGGGTCGGGGGCGGGGTCCGGTGCGGGTCCGGCTCCGGTCACGGCGTCCGGCACGGGCAGGGCCTCGGTGGGGTCCGGTGCGCGGAGGGCCCCGGCGGCCGGGTCCGCTGCGGGAGCGAGGGTCGCTCCGGGCGTGCGCTCCGTGCGGTCGGCCCCGGCGGCCGCGGTGCGCCCCGGCGCGGGGACCGGGGGCCTGTTGTCGGCGGCCGTCGCCGGAGCGGGGCGCGCTGACGCCGCTGCGAGCACCGTCGTCAGCGCGCGGTGCGCCTCCGTGAGGCGGCCGCGCAGCAGCCACCACCAGGACAGCGCCGAGGCGAGCCGGACCGCCTCGTCCGCGTCACCGGCGGTCGCCCGGCGGACCGCCTCGTCGAGCGCGGTGCGCAGGTTCGCCGCCTCGGCGTCCAGCCGGGCGAGCAGGAGACGCTGTCCGGGGCCGCGCAGCAGGGGTTCGGCGTGTTCGGCGAGGGCGAGGTAGTGCCGCAGGTGCCGTCCGGCGACCCCGGTCGCGTCCGCCATCTCGTGGAGCCGCTCGGTCGCGTAGGCCGCGACGGACTCCAGGAGCCGGTAGCGGCGCCCGGTGGGGCCGTCCACCACGACCACCAGGGACCGGTCGACGAGACGCGTGACCAGGTCGAGCACTTCGTCCCGGGTGACCCCGTCGCCGGCACAGGTCGCCTCCGCCGCCTCCAGGTCGCAGCCGTCGCTGTGCGCGGCGAGCCGGCGCAGCACGATGCGCTCGGGGGCGCTGAGGAGTTCCCAGCTCCAGTCGATGACCGCGCGCAGCGTCTGCTGCCGGGCCGGCGCGCCGCGTCCGCCGGTGGTGAGCACCCGGAAGCGGTCGCCGAGGCGGTCGGCGAGTCCGCGGACGCCCAGCGCGCGGACCCGGGTGGCGGCGAGTTCGAGGGCGAGCGGGATGCCGTCGAGCCGCCGGCAGATCTCGGCGACGGCCTCCCGGTCGCCGTCCCCGGCCGGGGTGCGGCCGAATCCCGGGTCGCGGGCGGCGGCACGCTCGGTGAACAGGCGCACGGCGGCGTCGGGTCCCAGCGGCTCCACCACGTGGACGGCCTCCCCCGCCAGGTCGAGGGGTTCCTGACTGGTGGCCAGCACGCGCAGGCCGGGCGCGGTGCGCAGCACGATCGCGGCCAGTTCGGCGGCGGCGTCCACGACGTGTTCGCAGTTGTCCAGGACGAGCAGGATCCGCCGGTCGCGCAGGGCGGCGGCGAGCCGGTGGGCGGGTGACGGTGCGCCGGTGCAGCCCGCCGCACTGCCGGGCAGGGCGGCCGGCGCCCCGTCCCTGATGCCGAGCGTCGCGGCGACGACCTGCGCCAGGTCTCCGGGGCCGCCCGCGCGGACGCCGGCGAACTCCACGAGCCAGACGCCGTCCGGGAGTCCGCCCGCGTCCCGGGCCGCCGCCCGCGCCGCCGCCGCGACGGCGAGCCGCGTCTTGCCGACGCCGCCGGCTCCGGTGAGCGTCACCAGCCGGGCGGTGCCGAGCAGCCGGGACACTTCGGCGAGAGCCTCGTCGCGGCCGACGAGCCCGGTGAGCGGGACGGGAAGGTTGGACGCCGCCGAAGCGGCGGTGTGTGCCGAGGGGGCGGCGGGGGCCGTGGGCGGCTCCCCGGGGGCCGCCGCCCCCGCCGTCCCGGGCGGGCCTCCAGGAGCGGCGGGCACGGCGGGAGCGTCCGCACCGGCGGCGGTCGCCGAGCCGTACGGTCCGGGCTGCGGCCGCGCCCCGGGAGCGGCCCGTGCGGCCTCCGGTGCGACCGGGACGGCGACCGGGACGCCGGGCGGGAGGGCGGTGAGCGCCGGGTCCTGGCGCAGGACGGCCTGGTGGAGGGCGGTCAGGGCCGGGCCGGGGTCGACGCCCAGTTCCTCCGCGAGCCGGGCGCGCAGGCGCTCGTAGGACGCCAGCGCCTCGCCCTGGCGGCCGGCGAGGCAGAGGGCGCGTATCTGGAGGGCGCGCAGCCGCTCCCGCAGCGGGTGACGCTCCACCAGATCCGTCAGCTCCCCCGCGAGCAGCAGATGGTCGCCGATCTCCAGACGCACCTCGGCGTGCTCCTCGGTGACGGACAGGCGCTGTTCGTCGAGGCGGCCGGCCGGGCCGCGGACGAAGGGCTCGTCGGCGAAGTCGGCGTACGCGGAGCCCCGCCACAGGCCGAGGGCCTCGGTCAGCAGCGCGGCCCGGGTCCGCGGGTCGGCGGCGGTGCGGGCCGCCGTCGCCAGGGACCGGAAGCGGTCCGCGTCGACCTGGTGGGCGGCGGAGTCGAGGAGCAGCCGGTAACCGGCGGGCTGGAGGAGGACGTTGTCGCGGCCGAGGACCCTGCGCAGCTGGGACACCTTCGCCTGGAGCGCGCCGGCCGGCTTGCCGGGCGGGGCGTCGCCCCACAGGTCCAGGACGAGGCGGTCGGCGGAGACCGGTCCCCCGTCGTGGGCGAGCAGGGCCGCGAGCAGCGCCCGGACCTTGGTCTCGGGCACCGTGACCACCGCGCCCCCGTCGTCCCACACCACGAGTGGGCCGAGTACCCCGAACCGCATGCGGGCCACCGTACAGGCTCGCGGGCGGAGGGGAGGCGGCCGCCGGCCGGACGTCATCGTCCGTACACAACCGCAGGCCGCGAGGGCCCGCAGGGACCGTGAAGAGTCGTCGGCGAACCGTCGTCGGCCCTGCCGTCCGCGGTGGTTCCGGCGGGCCCGCGGGCCGCCGCCGCACGACCGCCGACGGTCGTCGCCGGATCGCCGCCGCACGACCGTCAGCGAACCGTCAGCGGTTCCTCGGCCGGCCCGAAGGAGCCGGGTGCACAGTCGGTCGTGCCCGGCCGCCGCCGTCCCCGTCACGGCGGCGGACGCCGACACGGGCACAGACGCAGACACGGACGCGGACACGGACACGGCAGGAACGCGGCACGGCCCGTCGGCACGACGGGACCGCTCATCGGAGGGAGCACGGCGGCGATGACCAGATACGCGGGGCAGACGGCCGTGGTCGTGGGTCAGGAGACCGGGATCGGCCTGGCGATCGCGAAGCGGCTCGTGGAGGGCGGTGCGCAGGTGCTGCTGACCGTCGGCGGCCGGGACGAACAGGCCCTGGCGCGCGCGGAACTGGGCTCGGCCGCGCGGCTGCTGGTGGTGCCGCCGGCTCCGGCGCCCGGCGTGCTCGGGCAGCTGGTCGGAGCCGGAACCGGTGCCGGCCTGCTGTTCGCGGACGCCGTGCCGACGGCCCGGCCCCTGCTGCCCCATGTGCGCGACGGCGGAGCCGTGGTGCTGACGTCCGCCGCACCGTCCGCGGCCGCGGTGGGCGCGCTCGCCGGTGAACTGGCCGGGCGCGGGATCCGCGTGAACGCGGTGGCGCCCGGCTGTATCGGCACGCCGGGCGGGGGCACGGACGGGCTTCCGCCGCTCGGCCGGTTCGGTTCGGCCGAGGAGGTCGCACGGGCCGCCCTGTTCCTGGCCACGGACGCGACGTTCACCACCGGGGCCCGGCTCCCGGTGGACGGCGGTCTGGGCCGCCCCTGAGGTTCCGTCGCGTCACCCCGGCCGCCGTGCTCCCCGCCCGTCCGTCCCGTCCGTCCCCGACGGCACGCGTCACAGCGGCCGTCCGCCCCGCACCGCCACCCGCGCCGTCACGCCGCGGCCCGGCGGCGCCCCGCCGTTCACCGGACGGCCCGGCGGCGCCGCGGCAGCAATCCGTATACCGACCCCGGACAGATCACGTCCCCGAACACCCGGAGCACATCACATGAGCACCTCCCCCGACACGGCGACCGCCACGGGCGGCCCGGAGTCCCGGCCGAAGCCGCCGGACGCGGACGCCGGCGAGCCGCGGAAGCTGCCGCTGTTCGCCCTGCTGGCCCTGGCCACGGCCGTCTTCATCACCAGCCTCACCGAGACGCTGCCGGCCGGCCTGCTGCCGCAGATGAGCGCCGATCTCGCGGTGAGCGAGTCGGCGACCGGGCAGACGGTAACGGTCTACGCCATCGGCACGGCCCTGACCGCGATCCCGCTGACCGCGGCGACGGCGGGCTGGCGGCGCAAGCGGCTGCTGCTCGCCGCCATGGCCGGGTTCGCGGTCGCCAACACCGTGACGGCGGTGTCGTCCGTCTACGGGCTGACGATGGTCGCCCGGTTCGTCGCCGGTGTCGCCGCCGGACTGGCGTGGGCGCTGCTCGCCGGATACGCCCGCCGCATGGCGCCGGTCCACCTGCAGGGCAAGGCCATCGCGATCGCGATGGCGGGCATCCCGGTGGCGCTCTCGCTCGGCGTCCCGGCGGGCACGTTCCTGGGGACGGCCGTCGGCTGGCGGGTGGCGTTCCTGGTGATGACGGCGCTGACGGTGGTGCTGCTGGTGTGGATCTCCGCCGCCGTGCCCGACTACCCCGGCCAGGAGCGCGGCGAACGGCCCGCCATGCTGCGTGCGCTGAAGGTGCCGGGGGTGGGCCCGGTGCTCTTCGTCACGCTGGTCTTCGTGCTCGCGCACACCATCCTGTACGCGTACATCGCCACCTTCCTCGACGACGTGGGACTCGGCGGGAGCACGGACCTGGTGCTGCTCGTGTTCGGCGGCGCCTCGCTGCTGAGCATCTGGATCGTGGGGGCGCAGATCCACCGCCGGCTGCGCCTGCTGACGGTGGTGAGCACCCTGCTGGTCGCGGTGGCCTCCGCGCTGCTGGCCGTGCTCAGCGACAGCACGGGGCTGGTGTACGCCGCCGCCGCTCTGTGGGGTCTGGGCTGGGGCGGTGTGCCGACCCTGCTCCAGACGGCGGTGGCCGACGCCGGAGGCGAACAGGCGGACTCCGCGCAGGCGATGCTGGTGACACTGTGGAACGTCGCCATGGCGGGCGGCGGCATCGCCGGCGGCATCCTGCTCGACGGGATCGGCAGCGAATCGTTCCCCTGGACGGTGCTGCTGCTGCTCGCGCCCGTGCTGGCGGTGGTGGTGTTCGCCCGCGCCCACGGTTTCCCGGTGAAGCGGCCCGGTTCCTGACGGCCCGCCGTCAGGCACACCGCGAGCCCTCGCACCTCCGGCAGGTCCGGCACACCGCGAGCCCTCGCACCCCCGGCAGGTCCGGCGCGGTGCGAGGGCTCCGCGGTGTGCCGAACGGTTGTTCACGAGCTGTTGACAGTTGCCCGCGGCGCTGCGGACGGGAGCCGGCCGGAAGGCGCCCGCGGGGTGCCGGAGGCCAGGTGGCAGCGGGCCGGAGGGGTGTCCGGCACCGGTTCGCGGCGGTGCGGCGCGCGCCCTGGAGCCGGCTCCCCCGTGATCGCCCCGGAGCGGCGTTCCCGCAGGTCGGAGGCGGAAGTCGCAAAGTCGGGGCGCTCCCCGTGAAATTGTGCAGCGAGCAGGTACTTTTGTGCCTCGTCCGAAGCGCCAGGCATCCGTCCCTCGGGGCGGGGCCCGAGGAGGTACGACGAGGGGGGCGTTCCACATGGCGTCAGAAACCGGGCACAGTGCCGTGCCGGACGAGAGCGCGTTTCAGCAGGCTTTCCTGACCGAGGTCTTCGGTTCCCTGCACCGGGTGGAGCAGCGCCGCTGGGCCGGTGCCTATCTGGAAGGGCTGCTGCACTCGCCCGGGAAGAAGACCCCCCGCAACATGGCGCGGACGGACGGCTTACCGCCCGCCGCGGCGCACGGTCTGCACCAGTTCGTCAACGCGAGCACCTGGGCCTGGGAGCCGGTGCGGCGGCGGCTCGCCCTGTGGGTGGCCGCGAGCACCGTGCCGCACGCCTGGACGGTGGCGGAGCTCCTCGTCCCCAAGCGCGGGGAGCACTCGGTGGGGGTGCACCGGGTGACCGACCCGGCGACCGGACGCGCTGTCAACGCCCAGCGGGCGGTGGGGCTCTTCCTGGTCACGGACGCCCACTGCCACCCGGTGGACTGGAGTCTGGTCCTCGACGGCGTCTGGGACCGGGACCGGGACCGGCGGCTGCGGGCACGGATCCCGGCCGACGAGACGGCACGGACCGCCGGCGCCCATGTGGTCGGCCACGTCGCGGGGGTGACGGCCCATCCCCTGATGCCGAGGCTGCCGTGGGCCCTGGACCTCACCCGCGGCCACGACGCCGGCGAGGTGCTGGCGGGTCTCGTCCGGCACACCGCCGACCTGGTGTGCGAGGTGGACCCGGGCCAGGTGGTCGTCAGCGGTCACCACGCGCCGACGGTGACCACGGTCGGGGGCCTGTTCGACCAGCGCCGGGCCCGCCGTCCCTATGTGGTGACACGTGACATGGCGGACGGGCGGCACCGCGCGGTCACCGTGCACACGTACGCGGACACCGTCCGGCTTCCCCGGCGGCAGGGCGGCGGGGAGGCGTCCGGCGCGCACCGCTTCCGGCTCCTGGAGGTGGTCGACCCGGCGTCGCGGCAGCCCGCCCGGTACTGGCTCACCGGGCCGGGCGGGCGGTCCGCGGAGAAGGTGCTGCTCGCGATGCGCGGCCGCGCCGGACTCCAGGCGGCCCTCGCGGCGCTGCGGGAACGTTTCGGCGTGCTCGACTTCGAGGGGCGCTCGTTTCCCGGCTGGCACCACCACATGACCATGGCCTCGGCGGCGTACGTCTACCACCACCTCCGCGGCGGTCCGGAGGCCGCCCCGGCCCGGGCCGCGGGCTGAGCACCGGAAGGGACGAGGGAAGAGGAAGGTCCTGCGCAGTGAGAAACGTTCTCGTGGTGGAACGGGAGACGGCGGCCGCCGACGCGCTCGTGCGCGACCTGCGCCGCCAGGGCTACTCGGCCCGCAGCGTGGCCACGGGCGCACACGCCCTGCACGCGTACCGTGAGGCCGATCTGGTGCTGCTCTCCCTGGAGCTGCCCGATGTCGACGGGATCGAGGTGTGCCGGTCCCTGCGGGACGCGAGCGACGTCCCGCTGATCGCGTTCACCCGTCGTGACGACGAATTGGAGCGGGTGCTCGCCCTCAAGGCGGGGGCCGACGACTGTGTGGCGCAGACCTGGGGATTCCGCGAGATCGGGGCGCGCATCGAAGCGGTACTGCGCCGCGCCCGCCGCGGTCCGGCCTCTTCCGAGGCGATTTCCCTGCGCCCCCTGCACATCGATCCGCGGACCCGGGAAGTGCGCCTCCGCGACCGGCTCATCGACGTCACGTCGAAGGAATTCGAGCTGCTCTATATTCTCGCCGTGAATCACGAGACGGTGGTTTCCCGCAAGGAATTGATGTCGAAGGTCTGGGGCAGTGACTGGGGGCCGACGAGCCGCACGATCGACACCCATGTGAGCACGCTGCGGGCGAAACTCGGGTGCAGTCGCTGGATCGTGACGGTGCGCGGCGTGGGCTACCGGATGGCGGTCGCCCGCCGTGCGCCCGAGCCGGCGCCTGCGCTGTCGGCGCCGGAGGGGTGACCGCCGCGGGCTCCGCCCGGGCCCGGGGGTGACCCGGGCCGGGCGCGGCCCGCTTCCGGGGGCGAACCGGCGGCTGCGGCCGGAGCGCGCCGCGGCGCGCTCCCGGCAGCTGCCCGGAACGGCGCACGGGGGCCGGGTGTCAGGCCGCCCGGCGGATGCCCGCGTCGAGGCGCCGCAGCAGGGGGTGGACCGGTCCGCCGCGGGCGCCCGTGGCCCTGCGCGCCCACCACGCGGAGGCCAGGTTGGAGGTCAGCAGCACCCGCCCCGGCTCCTCGCGGGCCAGTTCGCGCAGCGCGGCGAGGGTGGCCATCCCCGTGCCGGTGAACATCAGCGCACTGCCGTCAGGCGTCCGGCGTCCGCCCAGGTGGGCGCGGACGCGCTCGCGTATCCGCCCGAGCGGGACGGCGTACGGGTCGTACTGGTCCGTCCCGGCGGGGGTGCGCCCGGCCGGGACGGGGACGACGCCGTCGACGGCGAGTCCGGCCCTCTCCCAGTACGCGCGGGAGACGTCGGTGAGCCAGGGCTCGTAGGGCGAGACGAGCGTCAGCCGGCCGATGCCGAGCGCCTCGCAGGCCGCGAGGACGGCCTGGGTCGAGGAGCGCACGGGGTGGCGGACGCGCACCGACAGCTCCTCGCACAGGGCGCGGTCGCCCTCGGGGCCGAGCAGGTAGTGCGAAGCGCTGCAGGCCACCACGGTGGCGTCGAGGCGCATCCCGCCGAAGTCCCCGAGGGTGTCCGGGAGGACCTCGTTGTACGTCTCCAGCATGCGCCGGAGACCGGTCCCGGGGGTGACCGGGAAGCGGGCGGTGTAGACGTTCAGTCCGGTGCCGAGCAGGTGGTTGAACTCAGGTTCCGCCGTGGGGTTCTCCGGGGGAACGACGACTCCGAGTCGCGGCAGCGAGAAAAGGTCCATGGCGGCACGCTAGGGCTCCGACGGCGCGGCGTCCCGCCAACGGACCGGAATGGACACACCGCTCACACGCGCTTTGCCCGCCCTTTCCTTCCTGACATTCCTTGACACTCCCCCACACACATCTGACCCGCATTCCCTTGTTTCCGGGAGCCGTTCGCCGGATCGTAGTGATCACCGCCCGCCGAGTTCCATTCCGACGCGGTTCACCGACCACTTTCCCGAACGAGGAGTGATGGCCATGGCAGCCAGGGAAACACCGGACGAGGCGCCTGACACGCCGCGTCCGTCCGACGCGCCGCACGTCTCCGACGCGACTCTGCGTGACTCGGCGCACATGGCCGGCGTCGAGTTCGGCCCGGCGGACGCCGCCGTGATCGCGGATCTGCTGGTGCGCACCGGCGTCGACCTGGTCGAGGTGGGCATGGTCTCCGGACCCGGCTCCAAGGACGCCGCGCTCATCGACGCCGTCCACGAGGCCGTCACCCCCGAGCGCAGCATGACGCTCGTCGTGGTGCGCGACCGGCGGCAGGTCGTCCAGGCGCTCGACGAGGCCGGGCGGCTCGGCGTGCGCCACATCATGTACTCGATCCCGACCTCCGAGCAGCACGCCCGGCTGAAGCTGGGCTCGCCCAGCGACAAGTTCCTCCGCTCGCTGGGCCGTTCCGCCGTCGCCGAGGCCAAGGACCGCGGCTTCCACGTCACGTTCAGCGGCGAGGACGGGGCCCGCACCCCCAGGGAGCGCCTGGTGCCCTACGTGGAGGAGGGTTTCGCCGCGGGGGCGGACCGCTTCCGGCTCGCGGAGACGGTCGCCTTCCTGTCGCCGTGGCAGATGGAGGAAGCCGTCGGCGACCTCACCGCGATCGACGGTGCGGAGATCGAGATCCACTCGCACAACATGCTGGGCATGGCGGTGGCGAACTCCCTGGCCGCCGTCCGCGCGGGCGCGCGGTGGATCTCGGCCACCGTGGGAGGCATCGGTGAGCGGGGCGGCAACGCCCCGCTGGCCGAACTGCTGACCTCGCTGCGGGTGATCCACGGCGACACCCGCTTCGACCTGAGCCATCTCACCGAGCTGTCCCGGGTGGCGCTGCGCGGCGCCGGGCTCGGGAACTCCTTCCAGTCCGGGCCGACGACCGAGCACGCCTTCGCCTACGAGCTGCCCGGACAGCTGGTCCACCCCGAGGCGTACGAGACGCTTCCCGCCGAACTCGTCGGCAACACGAGGGAGTTGCGCGTGCGCAGCCGGCTGACACCGGCGCTCGTGAAGTGGGCGCTGGACGGCTCGGGCGTCTTCGCCGACCCGGAGGAGTTCACCCCGTGGCTGGCCGAGCGCCAGGCCCGGGAGGGCGCGCCGCTGCTGGACCGCGACGCGATCCGCAAGGCGGCCGTCGACTTCCAGGCGGCCTGACGGGCGCCGCCGCGCATCCGCCACCACGCGGGGCGGACCCGCAGCGCCCGCTCACGGACCGCACCCGGCGCCCCGCACCCCACCCCGTCGCACCGCAACCACCGGACGACACCCATCGAACAGGAGTGCTTCCCATGTCCACCGCCACCCTGACCGGAACCTGCCCCGAGTGCGAGACCGGACTGACCGTCCCGCCGGTCGTCGAGGGCGAGACCCTCTCGTGCCCGGAGTGCATCCTCACCCTGCGCGTGGAGGCCGTCTCGGAGGGCGTGCTGAGCCTGCGGATGGTCGAGGTGCAGCTCCGCGACTGGGGCCAGTGACATGACCGTCCGAATCGCCGTCGTCGCGGACCGGATCGCCTGGGAGGAACGGCGCCTCGTCGAGGCGGCCCCCGCGCACGGTCTGCACATCGAGTGGGTCAACGACGAGTCGCTGAGCCTCGGCGACCCGTCCGCCGCCTCCCTGGCCGGATACGACGCGGTGCTGCTGCGCAGCCGCAGCTACACCCGCGGCGGACTGATCGCCACGCTCGCCGAGGCCGCGGGGATACACGTCCTCAACTCGGCGCACGCCATCCACACCTGCGAGAACAAGGCGGTGCTCCGCGCCGCGCTGCGCCGGGCCGGTGTGCCCGTGCCGGACTTCCGGCTCGCGCTGTCCCGCCCGGACTTCGAACGGGCGCTGGCGGAGCTCGGCCTGCCGCTGGTGCTCAAGCCCGTCTTCGGCGGCATGGGCAAACGGGTCACCCTGCTGCGCGACCCCGACCTCGCCGCGTCCGTGTACGACTACGTCGAGGACCTCGGGCACGCCTTCGAGCAGGCCTGCCTCGTGGAGCCCTACATCGGCGGCGGCACCTCGGTGCGCTGCCTGGTCGTCGGGCGTGAGCTGGTGGCCGCGGCCGAGTTCGCGAGCGGCGGCACCGACTGGCGCAACAACGCGGCGCTCGGCAACAGCAGCCGGGCCGTCGCCCACGACCCGGACGTCCTCAAGACCGTCGACGGGGTGGTGGACGTCCTCGGACCCGGGATCTACGGGGTCGACCTCTTCGCCACCCCCGACGGCTTCGTCGTCAACGAGGTCAACCACGCACCCGCCTTCCGCGCGGTGGCCTCCGCGACGGGGGCCGACGTCCCGTCGGCCGTCGGCCGCCATCTCCAGGAGCTGCTCGTATGACGCACCGCATCCGCGCGGGGGTGGTCGGCGCCTCCGGCCTCGCCGGCGGCGAACTCCTCCGCCTGATCACCCAGCACCCCGGTCTGGAGCTCGCCTTCCTCGGCGGCTCCTCCCACATCGGCCGCCGGCCCGCCGAACTGCACCCCGGGCTCCGCCTCCCCCTGGACGGTCTCACCGTGCGCCCGGTGACCGAGGAGACGACCGACGGGCTGGACGTCGTCTTCCTCGCCACCCCGGCGCCGGTGTCGGCCGAACTGGCCGCGCTGCTCGCCGACCGCGTACCCGCGGTGATCGACCTCAGCGGCGCGTTCCGCATCCGCACCCCGGAGCTGCACGAGCGGTGGTACCCGAAGGTGCAGCGCCGGCCCGACCTCGCCGAACGCTTCGTCTACGGCGTGCCGGAGCTGGTCGGCGACCGGTTCGCCGACGCCCCGCTGATCTCGCTGCCCGGCTGCTACGCCACCGCCATCACGCTCGGCCTGGCGCCGCTCACCCTCGGCCTCGGCCTCGATCTGCGGACGGTGCTGATCGACGGCAAGAGCGGTTCCAGCGGCGGCGGCCTGAAGCTCCGCACCACCGATCTGCACCCCTACCGCAACGGCGCCATCGCCCCGTACGCCCCGACGGGCCACCGGCACGCGGGCGAGGTGCGGGACTTCCTGGAGCGCGAGGGCGGCGGCTCGGTGGGCTCGCTGACCATGTCCGCGTACGGCGTCTCCCATGTCCGCGGACTGCTCACCAGCAGTTACGTCTTCACCGACCGGGCGGTCGACCAGCGCGAGCTGCAACGGGCCTACCTGCGCTTCTACAAGGGGCATCCGTTCGTCCGGGTGCGCAGGCACGACGAGACGCTGATCCCGGTGCCCGACCCGCAGGCCGTGCTCGGCTCCAACTACTGCGACGTGACGGTCCTGCACGACGAGGAGGACGGCCGCATCGTGGTCCTCGGCGCGCTCGACAACCTGGTCAAGGGGGCGGCGGGACAGGCCGTCCAGGCGGCGAACCTCCGCTTCGGGCTGCCCGTGGACACGGGGCTGACGATGCACCCGGTGATGCCGGCATGAGCGGCGCGAGCACACCGGCCGTCGTCAAGCTCGGCGGCAGCTGCCTGGACGACCTCGACGGCGCCTGGTGGGACGACCTGGCCGCGTACGGGCGCGATCGCGCGCTGATCCTGGTGCACGGCTGGTCCAAGCCGCTGAAGCGGCTCAGCCCCCGCTACAGCGAGCCGTCCGCGGTCCTGCGCGACCGCTACGGCAACCAGAGCCGGTGGACCACCCCCGAGGTCATCGAGGACATCAGGACGGTCAGCGCGGCACTGGCCGAGGACGTCCTCCGACGGCTCGACAGGCGCGGTGTCACCGCGGAGCGGCTGCTCGGCAGCGACGGCCTCGTCGCCGCGGGAGAGGCCGAACGCTGGTGGTGGCGCGAGAAGCAGCTCGTCGAGCTGGAGAACCTGGTCGGGCCGATCACCGGGGTCGACCCGGCGGCGCTGAAGAACCTCCGGCCAGGCCACGCGTACCTCGTCACCCCGCTCGCCCGCGACGCCGCCGGCCGGGAGGTCAACACCGACGCGGACCGGGCCGCGGCGGCCGTCGCCGGGGCCACCGGCGCGGCCGACCTGGTGCTCGTCACCGACGTCGCCCATCTGCTGATCGACGGCGAACCGGTGCGCGAGATCGGCGCCGCGCAGGCGGCCGCCTTCCGCGACAAGGGGGCGACGGGCGGCATGCGCAAGAAGCTGCGGGCCGCCGGTGAGGCCCTCGACGGCGGCGTCGGGCGGGTGGTGCTCGGCAGCGCGTCGGTCACCGACCTGCTGGCGGGCCGCACCGGCACCGTCATCACCCGAACCCCGCAGACCTGAGGAGCCGGACAGTGGCGCAACCCCGAGTGCTGGTCGTCGACAACGGCACGCTCTCCCTCCCCCAGCTCCGCGCCCGCTTCGAGCAACTGGGCTCGGACACGGACGCCGTCGGCGCCGCGTCCGTGCCGAAGACGCTCGGCGGCCGCTACCAGGCGATCGTGCTCAGCGGCACCAAGGTCCGGGCGTACGACACCGACCACTACCGGCCGCTGATCGACCTGGTCCACGGCAGCGGCGTCCCGGTCTTCGGGATCTGCGGCGGCATGCAGATCCTGGCCGTGTCCGCCGGCGGGCAGCTCGCCGACGGCCCCCAGCGGGTCGGCGGCTACCGGGTCCAGGTCGACAAGGAGGACCCGCTCTTCACCCATGTGAAACCGACCGTGACCGTCTTCCACCGGCACACCCTCTACCTCCAGGAGGCCCCCGAGGGCTTCCGCTCCATCGGCCGCTCGGAGCACGCGCCCGTCGAGTTCCTCCGGTCCGACGACGGCCGGATCCTCGGTTCCCAGGCGCATCTGGAGTTCCGCTCCGACGGACTGGAGATCCTGCGGGGCTTCACCGAGCTCTACCGGTGAGGCACCCGCGCCGCACCCCGCCGGACCGTCACCGGCGTTCTTCGTACGCACCCCTCGTGTCGCACATGTCCCATGTGCGGGGAAGGACTTGGCAATGAGTGATCAGGACAGCCCGCAGGAGCCCGCGTTCACGGTCTCCCTGAACGGCAGCGGAGGTTCGGTCAGGGGCTGGGTGGTCGTCGACTCGCTGTACGACGGCCTGGCGATGGGCGGCACCCGGCGGACGGCAGGGGTCACCGAGGAGGAAGTGGCGGGCCTGGCCCGCGACATGACGGACAAGTTCACGCTCGCCCGGCTGCCCATCGGAGGCGCCAAGGCCGGCATCGTCGCCGACGACGCGGACCGCGAGGAGACCTTCCGCACCTTCGGCAGGACCGTCAAGCCGCTGCTGCACGGCGGCATCCATCTGGGCATCGACATGGGCGTCACCCCCGCCGACCGCGCCGTCTTCTTCGACGCGGCGGGCTACGACCCCCGCTACCGGCTCGGCGCCCCCGACATGCCGATCGACTGGCGGACCTACTACGAGCCGCTGATCGACGCCACCGGCCACGGTGTCGGCGTCGCGGCGGTCACGGCGCTGGAGGCGAGCGGCCGCACCGGCCCCGCCCGGGTGGTCGTGCAGGGCTTCGGCGCGGTGGGCCGGGCGGTGGCCCGCTTCCTGGAGGACCGGGGACATGTCGTGGTCGGTGTCGCGGACGTCGAGGGCACCATCAGCGCGGAGCGCATCCCGGTGGCCGATCTGGTCGCGATCACCGACGAGTACGGCCGGATCGACCGGACGCGGCTGCCGCAGGACGTGACCGTGTCGTCCGAGCCGGACGCCTGGCTGGACGTCGACGCCGACCTGCTGATCCTCGCCGCGCAGAAGCACGCGGTGAACGCGGAGAACGCGCACCGGCTGCGGGCGCGGCTGGTCGTCGAGGGGGCCAACCTCGCCTCCGGGGCCCAGGCGAAGGAGAAGGTGCGGGCGGCGGGGGCCGTGCTGGTGCCCGGGGTGATCGCCAACATCGGCGGCGCGGCGTCGGCGGCGCTGGCCGTCACCCGGGTGGTGCCCTTCGGCCTGGCGGCCGAGGCGCGCAAGGCGTGGGTCTTCGACTGGGTCGGCGACACGGTGCGGCACAACACCCGCGACCTGCTGGAGATCGCGGCGTCGAGCGCGGGCGACCCGCTCCCGGAGCTGCTCGCGGCGCGGCGCGGGGAGCGCCGGTGACCGCGGTCCCGGCACCGGCCGGGACGGCGGACCGCACCGCCCGGGGCGTCCCCCCGGGCGCGGGCAACGCGTCCGGGCCGGGGGCCGGTACGGCATCCGGGCCGGGCTCCGGGAACGGGCCGGGGCCCGGGAACGGACCGGGCTCGGGGAACGGGCCGGGGCCCGGGAACGGACCGGACTCCGGAAACGGACCGGGCTCCGGCGGGGGCGCGCCGCGCGACGGCAAGGACCTCCCCGCGGACGTGACGGCCGCGGGTGCGCGGGTCACGGCCGCGGAGGCGGCCGAGTACCGCCGGCACGGGTGGTGGCGCGCGGAGACCTTCCTCGACGACCTGTTCCGGCAGGCGCGGGAGCGGCCGCACCGGCTCGCGATCGCGGCCCGGCGGGTCGCGGAGTCCCGCACCGACACCCTGGACTGGGCCGAACTGGCCCGGCTCACCGACCGCTTCGCCCTGGCGCTGCTCGACCTCGGCGTCCGGCGCGGCGACTTCGTCGCCGTGCAGCTCCCCAACCGGTGGGAGATGGTGCCCCTGATCTTCGCCACCGCGCGGATCGGCGCCGTGATCTGCCCGATCTCGCCGGTCTGCCCGGACGAGGAGCTGCGGCACCGCCTCGGCCTCACCCGGGCCCGGGTGTTCGTCACCCTGCCCCAGTGGTCGGGGACCGGCCTCGCCGCGATCGGGGTACGGCTCCGGGAGGAGCTGGACACCCTCGATCACGTGGTCGTCGTGGACGGCCCGGTGCCCGAGGGCGCCCACTCCTTCCACGAGCGCTTCACCGCCCCGGCGGACGAGGAGCGGCGTGCCGGTGAGCTCGACGGCCTGGCCCTCGGGCCCGACGAGCCCTTCGTCGTCCTCTTCACCTCCGGGACCACGGGCGAGTCCAAGGGCGTGCTGCACAGCCAGAACACCGTCCACTCGGCGGTGCGCGGCTACGCGGACGCCTTCGGCCTCGACGGGGACTGGGTCGCCGCGGTGTCCACACCGCTGGTCCACTACTCCGGCTTCGCGCAGGGCGTCCTCGCCGGCGCCCTGCTCGGCGGCACGGTCGCCTTCCAGGACGAACGCCGCAACGAGGCCCTGCTGGACCTGGTGGAACGCTACGGGGCGACGCTGCTCTACGGGCCGCCGGCCACCCTGGCGGACGTGGCGGCGTCCCAGCGCGAGGCGAAGCGCGACACGAGCACCCTGCGGCACGTGGTGATCGGGTCGGCGCCCGTGCTCGCCGCGCTGGCGGACGAGGTGCACGCGGCGCTCGGCGCTCGCACCTACTCGCTGTGGGGCATGTCGGAGAACGGGCCCGTCACCATGACCCGTCCCGCCGACCCGCAGGACTGGGCGGCGCACAGCAACGGCCGGACCGTCGACGCGATGGAGGTCCGGGTCGACGCGGAGGGCGTCGGGGACGGCGGGCCGGTGAGCGGCGGGGTCGGACGGCTGCGGGTGCGCGGCGCGTCCCTGGCGCTCGGCTACTACCGGCGCGAGGAGGTGTTCGCGGCCGAGTTCACCGCGGACGGCTGGTTCGACACCGGGGACCTGGCCCGCGAGGACGGTCGCGGCGGCATCCGCATCGTCGGCCGGGCGCGGGACGCGATCGTCCGGGACGGCCACGTCGCCCCGATGACCGAGCTGGAGGCGGTGATCGGCAGCCACCCGCGGGCCGTGGAGGCCGCCGTGGTCGGCCTGGAGCCGGAAGGGCCCGGCGCACCGTCGCCGATCGTCGCGGTGGTGGTCCCGCGGGACGGCGAGGGGCCGGCGCTCGACGAGGTGCGCGCGCACCTGCGGGCCGCGGGCCACGGGGAGCGCTTCCTGCCGGACCGGGTGGAGACGCTGCCCGCGCTGCCCAAGACCCTGACCGGCAAGGTCCGCAAGGTCGAGCTGCGCGAGCGGTACGCCGGGCGTCCCGCCGCCGGGGAGTCGTGAGATGACCGTGTCCGCAGCCGTTCCGATGTCCGCCACGCTCGCCGCCGACGAGGCGCTGGCCCGCCGGCGGGCCGCCGGTGAGCGCGTCCTGTCCATGGCCAGCGGGGAGATCGGCCTGCCGGTCCTCCCCGGGCTGCGGGAACGGCTCGCCGCCGCCTCGGCCGAGAACGCCTACGGGCCGGTGGCCGGCAGCCCGGAGCTGCGGGCCGCGGCCGCCGGGTACTGGGCGCGCCGGGGGCTCGCCACCGATCCCGTCCAGGTGGTGGCCGGGCCCGGCAGCAAGTCGCTGCTCTACGCGCTGCTGCTGGCGATCGGCGGCGATGTGGTCGTCCCGGTGCCGGGCTGGGTGAGCTACGGTGCGCAGGCCCGGCTCGCGGGAGCGGAGCCGGTGCCGGTGCCGATCCGTCCGGGCGAGGGCGGCGTCCCCGACCCGGGGCGGCTCCGCGAGGCGGTCTCGGCCGCCCGCCGGGCGGGCCGCGATCCGCGGGCGGTCGTCGTCACGGTCCCGGACAACCCCACCGGCACGGTCGCCCCGCCCGGGACGGTGCGGGAACTCGCGGAGGCCGCGCGGGAGCTCGGCCTGACGGTCGTGTCGGACGAGATCTACGGCGATCTGGTCTACGGCGCCCGTGGACCCGTGCCCTCGCCGGCCCGGTACGCGCCGGAGCGGACCGTGGTCACCACGGGGCTGACGAAGAACCTGGCGCTCGGGGGCTGGCGCACCGGGGTGGCCAGGCTGCCGGACGGTGCTGCGGGCAGGGAGCTGCACGGCCGGCTGGTGTCGGTCGCCAGCCAGATCTGGTCCAGCCCGCCCGCGCCCGTGCAGTCGGCGGCCGCGTACGCGTTCGGCGAGCCGCCCGAGGTGACCGCGCGGGTCGCGGCGAGCCGCCGGCTGCACGAGACGGTGGCGGGCGCGGTCGCCGGGCACGTGGCGGCGACGGGCGCGGTGCTCGCACCGGTCACCGCCACCTGCTACCTGTATCCGGATTTCGCCCCGCTGCGCGACCGGCTGGCCGGCGCGCACGGGGTGCGCGACGGCGACGGCGTCGCCCGGTTCCTCGGCGAGCGCCACGGTGTGGGCGTACTGCCAGGGAGCGCCTTCGGCGAACCGGCCGGGTCGCTGCGGGTCCGGCTGGCCACGAGCCGGCTGTACGGCGCGGACGACGAGCAGCGGCTGGCCGCGCTGGCCGCGCCCGACCCGCTCGCGCTGCCGTGGATCGCCGAGGCCGTGGCCTGGGCCGGCGACGCGGTCGCCGACCTCGCCGCCGGCGCCGGAGCGGCCGGCCGGCGCTTCTGAGCGGGGCCCGCGGCGTGGCCCGCGGCGGGCGCACCACTCCCCGTGCGGGGCCCGCGGCCGGCGCAACGCGACCCGTGCGGCGCGCCGCACCGGGCCGTCGCACCGCAACCACTGTTCCCATCCATCACCAGGAGGACTGGTCCCATGTCCCTTCCGACCCTTGCGACCCTCTTCGAAGCCCTGTACCGGGGCGAGCGGCACGTCGGCTTCGGCAGGCCGGAGCCGGGCACGCCGCAGACCCTCTACCGGGTCCCCGAGGGGCGGCTGGCGGAGGTCTTCGTCACCACCGACGGCTCGCCCGACGCCGTGCGGGCGGCGGTCGCCGAGGGGGCCGAGGAGGTCACCGTCACGGCCGGCGACCCGGAGGTCCGGCTGCTGCCGCCGCTGCTCCCCGCGCGGAGCGGGGCGGCCCTGCTCAGCGGTTTCATGGGGACCCACAAGAAGAAGTGGGGCGGTGCGTCGGCGCCCGAGGGCGGGGATTTCGAGCCGCCGAAGTGGTTCTTCAAGGGGTTCGGCGACTGGGTGCGGCTGCCCGGGGAGACGCTGAACGTGCCGGCGGACCCGATCGCTCTGATCGAGGAGCCCGAGGTGGCGCTGGTCTACGTGAACGACGAGGACGGCACCCCGCACTACGCGGGCTACACCTTCGGCAACGACCTCTGCGACATCGGGCTGCACCGCAAGGACCCGGGCTACAACCCGTACTGCAAGCTCTGCGACACCGCGCTCGCCCCGTGGCTGTTCCTCGGCGAGCCGCCGCGCACGGTCACCGGGCGGGTCACCATCACCCGGGACGGGGCCACCGCCTGGGAGGGGAGCTTCGACTGCGGCGACGACGCGCTGTACTTCCGGGTCCGGGACATGGCGGCGCATCTTTTCTCGTTCCCCGCGGTGCGGAGGCCGGGGCTGGTCAACTACGTGCTCCTGGGGGCCGACGAGGCGAGCTTCCACGACGGGTTCCGGATCGCGGACGGCGACCGGATCGCCATCGACGTCAAGAGCCACGGTGTGGCGTTCGAGAACCCGGTGGCGTACGTGTCGCCGCCGCCGCTGGGCTGAGCGCGGCGTCGCTTCGGCGGCGTGAACAGCTCATGAAACAGGGCCGGTCGGCCTGGGCAGGCCGGTGCCTGCCCGGGCAGGCTCGGTGTCGACCGGCCGGCCCCGGGGGCCGGCCTCCCGGAGTGAAGGAGCCCATCGTGCCCGCCGGATCGAACGCCGGACAGCCGCCGCCCCGCGCGGGGCAGGCCAAGCAGGTGCACCTCGCGGTGCAGCTGCCAGGCATCCACAACGTGACCGTCTGGACGGACCCGCGGTCCGAGAGCCAGATCGCCGTCGACTCGTTCGTCCGGCTCGCACGCGCGGCGGAGCGGGGGAAGTTCGACTTCTTCTTCCTGGCCGAGGGACTGCGGCTGCGCGAGCACAAGGGACAGGTGTACGACCTCGACGTGGTCGGGCGGCCCGAGAACCTGACGATGCTCGCCGCGCTCGCCGCCGTGACAACCCGCCTCGGTCTCGCGGCCACCGTGAACACCACGTTCAACGAGCCCTACGAGGTGGCGCGGCGCTTCGCGACGCTGGACCTGCTGAGCGAGGGCCGCACCGCGTGGAACGTGGTCACCAGCTACGACGCCTTCACCGGGGAGAACTTCCGCCGCGGCGGCTACCTCGACGAGGCCGACCGCTACACCCGGGCCGCCGAGTTCCTCGCCACCGCCAAGGAGCTGTGGGCGAGCTGGGGCGAGGACGACCTGGTGGCGGACGCGGCGTCGGGCGAGTTCGTCCGGCCGGGCGCGGGGCGGTTCGCCCACCACGGGGAGCACTTCGACATCTCCGGCCGGTTCGGCACGCCCCGCGGCCCGCAGGGTCACCCGGTGATCATCCAGTCCGGGGAGTCCGACGCCGGACGGGAGTTCGCGGCCCGCGACGCCGACGTCATCTTCAGCAAGTACAGCAGCCTGGAGCAGGCCCGGCCGTTCTACCAGGACGTGAAGCGCCGGCTGGCCGCCTACGGCCGGACGCACGACGATCTGAAGATCCTGCCGACCGCCACGGCCGTGGTCGCCGACACCGACGAGGAGGCGCGGGCCTACGCCGACGAGATCACCCGTGAGCAGGTGAGCCCGCAGACCGCGATCGCGCATCTGGAGGGCGTCTGGGGCCGGGACCTGTCCGCGTACGACCCGGACGGACCGCTGCCGGACGTCGACCCGGAGCCGGAGTCCCTGATCCTCAAGGGCCATTCGGTCTTCCGCAAGGGCCGCGAGGAGACCGCGCGGCAGTGGCGCGAGATCGCCGGGGAGCGCGGACTGAGCATCCGTGAGCTGATGATCGAGGTGCACGGCGGCCAGACCTTCGTCGGCAGCCCGCGGACGGTCGCCGACCGCATCGACCACTTCGTGCAGTCGGACGGTGCCGACGGCTTCATCCTGGTGCCCCATCTGACGCCCGACGGCCTGGACGAGGTGGTGGACCGCGTGGTTCCGCTGCTCCAGGAGAAGGGCGTGTACCGCGAGGACTACACGGGGCCCACGCTCCGCGACCACCTGGGCCTCGGCCTGCCGAAGGAGACTCCGTGACCGGCACACCGTTCCATCTCGCCGTCGCCCTGGACGGGGCGGGCTGGCACCCCGGCGCCTGGCGGGCCGCGGGCGCCCGGCCCGGTGAGCTGTTCTCCGCGGGCTACTGGACGGACCTGGTGACCGAGGCCGAGCGCGGACTGCTCGACTTCGTGACCCTGGAGGACACCCTGGCCCCGCAGTCCGAACCGTTCCACCGCCCGGACGACCGCACCGACCGCGTGCGGGGCACCGTGGACGCGGTGCTGCTGGCGGCCCGGCTCGCACCGGTGACCCGGCGCATCGGGCTGGTGCCGACGGCGAACGTCACGCACACCGAGCCGTTCCACGTGGGCATCGGCATCGCCACCCTGGACCACGCCTCGGAGGGCAGAGCCGGCTGGCGTCCGCAGATAGCCTCACGTGCCTCGGACGCCGCGCTCTTCGGCCGCCGCACCACACCGCAGCTCACCGACGACGACATCCGCGACCCGGAGGCGATCGCCCGGCGGCTGCGTCCGCTGTTCGCGGAGGCGGCCGACGCGGTGGAGGTGGCGCGCCGGCTGTGGGACAGCTGGGAGGACGACGCGGAGATACGCGACGCGGCGACGGGCCGCTTCATCGACCGCGACAAGCTCCACCACATCGACTTCGAGGGCCCGCACTTCCGGGTGCGCGGCCCCTCGATCGTTCCGCGCTCACCGCAGGGGCAGCCGGTGGTGGCGAGCCTCGCGCACGCCTCGGTCCCGTACGCGTTCGCGGCGGCGGCGTCCGACGTCGTGTTCCTCACCCCGCGGGACAGGGCGGGCGTCGCCCGGATCCTCGCCGAGGTGGACGAGGCGGTCGAGGCCGCCGGCAGGGACCTGGCCGCACGGCCGCTGCTGCGGTTCGCGGACCTCGTCGTCGTGCTCGGCGACACCGCGGCGGCAGCGGCGGAGCGCGGGGCCCGGCTGGACGACCTGGCCGGCGCCCCGCTCGCCTCCGACGCCGCGGTGTTCACCGGCACCCCGGCCGGACTGGCCGACCTGCTGGAGGACTGGCGCGCCGAAGGGCTCGACGGCTTCCGTCTCCGCCCGGCGGCCCTCCCCCACGACCTGTCGGCCGTCACCGGCACGCTGGTGCCGGAGCTCCAGCGGCGCGGGGTCTTCCGGACGGAGTACACCTCCACCACGCTCCGCGGTCACCTGGGACTCGCCCGCCCGGCGAGCCGCTACGCGGTGCCCGCCGCGGGCTGACGGGGGCGGGTGCCGGAGCCGGCCGGGGCTCCGGCATCCCGCCGGCGCGCGGGCTCAGGGGGTGTCGGCGGACCAGTCGTACCGGCCCGGATCGCCAGGGCGGGGCTCGTACACGGCCCGGCCGCCCGCGCCGAAGGCTCCGAGCTCGGTGGGCAGGACGGCGGCCGCGCCCGCGTCGCCCGGGGCACGGCCGGTGATGTCGAGCAGCAGCCCGTCCAGCGGCCCGCCGACCAGTTCCGCGTAGACGCGCCCCGGCCGCGGGCCGGGGCGCGGATCGTCGTGGTCCGTGCCGTAGACCCGTCCCCGCAGCAGTTCCTCGTCCCGGTCCCTGTCCATGGGTCCACCCTGACACCTGCCACTGACAACGAGTGCGCGGGAGCGGGTCCCCGGGGTGCGGCAGGCGTCGCGGGCGGGTGGGCCCGGGACGCCTGCCGCACCGTGCCGGCGCGGGGTCCGTCAGGGCAGGGTCCAGCGCTGGTTGGGTCCGGTGTGGCAGGTCCACAGGTGGACCCGGGTGCCGTCGTTCCAGGTCGAGCCCTCCGCGTCCAGACACTTGCCCGACTGCGGATTGCGCAGCGAACCGTCCGCCTGCGCCGCCCACTTCTGGGCACCCGTCCCGTTGCACGTCCACCACTGCACCTTCGTGCCGTCCGCCGAACCGCCGCCGCTCACATCGAGGCAGCCGCCCAGCGCACGCACCGAACCGTCACCCGGCACCTCCCACCGCTGCGCCGCCGTCCCGTTGCACGACCACAACCGCACCTGCGCACCCTCGACGCCCGAACCGCCCGCCACGTCCAGGCACTTGCCGTTCACCCCCGTCACCGCCGACGACACCGGCGGCGCACCGGTGGCGCGGAGGCGGATGTCGCGGAAGGAGACGGTGTCGCCGTCGCCGTGGTTCTGGAGGCCGATGTGGCCCTGGCGCAGGCTGCGGGCGGGGTCGGTGTTGGTGAAGTCGTTGATCCGGGTGCCGTTGAGGAAGACCTCCAGACGTTCGCCGGTGACCCTGATCTCGTAGGTGTTCCACTCGCCGGGCGGGTTGAGCGCCGTGTCGCGGGCCGCGGTGTCGGCGGACCGGAATCCGTAGACCGCGCCGGTGGTGCGGTCCGGGGAGTCGGTGGCGTCGATCTGGATCTCGTAGCCGTTGTTCACGGCCGACCAGGGGTCGTCGGACGCGGGGAAGCCGACGAAGACGCCGGAGTTGTCGTCGCCCTCGGCGCGCCAGTCCAGTTTGAGGGACCAGTCGCCGGTCAGTTCGCGCCCCGCGTACCAGAGCAGTCCGAGACCGCCTTGCGAGGTGAGGGTGGAGTCGGCGAGCGAGAACGAGCCGGGGCCCGCCTGCCGCCAGCCGGCCGTGCCGCTCTCGAAGAGCGGTTCGTAGCCGTTCTCCGGGCGGCAGTCGGCACGGGTCATGCCGGCGGCCCAGCGGATGCCGCCGAGGACGTGGCGGCGGAAGGCGGGCTCGGAGTACGACTCGTCGGTGTGGCCGCCGCCGGTGTAGAAGGCCCGGCCGCCCTCGTACTCCTTGCACCAGGCGATCGGGTGGTCGCCGGACATGGAGCCGCCGGTGTAGCTGGACTCGTCGAGCGAGGCGAGCACATGGGCCGTCGTCCGGGGGTTGGTGCGGTAGTTGTACCACTCGTCGAAGCGCTGCCAGGTGGTGCCGAGGTGGGCGGTGGCGTCGTGGGCGCGGTTCTCGACCTCGACGGTGGCGGTCTGGTTGTGCGGGTGGGAGTGGAAGAGGGCGCCCGCGAGTCCGGCGTAGAAGGGCCAGTCGTACTCGGTGTCGGCGGCGGCGTGCACACCGACGTAGCCGCCGCCGGCGCGGATGTACTGCTCGAACGCGGTCTGCTGGGTGCCGTCGAGGACGTCGCCGGTGGTGGAGAGGAAGACGACGGCCCGGTAGCGGGCCAGGTTGGCGGTGGTGAACGCGGTGGGGTCCTCGGTGGCGTCGACGGTGAAGTTGTTGGCGCCGCCCAGTTCTCGCAGGGCGGCCAGTCCGTCGTCGATGGAGGAGTGGCGGAAGCCCGCCGTACGGGAGAAGGCCAGGACCCGGTAGGCGGGGTCGGCCGCGGCGGCCGCGGCAGGCGCCGTGGCCGGAGCGGGGTCGGGGGCCGGGGGCGCCGCGGACGCCGTGGCGGGCAGCGTGGCTCCCGCGCAGAGCAGGGCCGCGGCGCCGAGCCAGGCGCCCGCGCGGGCCAGGGGACGCCGGGGACGAACGGCTCGGGGCGTCGTCGCGCCCGGCGCGGTGGCGGGGGGTGCGGTACGTCGGGCGAGGTGTCGTGCCAGGTGGTGTGTGAGGTGTCGCATCGTGTGTCGCCTCCTTCCTGCTACGGCAGGATCCATCGCTGGTTGGGTCCGGTGTGGCAGGTCCACAGGTGGACCCGGGTGCCGTCGTTCCAGGTCGAGCCCTCCGCGTCCAGGCACTTGCCCGACTGCGGATTGCGCAGCGAACCGTCCGCCTGCGCCGCCCACTTCTGGGCACCCGTCCCGTTGCACGTCCACCACTGCACCTTCGTGCCGTCCGCCGAACCGCCGCCGCTCACATCGAGACAGCCGCCCAGCGCACGCACCGAACCGTCACCCGGCACCTCCCACCGCTGCGCCGCCGTCCCGTTGCACGACCACAACCGCACCTGCGCACCCTCGACGGCCGAACCGCCCGCCACGTCCAGGCACTTGCCGTTCACCCCCGTCACCGCCGACGACACCGGCGGCGCGCCGGAGAGGGTGAACCGGAAGTCGTCGAGGTCGAAGAGCGATCCGGCGCCGCCCTTGAAGACGAGGTGGAGCGAGGTGGTGCCGGCGGGCCGGTCGGTGAGCGGGGTGCTCACGTCCTGGAAGGTCTCCCAGCCGCCGGTCACCGGGACGGCGACCGTGCCCATCAGGGTGCCGGTGGGCGACCCGGCGCGTATCTCGATGGTGCCGCCTGCTCCGCCGGAGGACACCCGCGCGGTGAAGCGGGTGGCGTTGCCGAGGACGTAGGGGCTGAAGGAGATCCAGTCGCCGTTGTCGATGTAGCCGACCGTGCGGCCGCCGTGCGCGGTCGCGTGCGAGGCCACCTGGACGCCGGAGGAGTCGCCGAAGTGCTCGCCCTGGCGGTGGGTGGGCTGGCTGATGTGCTGGTCGTGGGTGGTGAGCGGGGGCTGTCCGCCCGCTCCCTGGTCCGTGTACTCCGCGTCCCACACGCCGAAGATGTTGGCGTTGGGGTCGTGTTCGCCGTCCGCGATGGTCTGCACGGTTCCCGAGCAGCCGGTGGCGGAGGTCTGCGGGTGGCCGTGGCTGTCGTGGCCGATGATGAAGGTGACCTTGACCTTGGCGCAGTCGATGGCGGCGTCCTCGGGGTCGGTGACCGTCACCCTGAACGGCACCGCCGCTCCGGGGTCGATGATGCTTCCGTCCGCGGGGAGTTCGAGCCGGACGGTCGGCGCGGTGTTGCCGACGGTGATCTGGACCGAGGCGCCGGCCTGCTTGCCGGTGGAGTCGGTGACGGTCAGTTCGGCGGTGTAGCGGCCGTTGGCGGTGTAGGTGTGGGTCGGGTTCGCGCTGGTGGAGGTCGCGCCGTCGCCGAAGCGCCAGGCGTGGCGCAGGGTGTCCCCGTCGGGGTCCGCGGAGCCGGCGGAGGAGAAGGCGACGGTGAGCGGCGCCTTGCCCGAGGTGCGGTCGGCGGCGGCCTGGGCGACGGGCGAGCGGCCGTCCGTGATGTGCTCGATGCGGTAGAGGGCGGAGTTCTCGTCGCCGCTGAAGTAGCCGGTGCCGTAGTCGAGGACGTACAGGGCGCCGTCCGGGCCGAAGGCCATGTCCATCACCTGGGTGCCGGTCCAGGGGAAGGGGCTGATGGACTGGATGGTGCCGGAGCCGTCCTGGGCGACGCGGCGGATCCACTTCCGGCCGAACTCCCCGGCGAAGAAGTGGCCGTCGTAGCTCTGGGGGAACTTGACGGCCGAGGCCGAACCGGCGTCGTAGCGGTAGACGGGTCCGGCCATGGGCGACTCGGAACCGCCGCCGAACTCGGGCACCGAGTCGCCGTCGTAGGGCAGCCAGGCGGGCTGCGCGGGCGGCAGGTCGGTCAGGCCCGTGTTGCGCGGCGAGGTGTTGCGGGGCGCCGCGCAGTTGTAGCGGGCGCCGGAGGCGCCGGTGGCGAAGTCGTGGTCGTTGTAGGCGTCGTTGTCGCCGGTGCAGTAGGGCCAGCCGAAGTTGCCCGCCTTGGTGATGCGGTTGAACTCGACCTGTCCGGCCGGTCCGCGGGTGGCGCTCGCCGTGCCGGCGTCGGGGCCGTAGTCGCCGAGGTAGACGGTGCCGGTCTGCTTGTCGACGCTCATCCGGAAGGGGTTGCGGAAGCCCATGGCGTAGATCTCCGGGCGGGTCCTCGCCGTGCCCGGGGCGAAGAGGTTGCCCGCGGGCACCGTGTAGGAGCCGTCGGCGGCGACCTTGATGCGCAGCACCTTGCCGCGCAGGTCGTTGGTGTTGCCGCTGGAGCGCTGGGCGTCGAAGGCCGGGTTGCGCGAGGCGCGTTCGTCGAGCGGCGAGTAGCCGTCGGAGGCGAAGGGGTTGGTGTCGTCGCCGGTGCTCAGGTAGAGGTTCCCCTGGGCGTCGAAGTCGATGTCCCCTCCGACGTGGCAGCAGATGCCGCGGGAGGCGGGGACGTCGAGGACGGTCTTCTCGGTGGCGGTGTCCAGGGTGCCGTCGGTGCGCAGGGTGAAGCGGGAGAGCCGGTTGACGCCGTCGAAGGGGGCGAAGTCGGCCGCGGTGCCGTCACCGGGCGCGTCGCCGCCGGGGGTGGCGAGCTTGGGCGCGTAGTACAGGTACACGTGCCGGTTGGTGGTGAAGCCGGGGTCCACGCCGATGCCCTGGAGGCCCTCCTCGTCGTGGCTGTACACGTCGAGGCGGCCGGAGACCTTGGTGGTCCCGGCGGCGTCGGTGAGCCTGAGGGTGCCGTCGCGGGAGGTGTGCAGGACGGAGCGGTCGGGCAGGACGGCCATGGTCATGGGCTCGCCGGTCTCGGCGACGCCCTTGGCGAGGGTGACCTGCTGGAACTCCTCGGCGGCGGGGGCGGGGGCCGCCGCCGATGCCGAGGGGAGGGCGGGTGCCAGCAGGGCGGTGAGGAGTGCCAGGGCGGTGGCCCCGGCGGCTCTGCGGGCACGCGGGGATCTGTGGCGCACGGAAGTCTCCCAGGGGTGGGGGGTGCCGACGGGTCCACTGCGGATCCGCCGGGGAGAACTCGGGCGTGCGCCGTCACGCCGATGCGGGCCCGACGACGGTCAACGCGCCTGGCCCGCTTGGAAGTTAGCGCGCCGGAGCGCGCGGCGTAAGACCTTCGACACGGGAATCACCAACTTCTTCCATCGTCAGGACAAAGGTTTTCGGACACCCTGCGGCGGCGGACGCCGGCCGGGCAGCCGGGCGGCGCCCGACCGGCCCCGAACGCACCGACCGGCGCACCCGCCCCGGGGCGGTCGGCGACCGGAGGCGCGCGAACGGGCCCGGACGGCCGGCGCGGAGGAAGGGCGAGCGGCGGCCTGAAGGGCACGGCCGGGAGGGGACGGGGCGCGGTCAGGGAGCGGTCAGCGGTGGGCTCGTGGGGCCGGCGCCCCGCCGGGCGAGGCACGGCGCGCTGCACCGGGGGCGGGGGCGGCGTCGGGGGCAGGGGCAGGGGCGGAGTCGGGGGCGGGGGCGGCTCGGAAGGTGCGCCGGTACGTGTCCGGAGGCACGCCAACGGTGCGGTGGAAGTGACGGCGCAGCGTCGTGGCGGTGCCCATGCCGGTGGCCGTCGCGACGGCTTCCACGCTCTGCCCGGTGGTCTCCAGCAGCTCCTGCGCGCGGCGGATGCGCTGGGTCAGCAGCCACTGCAGGGGCGTGGTGCCGGTGGCGGCCCGGAAGTGCCGGCCGAGCGTGCGGGAGCTCATCTGGGCGCGGCGCGCGAGGTCCTCGACGCTCAGCGGCTGGTCGAGGCGGGCGAGCACCCAGGGGAGGAGCGCCGTCAGCGGGTGGGACTCGCGTGCGGGGACCGGGGTGGTGACGAACTGGGCCTGGCCGCCCGCCCGGTGGGGCGGGACCACCAGTCGGCGGGCGGCCGCGTTGGCGACCGACGAGCCGTGGTCGAGGCGGACCAGGTGGAGGCACAGGTCGAGCGCGGCGGCCTTCCCGGCCGAGGTGAGCACGGTGCCGTTGTCGACGTAGAGCACGTCCGGGTCGACCGTCACCCGGGGGTGACGGGCCGCCAGGACGTCGGTGTGGGCCCAGTGGGTGGTCGCCCGCAGGCCGTCGAGGAGACCTGCCGCGGCGAGGACGAACGCTCCGGTGCACAACGACGCCACCCGCGCGCCCGCCTGGTGGGCCGCGCGCACCGCGTCGACCAGCTCGGCCGGCGGGGGCCGGTCGACGTCGGCCCAGCCGGGCACGATCACGGTGTCCGCCTCCCGGAGCCGGTCCAGACCCGCGTCGGGTTCCAGGCCGAAGCGTCCGGCGCGCACGGCGCCCGGCCCGCACAGGACGACGTCGTACCAGGGCACGTCCACACCTGCCGGAGCCGCGCCGAACACCTCGTACGCCGCGGCCAGTTCGAAGTGGAGCATCCCGTCGGTGAGGGCCAGCGCGAGAACGGTCATGTCCGGAACTGTACGCGTCCTGTCGTTCCGGACACTCACGGGGTGCCGCCCCGCCCGGCCACGATGGTCACGACGGACCGGCGCGGCAGACGCGCCGGGTACGACAGGCGCGGCACGTACGCCGCGTACGGCCACGGACGGCCGGTCCACCCGACGGAAAGAGGAGCAGGTCATGGGCAGCACGCAGCAGACGGTCGCGGTGTTCGGGGCGTACGGGCACACCGGGCGGTTCGTGGTGGCGGAACTCCTGGACCGCGGATTCCGCCCGCTGCTGTCCGGCCGCGACGCGGACAGGCTGAAGGAGCTCGCGGAGGCCACCGGCGCGCAGCCGGACACCGTCCGGCCCGCCTCCGTCGACGACCCCGCCTCGCTGGACGCCGCCCTCACCGGCGCCGCGGCCGTCGTCAACTGCGCGGGCCCCTTCGCCACGACGGCGGCGCCGCTGATCGAGGCGGCACTGCGCGCGGGGATCCCCTACGTCGACGTGGCGGCCGAGATCGAGGCCAACGCGGACACGTTCGCGCACTTCGACGAGCGGGCCCGCGCGGCGGGTGTGGTGGTGGTGCCCGCGATGGCGTTCTTCGGCGGCCTCGGCGACCTGCTGGCGACGGCCGCCATGGGCGACTGGACGACCGCCGACGAGGTGCACGTCGCCTACGGTCTGAGCAGCTGGCACCCGACGGCGGGGACGCGGTCGGCGGGCGCGGTCTCCCGCGAGCGCCGCGGCGGCCGGGGGGTCCGCTGGACGGGCGGACGTCTCGAGTACGGGGACGCGGCCCCCGCGACCCGGGAGTGGACGTTCCCCGGCGAGGACACGCGCACCCTGCGCGAGATGACCATGGCCGATGTGGTGACCCTCCCCCGCCATCTCGACGTCCCGGAGGTGCGCACCTGGATGACCGCCGAGGCCGTCGGCGACCTGTCGGCCCCCGGCACCCCGGCGCCCGTGGCGGCCGACGAACGGGGGCGTTCGGCGCAGACGTTCACCGTGGACGTCGTGGTGCGGCGCGGCGGTGCCGAGCGGCGGGCGGTGGCGAGCGGCCGGGACATCTACGCGGTCAGCGCGCCGCTGGCGGTGGAGGCCGTGACACGTGTCCTCGCGGGCGGGGCCGGGGCGGCGGGCGTCCGCACCGCCGGGGAGCTCTTCGACGCCCCCGCCTTCCTCGGCGCGCTCTCCGCGCACCTGGACACGGACCTGGCAGGCGGCGGCGCGGGCGGGGTGTGACAGGGTCGCCGTATGACGACACCACCGGACGGACTGCCCGTCTACCGCGTCCTGACCGGCCCGGACGACTCGGCGTTCTGCCACCGGGTGAGCGAGGCACTGGAGCTGGGCTACCGGCTCCACGAGGGGCCGGCGGTCACCTTCGACGGGCAGCGGGTGATCGTGGCCCAGGCCGTCGTGTGGTCCGGACGGACATCCGGGTGAACCGCCCGGGCCGTCGTCGGTCCCCGGCGGAAATCCGGATGCCCCGTCCGGGCCGCGGCGCTACCCTCGGCGGCATGAACGTCACCGGCCCGCGCACCACCGCGACCGCGCGAGCGACCAGCTCGCCGGCCGCCGCCGTCTGACGTACCCCTCCCCACCGGCGACCGGAAACGGTCCGCCGGTGGGTCCGTGGCCTCCTCGCCCGGTCCCGGTGCCCCGGACCGTTGTCCGGCGCCCGACCGCTGTGACGCGAAGGAGCCACCATGGACACCGAGACCGTCGTCCGCACGTTCACGTCGTACTACCAGGAGCGCGGCCACGCCCTGATCGAGGGCTCGACCCTGGTGCGGCCGCCGGGCGACCCGGTGCTGTTCACCACGTCGGGCATGCACCCGCTCACCGAGTACCTGACGGGGCGCCCGCATCCGCTCGGCACCCGGCTGGCCGGTGTGCAGCGGTGTCTGCGCACGACCGACCTGGAGGAGGTCGGCGACCCGACCCATCTCACCGTCTTCGAGATGCTCGGGAGCTGGTCGCTCGGCGACTACGAGGGGCCGGTGAGTCTGCGCTGGGCCCACGGGCTGCTCACCGAGGGCTTCGGCGTCCCGCACCGGCTGCTGCACGCCACGGTGTTCGGCGGGGACGGGCAGGCCGGCCCGGACAACGCCTCGCGGGAGCTCTGGGAGGAACTCGGTGTGCCGGTGGAACACACCACCGGGGACAACTGGTGGGACAACGGGCCGACCGGCCCGTGCGGGCCCGATTCGGAGATCTTCCTCTGGACGGGCGACGGCCCGCCGGAGTCCACTCCCACCGGGGACGACCGCTGGGTGGAGGTGTGGAACCACGTGATGATGCGTCACCGGCGGCTCGACGACGGCTCGCTGGAGCCGCTGCCCCTGCGCAGCATCGACACCGGGCTCGGTCTGGAACGCCTGGCCGCCGTGCTCCAGGGCCGCGCCTCCGTCTTCGAGTGCGATGTGTTCGCCCCCTGGCTCCGGGAGGTGCCCGTGCTGTGGCCGGGCCTGGACGTGCCGTCGCTGCGGCTGGTCTGCGACCATCTGCGGTCGGCCGTGGTGATGACCGCCGACGGGGTGCGCCCGGCCGCCACCGGGCGCGGCTACGTGCTGCGCCGGCTGGTGCGGCGGGTGCTCACGGTGCTCTGGCGGGACGATCCCTCGCGCGGCCTCGGCGAGCTGCCGACGGTGCTCGTGGAGCACACTCTGGACCGCTTCCGGCAGGGCGGGGGGCCCGAGGAGGTGCGCCGGATGCTGGACGACGAGGAGCGGCGCTTCCGGCGGCTGCTGGAGCGCGGCCGGCAGGTGCTGGCCCGTCCGCGCTTCCGGGGCCCGCTGGACGAGGAGGACCTGCGCTACCTCCACGACACCCACGGGCTCCCGCGCGACCTGGTGCGCGACCTCCGGCAGGGCTGACGCGGCGGACGCCGGCACCGGGGTGCGCCCCGGTGCCG
Source organism: Streptomyces genisteinicus (assembly GCF_014489615.1). Lineage (GTDB taxonomy): Bacteria > Actinomycetota > Actinomycetes > Streptomycetales > Streptomycetaceae > Streptomyces > Streptomyces genisteinicus. The sequence goes on from NZ_CP060825.1 coordinate 174,027, forward strand.
GCACCCGGGCCCATCCTGCGCGTACGGGGCGCACGGCCCTTCCGGCACACTCACCGCACTCACCGCACTCACCGCACTCACCGCACTCACCGCACTCACGGCGCTCACGGCGCTCACGGCGGGAGTGTGGAGCGGCGGACGACCAGTTCGGGCTGGAGCACGACCCGGCGGGGCCGGGCCGGCGCCCGCCCGGCCCCGCCGGACGCCTCGGTCTCCTCCAGGAGCAGGTCCGCGGCCATCGAGCCCATGGAGAAGGCGGGCTGGCGGACCGAGGTGAGGGGGACGGCGGCGGCTGCCGCGAACTCGATGTCGTCGTAGCCGACGATGGCGATGTCGTCGGGGACGCGGACACCGACGGCGACCATCGACTGGAGCACTCCGAGGGCGAGCAGGTCGTTGGCGCAGAACACGGCGGTCGGACGGTCGGCGAGACCGAGGAGCCGCGCGCCCGCGTCGCGGCCCGCGGCCACGTCGAGCCGTGCGGCGGGCAGTTCGTGGAGCCGGTCCGTGCCGAGCCCCGCCTCGGCGAAGGCGTGGAACGCGCCGGTGCGCCGGTCCCGGACCTGCTGGAGTACGGGCGGGCCGCTCACGTAGGCGACGGACCGGTGACCGGCCCGGATCAGATGGCGCACCGCCATGGCGCCGCCCGCGACGTCGTCGACGGAGACGGACGACTCGGTGGTGCCGTCGGCCACCCGGTCGACCAGCACGAAGGGGATGCCGTGGCGGCGGAACGCCCGGATCGTGCGGCCGGTGGAGTCCGCGGGGGTGATCAGCACGCCCCTGACCCGCTGCTCGGCGAAGAGCGCGAGGTACTCGGCCTCCTCCGAGGGGTCCTGAGCGCTGTTGCACACCATCACACCGAGCCCGGCCCGGCGCGCGGCCCGCTCCGCACCACGGGCGACGTCGACGAAGAAGGGGTTGCCCATGTCGAGGACGAGCATGCCCATGATGCGGCTGCGTCCCGCGCGCAGCTGCCTCGCGGACTCGCTGCGGACGTAGCCGAGCCGCTGGATCGCGCCCTGCACCCGCGCCCGGGTCTCGGCCGTGACCGTGTCCGGACGGTTGATGACGTTCGAGACCGTGCCCACGGAGACTCCGGCGGCACGTGCGACGTCCTTGATGCTGACCGACGGGGACATCGGCGCCTTTCCTCCAGGTACTGACGGCCCGCGCGGTCCGCCGCCCGCCCGCCCGTCCGGCCCCGCCGCTCGGACGGAACCGGACGGGACCGGACGGGCGGACGGGACCGGACGGGCGGTCGCGGGGTGCCGCGGCTCAGAAGTCGAACGAGTCGATGTTCTTCGCGTCGAACACGGTCGGCTTGCCCAGGTTGATCACGCCGTCCTTGCCGATGGTGTACTCCGTGCCGCCGGCGGTGAACGTCTCGCCCTCCCGGCCGGTGATCTGGCCCGACGCCAGCGCCACCGCGGTCCGCGCGGCCAGGTCGCCCAGCGCGGCCGGGTCCCAGAGCTCGAACGCCTCGACGGTGCCGTTCTTGACGTAGGTGCGCATGTCGTTGGGCGTGCCCAGGCCGGTGAGCTTGACCTTGCCCTTGTACTTGGAGCCCGAGAGGTACTGTGCGGCGGCCTTGATGCCGACGGTGGTCGGGGAGATGATCCCCTTCAGGTCCGGGTACTCCTGGAGCAGGCCCTGGGTCTGCTGGAAGGACTGCTGGGCGTCGTCGTTGCCGTACGCGACCTTGACGAGCTCGATGTCCTTGTACTTCGGGTCCTCGAGTTCCTTCTTCATGAACTCGATCCAGGTGTTCTGGTTGGTCGCGGTCTGCGCGGCCGACAGGATCGCGATCTTCCCCTTGAAGCCGATCTGCTCCGCGAGCAGCTGCACCTCGGTGCGGCCCAGGTCCTCAGCCGATGCCTGGGAGACGAAGGCGTGCCGGCAGTCGGCCCGGGTGTCGGAGTCGTAGGTGACGACCTTGATGCCGTTGCCCATGGCCTGCTTCAGCGCCGTGCACAGCGCGCCCGGGTCCTGCGCCGACACGGCCATGGCGTCGACCTGCTGCTGGGTGAGCGTGTTGACGTAGGAGACCTGGCCGGAGGTGTCGGTGCCGCTGGACGGGCCGACCTCCTTGAAGGACGAGCCGAGTTCCTCGAGCGCCTTCTGGCCGCCCTTGTCCGCGGTGGTGAAGTACGGGTTGTTGACCTGCTTGGGCAGGAAGCCGACGGTGAGGCCCTTCTTGGTCTCGGCGTCCGGGTCGGCCTTGCCGGCCGCGGCGGCCGCGCCGCCCTCCTTCCGCACGTCCTCCTTCGTGGTGCCGCCGCATGCGGTGACGGCGAGGGCGAGCGAGGTGACGGCGGCGAGCGCCGCGCAGGAACGGCGGAGGCTTCTCTTGCGCATGACGGGGCTCCTCGGTGAGGGTGGGGTGTGCGGTGGGGGAGGTGCGGGGGTGTGCGGGACGGGCGTGGGGTGCCCGGTGGGGTGGTGCGCGGCGCCGTCAGGTGGACGTGGGCGCCCGGGCCGGGGCCGGTGGTTTCCCGGACGCGGCTCTGCGGCCGGCACGGGCGGCCGAGACCTGCCGCGCGACGCGCGGCCCGAGGACGGACAGGACGAGGAGGATGCCGGTGACGACGATCTGGGACTGGGCGGAGACGTCCTTCAGGCTCATCACGTTCTGGAGCGCGCCGAGCAGGAAGACGCCCGCGATCGCGCCGCCGAGGGTGCCCTTGCCGCCGTCGAAGTCGATGCCGCCGAGCAGCACGGCGGCGACGACGGACAGTTCGAGGCCGGTGGCGTTGTCGTAGCGGGCGCTGGCGTAGTGCAGGGCCCAGAACACACCGGTGAGGGAGGCCGTCATGCCGGTCACGGTGAACAGCAGCAGCTTCTGCCGCCGCACCCTGATGCCGGCAAACCGCGCGGCCTCCTCGTTCGCGCCGACGGCGAAGAGCGAGCGGCCGAAGGGGGTGGCGTGCAGGGTGACGACGGCGATGGCGAGCAGCGCCAGGAAGGGCAGGAAGGCCTGCGGGAGGAAGGTGTCGCCGACCCGGCCGGCGGCGAAGTCCAGGTACTGCGAGGGGAAGTCGGTCACCGCGTCGGAACCGAGGACGATCTGCGCGATGCCCCGGTAGGCGGCGAGGGTGCCGATGGTGACGGCGAGCGAGGGCAGGCCGAGCCGGGTGACGAGGAGGCCGTTGACCAGGCCGCACACCACGCCGAGCAGCAGGCAGATCGGGATGATCGCCTCGATGGTCATGCCCTGGTTCCACAGCGCGCCCATCACCGCGCCCGACAGACCGGCCGTGGAGGCGACGGAGAGGTCGATCTCGCCGGAGACCACCAGCAGGGTCATGGGCAGCGCGATGAGCGCGATCGGCAGGGTGTTGCCGATCAGGAACGACAGGTTGAGCGCGTTGCCGAAGCCGTCGACGAAGCCGAAGGACAGCAGGAGCAGGACGATCAGGAGGGCGCCGACGACCGTGTCCCACCGGATGGCGCGGGTCAGGGACTCAGGCATGGCGGGTGTCCTCCTTCTGCGGGAGCCGCGGGAGTTCGACGTGTGCCGGCTTCTTCTTGAGGGCCGTGGCGACGCGCTGCGCGACGATCCGGTCGACGGCGATGGCGAGCAGGAGCAGCACGCCGTTGATGGCGAGCACCCATACGGAGCTGACACCCAGGGCGGGCAGGACGCTGTTGATCGAGGTCAGCAGGAGCGCGCCGAGGGCGGCGCCGTAGACGCTGCCGGAGCCGCCGGTGAAGACGACGCCGCCGACGACGACCGCGCTGACGACGGTGAGTTCGTAGCCGTTGCCGGTGCCCGAGTCGACGTTGCCGAACCGGGCGAGGTACAGGACGCCGGCGAGTCCGGCGAGCGCGCCGCAGAAGGTGTAGGCGGCGAGGATGCGCTTGCGGACGGGGATGCCGGCGAGCCGGGCGGCCTCCGGGTTCGAGCCCAGGGCGTACAGCTCCCGGCCGCTCACGAAGTGCTTCATGTAGTACGCGGTGGCCACCAGGACGCCCAGCGCGATCATCGCGAGCCAGGGCACGGCCGAGATGCCGCCGGAGCCGAAGTCGACGAAGCCGCCGGGGAGATCGGCCGCGGTGATCTGGCGGGAGCCGACCCAGATGGAGTCGATGCCGCGGATGATGTAGAGCGTGCCGAGGGTCACCACCAGGGCGGGCACCTGGCCGAGGCTGACGAGCAGCCCGTTGAGGAGACCGAAGCCGGTGCCCATCAGCACGGCGAGCAGCACGGCGACGACGGGGTGCCCGCCGCCCTGGAGCCAGGTGCCGGCGGCGAAGGCGCTGATGCCGAGGGTGGAGCCGACCGAGAGGTCGACGTTGCGGGTGATGACGACCAGCGACTGGCCGACGGCGACCAGCACCAGGATGGTGGCGTTCAGCAGCAGGTCCTTGACGCCCTGCTCGGAGAGGAACGCGCTGTTGCCGGCCTGGGTGACGCCGAGCATCACCAGGAAGACGAGCAGGATGGCGAGTTCACGCATCGTGAAGACGCGGTCGGCCAGCCGGGTCCCGCCGGACTTGGGCGCCTCGGCGAGGGGCGGTCGTGCGGGGGCGGAGACCGTCATGCGGCGGCCCTCCCGGTGGCTGCGGCCATCACGGTCTCCTCGGTGGCGTCGGACCGTGGGATCTCGGCGGTGAGGCGGCCCTCGTGCATCACCAGCACGCGGTCGGCCATGCCGAGGATCTCGGGCAGGTCGGAGGAGATCATCAGGACGGCGACCCCGTCGGCGGCGAGCTGCGACAGCAGGCGGTGCACCTCGGCCTTGGTGCCGACGTCGATGCCGCGGGTGGGCTCGTCGACGATCAGCACCTCGGGGCCGGTGGCGAGCCACTTGGCGAGGACGACCTTCTGCTGGTTGCCGCCGGAGAGCGTGGAGACGGCGTCGGCGATCCGGGCGTACTTGACGTGGAGTCTGACCGCCCAGTCGAGCGAGCGGCTGCGCTCGGCGCCGCGGTCCACCAGCCCGGCCCTGACCGTGGTGCGCAGCCCGGTGAGGCCGATGTTGCGCTCGATGGACATGTCCATCACCAGGCCCTGGGCCCGCCGGTCCTCCGGCACGAGGGCGAGTCCGGCCGCCATGGCCGTGGAGGGGGCGCCGTTGGTCAGGGCGCGGCCCTTGACCTCGACCTCGCCCGCGTCCCGGCGGTCGATGCCGAAGACGGCGCGGGCGACCTCGGTGCGTCCGGCGCCGACCAGCCCGGCGAGGCCGACGATCTCCCCGCTGCGCACCTCGAACGAGACGTCGGTGAAGACGCCCTCCCGGGTGAGGCGGCGCACGCTCAGGGCGACCTCGCCCGGCACCACGTCCTGCTTGGGGTAGAGCTCGTCGAGGTCGCGGCCGACCATGCGGCGGACCAGGTCGTCCTCGGTCATGCCGGCCAGGGGCTCGGAGGCGATCCGGGCGCCGTCGCGCAGGGTGGTCACCTTCTGGCAGATCGCGAAGATCTCCTCCAGGCGGTGGGAGATGAAGAGGACGGCGGCGCCCTGTTCCCGCAGGGCGCGGACGACACCGAAGAGGCGGGCGACCTCGCTGCCGGTGAGCGCCGCGGTCGGTTCGTCCATGATCAGGACTCGGGCGTCGAACGAGAGCGCCTTGGCGATCTCGACGATCTGCTGGTCGGCGATGGACAGTCCGCGCGCCGGACGCTCCGGGTCGAGCGCGACACCGAGGCGCTCCATCAGTGCGGCGGTGGCCTCGCGGGTGGCGCGGTGGTCGATGCGGCCGAGTCCCCGCCGGGGCTGCCGGCCGATGAAGATGTTCTCCGCGATCGACAGGTCGGGGAAGAGGGTGGGTTCCTGGTAGATGACGGCGATGCCGGCGTCCCGGGCGTCGCCGGGGCCGTGGAAGACGACGGGCCCGCCGTCGAGCAGCACCTGGCCGGCGTCCGGCCGGTGCACCCCGGCCAGCGTCTTGATCAGCGTCGACTTGCCCGCGCCGTTCTCGCCGGCGAGGGCGTGCACCTCGCCGGGGAACAGTTCCAGGGACACGCCTTTGAGGGCGCGTACGGCGCCGAAGGACTTGGCGACGTCCTCCAGCGCCAGCACCGGCGCGGGTCCCGGACGGGACGGGTGACTCATGGGGACTCCTCGACGACACCGGCCGGGGAATCCGTCACGGCATCGTGAAAGGTTTCAATTGGATTGCCGGGACGTTATGCAGCGCCGATACACCGAGTCAATGGCCGAGCAGCAATCCCGCGCCGCCGGAGGGTTGCATTTCGGTCACGCGACACCCGCGTTTCCCGGGGGTTGACAGCCCCGGCGGCGCCCCCTAGCTTCCACATGAATCGTTTCACAAGCTCGCCTGGCAGGAGTTCGCGCTCCGTGGCCGACGCATGACTTCAGGAGTCCCGAAGTGACCGAGCTCGCCGCGGTGAAGGCCGCCCTCAAGACCCAGGCCGTCGAGACGCCGTCGTGGGCCTACGGGAACTCCGGGACGCGTTTCAAGGTGTTCGCCCAGCAGGGAGTCCCGCGGACCCCGCAGGAGAAGATCGAGGACGCGGCGAAGGTGCACGAGTTCACGGGTGCCGCTCCGACGGTGGCCCTGCACATCCCCTGGGACAGGGTCGATGACTACGCGGCCCTCGCCCGGCACGCCGAGGACCACGGCGTGCGCCTGGGGACGATCAACTCCAACACGTTCCAGGACGACGACTACAAGCTGGGCAGTGTGTGCCATCCGGAGGCGTCGGTGCGCCGCAAGGCGGTGGACCACCTGCTGGAGTGCGTGGACGTGATGGACGCGACCGGGTCGCGGGATCTGAAGCTGTGGTTCGCCGACGGCACCAACTACCCGGGCCAGGACGACATCCGGGCCCGGCAGGACCGGCTGGCCGAGGCGCTGGCGGAGGTGTACGCCCGGCTCGGGGACGACCAGCGGATGCTGCTGGAGTACAAGTTCTTCGAGCCGGCCTTCTACAGCACCGACGTGCCGGACTGGGGGACCGCGTACGCGCACTGTCTGAAGCTGGGGCCGAAGGCGCAGGTGGTGGTGGACACCGGGCACCACGCGCCGGGTACCAACATCGAGTTCATCGTCGCCTCGCTGCTGCGGGAGGGCAAGCTCGGCGGCTTCGACTTCAACTCCCGTTTCTACGCGGACGACGACCTGATGGCGGGCGCCGCGGACCCGTTCCAGCTGTTCCGGATCATGTACGAGGTGGTGCGGGGCGGCGGGTTCACGCCCGAGGTGGCGTTCATGCTCGACCAGTGCCACAACATCGAGGCGAAGGTCCCGGCGATCATCCGCTCGGTGATGAACGTGCAGGAGGCGACCGCCAAGGCGCTCCTCGTCGACCGCGATGCCCTCGCGGCTGCCCAGGCGGCCGGTGATGTGCTTGCGGCCAACGGCGTGCTGATGGACGCCTACAGCACCGACGTCCGCCCGCTGCTCGCCGAGGTCCGCGGCGAACTCGGCCTCGACCCGGACCCGATGGCCTCCTACCGCCGCTCCGGCTGGGCCGAGAAGATCGCCGGTGCGCGTGTCGGCGGACAGCAGGCCGGCTGGGGAGCCTGACCCACTCCCTGGAGCCCACACCCGCCCAGACCGCCGCCGCCGCCCGGACGCATCCCCGCACACCCCGCGCTCACCACCTCCTCGAAGGATCCGTCATGACCTCCGCCCTCCATCCCGAAGCCGCTTCGCTGCTCGCCCGGTCGCATCGGCTCGGCGCCGATCCCCGGAACACCAACTACGCCGGTGGCAACACCTCCGCGAAGGGCACCGGCACCGACCCGGTGACCGGCGGTGGGGTGGAGCTGATGTGGGTGAAGGGCTCCGGCGGCGACCTCGGCACGCTGACCGAGGGCGGGCTGGCGGCGCTGCGCCTGGACCGGCTGCGGGCGCTGGAGGGCGTCTACCCGGGTGTGGAGCGCGAGGACGAGATGGTCGCCGCGTTCGACTACTGCCTGCACGGCAAGGGCGGCGCCGCGCCGTCGATCGACACCGCGATGCACGGTCTGGTCGACGCGGCCCATGTCGACCACCTCCACCCCGACTCCGGTATCGCGCTCGCGTGCGCGGCGGACGGCGAGAAGCTGACCGCCGAGTGCTTCGGCGACACCGTGGTGTGGGTGCCCTGGCGCAGGCCCGGTTTCCAGCTCGGGCTGGACATCGCGGCGGTGAAGGCGGCCCACCCACGGGCGATCGGCTGCGTGCTGGGCGGTCACGGCATCACCGCCTGGGGCGACACGAGCGAGGAGTGCGAGGCCAACTCGCTGCACATCATCCGCACCGCTGAATCCTTCCTCGCCGAGCGCGGCCGCCCCGAGCCGTTCGGCCCACTCCTGGACGGCTACCGGCCGCTGCCCGAGACGGAGCGCCGCAAGCGCGCCGCAGCGCTCGCCCCGCACATCCGCGCCCTCGCCTCCAAGGACCGGCCGCAGGTCGGTCACTTCGACGACTCGGACGCGGTGCTGGACTTCACCGCCCGCGCCGAGCACCCCCGCCTCGCCGCGCTCGGCACCTCCTGCCCCGACCACTTTCTGCGCACCAAGGTCCGCCCGCTCGTCCTCGACCTGGCCCCCACCGCCCCGCTGGACGAGGCCGTCGCCCGGCTCGCCGAGCTGCACACCGCCTACCGGCAGGAGTACGCCGCCTACTACCAGCGGCACGCCGCACCCGACTCGCCCGCGATGCGCGGCGCCGACCCGGCGATCGTCCTCGTGCCCGGGGTGGGCATGTTCTCCTTCGGCAAGGACAAGCAGACCGCCCGGGTGGCGGGCGAGTTCTACCTCAACGCGATCAACGTCATGCGCGGCGCCGAGGCCGTCTCCAGCTATGCGCCGATCGAGGAGTCGGAGAAGTTCCGCATCGAGTACTGGGCGCTGGAGGAGGCCAAGCTCCAGCGGATGCCGAAGCCCAAGCCGCTCGCCACCCGGATCGCGCTCGTCACCGGCGCCGGCTCCGGCATCGGGAAGGCGATCGCCCACCGGCTCGCGGCCGAGGGCGCCTGCGTCGTCGTCGCCGACCTGAACGCCGAGAACGCCGCCGCCGTCGCCGCCGAGCTGGGCGGCCCCGACACCGCCGTGCCGGTGACGGTCGACGTCACCTCCGAGGAGCAGATCACCGCCGCGTTCGACGCCGCCGTACTCGCCTTCGGCGGCGTGGACCTGGTCGTCAACAACGCCGGGATCTCGATCTCCAAGCCGCTGCTGGAGACCACCGCCCGTGACTGGGACCTCCAGCACGACATCATGGCCCGCGGCTCGTTCCTCGTCTCCCGCGAGGCCGCCCGGCTGATGGCCGCGCAGCAGCTCGGCGGCGACATCGTCTACATCGCCTCCAAGAACGCCGTCTTCGCCGGCCCGAACAACATCGCCTACTCCGCCACCAAGGCCGACCAGGCCCACCAGGTCCGCCTCCTCGCCGCCGAACTCGGCGCACACGGCATCCGCGTCAACGGCGTCAACCCCGACGGCGTCGTCCGCGGCTCCGGCATCTTCGCCGCCGGCTGGGGCGCCCAACGCGCCGCCACCTACGGCATCGAGGAGGACGAGCTCGGCGAGTTCTACGCCCAGCGCACCCTCCTCAAGCGCGAAGTCCTGCCCGAACACGTCGCGAACGCCGTCTTCGCCCTCACCGGCGGCGACCTCACCCACACCACCGGACTCCACATCCCCGTCGACGCCGGCGTCGCCGCCGCCTTCCTGCGCTGACACCCACAGACGCCTGCCGCGCGGACAGGCGGCGGGAGGCGACCGGGACACCGACCGCCGCCTGTCCGGGGCCGCCCGGTCCCGCACGCGGGGCAGCCCTCCCCCTTGCCCGGGCGTCCGCTGCCCCGCGGGCGCCGGGGACACACCGGGGATCGGGGCACCTCTCCCCCGCCGCGACGCGGCCCCCGATCCCCCTGCCTGCCCTCACCCTGCGAGGACCGATGCCCACCACCCCCCGTACCTTCGCCGCCGTCGACCTGGGCGCCTCCAGCGGACGGGTGATGCTCGGCAGGGTCGGGCCCGGCACCCTGGACCTCACCGAGGTGCACCGCTTCCCCAACCGGCCCGTGACGGTGGGCGGAACGCTCCACTGGGACGTTCTCGCCCTGTACCGGGGTGTGCTCGACGGGTTGCGCGCGGCGGGACGGACGGCCGGCGGGCGCCTCGACGGGATCGGGGTGGACGGCTGGGCGGTCGACTACGGTCTGCTGGACGCCACCGGGTCGCTGCTGGGCAACCCCGTGCACTACCGGGACGCGCGGACCGAGGGCGCCGCCGAGGCGGTGCACGCCGTGCTCCCGGCGGACCGCCTGTACGCCGAGACCGGCCTCCAGCACCTCCCGTTCAACACCGTCTTCCAGCTGACCGCCGCCCGGGGCACCCCGCAACTCGCCGCCGCCGAGCGGCTGCTGATGATCCCCGACCTCGTCTCGTACTGGCTCACCGGCGTCCAGGGGACCGAGATCACCAACGCGTCCACCACCCAGCTCGTCGACCCCCGCACCCGCGACTGGTCTCCGGAGGTGGCCCGCCGCACCGGAATCGACCTCTCGCTCTTCCCCGCCCTGCGCGGCCCCGGCGACCCGGCCGGCGAGCTGCTGCCCGAGGTGCTGGCGGAGACCGGTCTGACCGGCCCCGTCCCGGTGACGGCCGTCGGCTCGCACGACACCGCCTCCGCCGTCGTCGGCGTGCCGGCGGCCGGGGACGACTTCGCCTACATCGCCACCGGCACCTGGTCCCTGGTCGGCCGGGAACTCGACGCGCCCGTCCTCACCGAGGCCTCCCGGCGGGCCAACTTCACCAACGAACTCGGCGTCGACGGCACCGTCCGCCACCTGCGCAACGTGATGGGCCTGTGGCTCCTCCAGGAATGCATGCGCACATGGGCCGACCGGGGCGATCCCAAGGACCTCGGTCCGCTGCTCGCGGCGGCCGCGGAGCTGCCGCCGCTGCGGAGCGTCGTCGACGCGGGCGACCCCGCGTTCATCCCACCGGGCGACATGCCCCGGCGCATCGCCGACGCGTGCCTCGCCACCGGGCAGCCCGCCCCGCGCACCGCCGCCGAGTTCACCCGCTGCGTGCTCGACTCCCTGGCGCTCGCCCACCGCGAGGCCGTGGCGCAGGCCCGGGACCTCTCCGGCAAGGAGGTGACGACCGTGCACATCGTGGGCGGCGGGGCGCGCAACGCGCTGCTGTGCCAGCTGACCGCCGACGCGTGCGGGCTGCCCGTCGTCGCCGGTCCCGCCGAGGCCGCGGCCCTGGGCAACGTCCTGGTGCAGGCGCGGGCGGCCGGTGCGCTGGACGGCTCGCTCGCCGGCCTGCGGGCTCTGCTGCGGTCCACACAGCGGCTGGACCACTACACGGCCCGCCCCGGCGCCGCCGCCTGGGACGACGCCGCCGCCCGGATCGGACGCGCGCGGTGAGCGGGCAGGCGCCGGCGTCCCGGCAGCCTCCGGGCGGCCCCGCGCGACCGCCCCTGCGGCGGCCGCCGTGCCGCCGACGCGCCCGGCCACTACCGGATCCGCGCTCCGACGGGCCATGATCGACGGCACGTACGCACTCCGCGCCCCGCGCGCCGTCCCGGACCGGGACGGGTGGCTCCGCGGGACGCGGTGGGTACGTGCAGCACAGGGCACGCGCGAGGAGGAGAACGTCAGTGGACGCCGGCGACGACGGACGACAGCAGCTGGACACGGTCAGCATCCTCAACGCGAGGCATACGCTCCTCGGATACCTCGGCCGGGCCGGTCTGTTCCCCGGTGACGCGGAGGAACTGGTCCGTCTCGTCGAGGCGGGCGCCGTCGCGCTGGCGCACGAGGAGATCGGCGCCCTCGCCCGGGAGGCGCCGGAGGGCGGGGGCGACCTCTACACGAGCGGCTGGCTCGACGGGGCCGGTGCCGTCGCCGGCGGGCTCGGGGACACCGCCGCGCGCGCCCTGCGCCTGGCGGTCGCCGCCGACGCGTCGCCCTCCGCCGGGGACGCCCGTCCTCCGGTGCGCACGACGGAGGTCGAACGGGCGCGGGTGGCGATCGGGCCGCTCTACCTCTCGTTCACCGAGGTCTCCGATCTCGATCCCGAGGTCTCCGAGCAGGTGCTCGTCGCCGTGCTCGCCACCATGGGCGCCCGGCAGCGGGCGGGATACGCGGGCCGGCTCACGGAGTTCACCGAGGAGCACCGCCCCCGCCTGGAGCGGCTGTACGCCCGCTACGGGCCGGGCAGTCCGACCGCCATCCACGGCCGCTACTCCCTGCTCCACTCCCCCACCAGCATCGCCGTCCTGGAACGCCTCACCGCCGCACCGGCCTGCCTGGAGTCCGAGTGGGACGCCGGGGAACTGCCGCCCGCGTGGCTGGAGGGGCTCAGGAGGGGATGGGCCGAGGCGGGCGTGTAAAGGGGGCACCCCGGGGGTGCGGCCGGGGGTGCGGGGCCGGCCGCGGCGCCCGGCGGCTACGCCCCGCCGCCGGTCTCCTCGTCGCCGCCGCCCTCCTCGGCGAACCGCCCGTCCGACTCCTTCGCCAGGACGGCGGCGACGAAGTCGTCGACGGCCGCCTCGAGTCCGATGTCCTGGTGGGTCCGCTCGCAGAGGGACCAACGGTGCTCCAGCAGCTGGTGGTAGAGCTCGGCCGGGTCGAGGGGGCCCCGGCAGCGCGGGGGCACCGCCCGGACGGTGGGGCGGAAGACCTCGCGGACCCAGCGGTGCCCCAGGACCTCCGGGCGGGCGCCGAGCGGGTCGCCGGGGGCGTAGTCGTCCTGGGTGGCCATCCAGCTCTCCAGGTCGGCCAGGAGCCGGCGGGCCTGGTTCTCCTCCGTGTCGAGCCCGGTGAGCCGCAGCAGCTGGCGCTGGTGGTGGCCGGCGTCGACGACCTTGGGGACGAAGGTGACCGTGTCGCCCTCGGGCGAGGTGGCGATCTGCATCTCGGCCACGTCGAAGCCCAGGTCGTTGAGGCGCCGCACCCTGCGCTCGATGTAGTGGTACTTGCCTGCCGGGTAGACCGAGGTGCGGGTCAGCTCCGTCCACAGCTCGTGGTATCGGCGGCAGATCTCGGTGCCGAAGGCGATGGGGTCCACGGACGGGTGGAGCGCGCCGGCCGCTTCGAGGTCGAGCATCTCGCCGCTGATGTTGACCCGCGCCAGGTCGATGTCGTACTCGCGCTGGCCGGTGCTGAGCCGGGCGTGGGTCTCACCGGTCTCGGCGTCGACGAGATAGGCGGCGTAGGCCCCGGCGTCCCGGCGGAAGAGGGTGTTGGAGAGCGAGCAGTCGCCCCAGGCGAAGCCGACCAGGTGCAGCCGGACCAGCAGCACGGCGAGGGCGTCCATCAGCCGGTGGACCGTGGCGGGCCGCATGGTGGTCTCGAACATGGAGCGGTAGGGCAGGGAGCCGCCGAGGTGACGGGTGATGAGCACGGGTTCCAGGGGCTCGCCGCCCGGTCCGGTGCGGCCGGTCACGACCGCGAGCGGGTCGACCGCGGGTATGCCGAGCCGGTGGAGGTCGCGCAGGAGCTCGTACTCCCGCACCGCGGGGCGTTCGGCGAGCTCCTTGACGGCCACGATCTCCGTGCCGGCCGCCGCGTAGCGGACCACGTGGCGGGAGATGCCGCGCGGCAGGTCCACCAGGTGCTGCTCGGGCCACTCCTCCAGCGGTGCGTGCCAGGGGAGTTCGAGGAGCAGGGCGGGGTGTTCGGGGTTGGTGGCGGTGAACTGGAGGGCCATCGGTTCCTCGCTGGTGGCAGGGGCGGCGACTGCGGCTGCGGGTGTCCCGGCCGGCGGGGCGTCCGCGGCGCGGGGTGCACGCATCGTCGCGTGCCGGCCCGGCGGCGCGCGGGCGCGGGGCCGGCGGACGGTTCCGGACGGCCCCGGCGGCGGGCGCCGCGGGTGGGACGCAAGCATCCCATGCCGGCGCCCCGGCTCCGGGCGGCCCCCGCCCGCCTCAGTCCGGGAGGCGCAGGCCGGTGCAGCCGTGCTGCTTCGCCGCGCGTTCGGCGAACGCGGCGAGCGCGGCGCGGGCGAAGGCGTCGTCGCCCTCGCCGGCCGGGGACGCGGGGTCGAGGGTGAAGCGTGCGCGGGCGCCGTCGCCGGGGCAGGCGGCGGTCCCCCAGAGGAGGTCGCCCAAGCGGCCGGCCTCCGGGTCCGCGCCGTCGCCGAGGGGGGCGACGGCCTGGGCGAAGGGGCCGAAGGAGGCGGTGAGGCCGAAGAGTTCGGGCCGGCTCTCCGCGTCGCGGGCCGCGCCGAGGACACAGCTCTCCAGCGGGGCCGTGCCCGGCGCGGCGGTCGTCTCCCTGATCCAGTCGATGTCGTCCCGGTCGCGCAGCGGGAGGCCCGCGCAGGTGCCCTCGGCCTCGAAGCGGGACTTCTCCTGCGGTTCGGGGTAGTCGTCCGGGGTGGCGCCGCCCGTCTGCGCGTCGCAGTCCCAGCGGTCGGCCGCGCGTTCCGCGGTGGCGGTGAGGAGCCGCGCGACGGCGCTGCCGGCCACGGTGTCGCCTCCGGTCTGCGAACCGACGACGACGGAGGACTCCCGGCCCGCGCACGTGAGCACCACCGCGGCGCTGACGCGGTTGGTGTAGCCGTGCCAGCCGCCGCCCAGCGGCAGTGGCAGGGTGCCGGTGGGCGAGGGGCGCAGCCGGTCGAAGACACCCGGCCGGCCGTCGTCGTCGCGGGCGTCGGCGGGGATCTCCGCGATGACGAGGGTATGCCGGCCGACCTTGCAGAACTCGTAGCCGCCGGGCCCGCCGTCGCGGTAGTCGAGGGGCAGCCCCGCATCGGTGTCGTAGCCGGTGAGGACGGCGGACTCCTCGGCCGGGATCAGGCCCTGGCAGTAGCCGGCGAGCGCGTCCTCGTAGCGCCAGCGCTTGCCCGTGTCGCTGAACTGGTACCAGCCGTATCCCGCCACGGCGACCAGGACCAGCGGCAGAGCCGCGTACAGCGCCAGCCTGCGTATGACCGTCATGTGATGCCCGCTCCCCGTTCGGTGTGCCCCGGCACCCTATCCCGCGGCCCTGCCCGGCCCGGCGGGGCGGCGGCGTGGGCCGGGTGGGGACACGGCGGGTGCCCTGCCCGCGTCCGCCCCCGCTGATCCCCCGGCCGCCCGCGCCGTGGAGAGACCCGGCGGCGTCCGCCGTCCGGGGGATTCCGTGAGCGGTCCCGGGAGCGTCCCCGTTCCCGGGACCGCAGCCCGCGCATGATGACGGGGTTAACTCCAAGCGCTCCCACTCCGGAGTGGCTGGGCGGAGCCCCCGGGGACCCACCAGGTCCCCGGGGGCTCCGTCTCGTCCGGTCCCGGTGCGGCGCCGGGCCGGACCGGTCCGGTCGAGCGCGGTCAGGCGGCGGGCGCGAACTGGGCGGCGTGCAGCCCCGCGTAGACCCCGCCGGCGGCGAGCAGCTCCTCGTGGGTGCCCTGTTCGGCGATCGATCCGCCGTCCATCACCACGATCAGGTCGGCGTCCCGGACGGTGGAGAGCCGGTGGGCGATGACGAAGCTGGTGCGGCCCGCCCGAAGGGACGACATGGCCTGCTGGACGAGGAGTTCGGTGCGGGTGTCGACCGAGCTGGTGGCCTCGTCCAGGACCAGGACCGCCGGTTCGGCGAGGAAGGCGCGGGCGATCGTGATCAGTTGCCGCTCTCCCGCGCTCAGGCCCGCGCCGTCCTCGTCCAGCACCGTGTCGTAGCCGTCCGGCAGGGTGCGGATGAAGCGGTCCGCGTGGGTGGTCACGGCCGCCTCGACGATCCGTTCCCGGGAGACGTCGCCGGGCACCCCGTAGGCGATGTTGTCGGCGATGGTGCCGCCGAAGAGCCAGGTGTCCTGGAGGACCATGCCGATGCCCGCCCGGACGTCCTCGCGGGTCATCCCCGCCGTGTCGACGCCGTCGAGGGTGATCCGGCCGCCGGTCACCTCGTGGAACCGCATCAGCAGGTTCACCAGCGTCGTCTTGCCCGCACCGGTGGGGCCGACGATCGCGACCGTCTGCCCGGGCTCCGCCGTCAGCGACAGGTCCTCGACGAGCGGGGTGCCGGGCTCGTAGCGGAAGGCGACGTGTTCGAAGGCGACCCGCCCCCGGGGCGGCCCGGGGCGCAGCGGTCGCGCGGGGTCGGGGGACTCCTCGGGGGCGTCGAGGAGGTCGAAGACCCGTTCGGCGGAGGCGACGCCGGACTGGAGGATGCTGGCCATCGCCGCGACCTGGGTGACCGGTCCGTTGAACTCGTAGGAGTACTGGACGAAGGCCTGGACGTCGCCGACGGACAGCGTGCCCGAGGCGACCCGGAGGCCGCCCACCACGGCGATCAGGACGTAGTTGAGGTTGCCGACGAAGGTGAGGGCCGGCTGGATGGTGCCGGACACGGCCTGGGCGCGGAAGCCCGCCGCGTACAGTTCCTCGCCCAGTTCGTCGAAGCGGGCCACGGCCGCGTCGCGCCGCCCGAAGGCGACGACCTCGGCGTGGCCGGTGATCATCTCCTCGACGTGGCTGTTCAGCCGTCCCGTGACCGCCCACTGGCGGACGAACTGCGGCTGGGCCCGCCGGCCGATCCGCGCCGCCGTGACCACCGACAGCGGGACGGTGGCGAGGGCGACCAGGGCGAGCAGCGGCGAGATCCAGACCATCATCACGAGGACGCCCACCAGGGTCAGCAGAGCCCTGATCATCTGGCTGAGCGCCTGCTGGAGGGTCTGGGTGACGTTGTCGATGTCGTTCGTCGTGCGGCTGAGGATCTCGCCCCGGGGCTGGGCGTCGAGGTATCCGAGGGGCAGCCGGGCCAGCTTGTGCTGCGCGCGTTCGCGCAGCCGGTGCCCGGTGCGCTGGACCACGGTCGTCGCGAGGCGCTGCTGGCACCAGTTGAGCGCCGCGGAGCCGGCGGCGAGCGCGAGCACCGTGAGCAGCGCGCGGGCCAGGGCGGGGAAGTCGACGCCGTCGCCCGCCGCTCCGGCGAGCACGGCGTCGGTGGCCCGGCCCAGGATGGCGGGGGTGACGACGGCGAGCGAGACCGCGCCCGCAGCGGCGGCGAACACCGCCGCGAGCCTGGCCCGTTCGGGTGCGAGGGTACGCAGCAGACGCAGACCGGAGGCACGGAAGTCGAGGGACCGTTCGACGGCCGGGGCGGCGAGGCCGGGCCCGCGCTGCTGGGGCGCCGGGCCGCGGCGTTCGGGCACGGTGCGGGGGGTCATGCGGCTTCCTCCTCGGTGAGCTGGGAGAGGACGATCTCCCGGTAGACGGCGTTGTCCCGCATGAGTTCCTCGTGGGTGCCGCTGCCGACGGCCGTGCCCCGGTCGAGGACGACGATCCGGTCGGCGCCGCGGACGGTGGCGACCCGCTGGGCGACGATCACGACGGCCGCGTCGGCGGTCTCCTCGGCGAGCGCGTGCCGCAGCTGTGCCTCGGTGCGGTTGTCGAGGGCGGAGAAGGAGTCGTCGAAGAGGTACACCTGCGGGCGGGCGACGAGGACCCGGGCGATGGCGAGGCGCTGGCGCTGCCCGCCGGAGAGGTTGGTGCCGCCCTGGGCGACCGGCGCGTCCAGGCCTCCGTCGAGCGCGCGCACGAAGCCGTCGGCCCGCGCGACCCCGAGCGCGTGCCACAGCTCCTCGTCGCTCGCCCCGGGCCGGCCGTAGCGGAGGTTGTCGGCGACGGTCCCGGAGAAGAGGTACGGCCGCTGCGGGACGATGCCGACGGTGCGGGCGAGGAGGGCGGGGTCCATGGCACGGACGTCGACGCCGCCGACCCGTACAGAGCCCTCGGTCGCGTCGAGGAGGCGCGGGACGAGGGCGAGAAGGGTGCTCTTGCCGCTGCCCGTGGAGCCGATGACCGCGGTGGTCCGGCCGGGTCGTGCGGTGAGGTCGACGGAGCGGAGCACGGGCTCCTCGGCGCCCGGGTAGTGGAAGCCCGCGCCGCGCACCTCCAGCAGGCCGGGGCCGCGCAGCGCGTGTACGGGGGCGGCGGGCGGTGCGACGGAGGGGCGGGTGCCGAGGACTTCCTGGATGCGTTCGGCGCAGACCTCGGCGCGGGGCATGTGCATCAGCAGGAACAGGGCCATCATCACCGACATCATGATCTGGAGCAGGTAGCCGAGGAACGCGACGAGCGCACCGGCCCGCAGGGCGCCGTCGTCGATGCGGTGGGCGCCGGCCCAGAGCACGCCGACGGTGGCGAGTTCCCAGACGACCAGCACGATCGGGAACATCACCGACTGCAGACGGCCGGCCCGCAGGCCGACGTCCCTCAGTTCGTCGTTGGCGGCGGCGAACCGCGTCCGCTCGTGGCGGTCGCGGACGAAGGCGCGGACGACGCGGACGCCGGTGATCTGCTCGCGCACCACGCGGTTGACCCGGTCCACCCGCTCCTGCATACCGCGGAAGAGGGGCCGCATCCGCAGCACGACGGTGCCGACGGCGCCTGCCATCACCGGGACGAACAGCAGGAGGATCAGGGCGAGCGGGACGTCCTGGCCGAGCGCCATCACGACACCGCCCACGCAGAGCAGGGGCGCGGCGACGAGCATGGTCAGGATGAGCACGGCGAAGGTCTGCACCTGCTGCACGTCGTTGGTGGCGCGGGTGATCAGCGAGGCGGTGCCGAAGCGGCTGATCTCCCGCGCGGAGAAGGCCTGGACACGGCGGAAGACGTCGGCGCGCACGTCGCGGGCGATGCCCATCGCGATCCGGGCGCCGAGCCGGACGGCCACGGCCGCGGCGGTCGCCTGGACGAGGGTGACGCCGGCCATGAGCGCGCCGCCGCTGAGCACATGGGCGGTGTCCCCGCGGAGGACCCCGTTGTCGATGACGTCGGCGTTGAGCCGGGGCAGCGTCAGTGAGGCGGCGGTCTGGGCGAGTTGGAGGAGCACGAGGAGCAGCAGGGTCCGGCGGTAGGGGCGCAGCCGGCCGGTCACGAGGCGGAGGAGCACGGGTCCGCCCCCTCAGGCCGTGCGCGGGAGGCGGGCGGCGGCAGGAGCGGCGCCGGGCGGTCCGGGACGGAGCCGGGCGGGGGCCGTCCCACCGGGGCGGGCGGCGGCAGGAGCGGCGCCGGGCGGTCCGGGACGGAGCCGGGCGGGGGCCGTCCCACCGGGGCGGGCGGCGGCGGGGGGCGGGGGCGGGGTGGCACGGGTGAGGTCCATGCGGAGGATCGTGGTACCTCAACTTTGGTTGAGGTCAAGCGGAGCTCCGCGCGGGCCCGCGAACTGACGGACGGTCGGGCAGCCGGGCAGCCGGACGGGACGGGCGGGACGGGCGCGACCGAGGGCCCCGGCACCGCCGGCGGGCAGGCGGCGTGACAGGGGAAGCCGGGGGCAGACGAGGGGAGACGCATCCTCGGTGAAAGGAGCCCACCGTGCCCGTGACCTTCCGCAAGAGTTTCCGGATATTCCCCGGCGTCCGCCTCAACGTGAACCGCAAGTCCCTCTCCCTCACCTTCGGTCAGGGCAAGGGCCCCCGGCAGACCTACTCGACCACCGGCCGGCGGACCACGTCGATGGACCTCCCGGGCCCCTTCGGCTACCGCAAGACCACGACCGGCCGGGGCCGCTGACCCCCGGGCGGCCGCGGGGCCGTCTCACCGGCCGGGGCCGAGGGCCTGTTCCGTCCAGATCGTCTTTCCGCGGGCGCCGTAGCGGCACCCCCACCGGGTGGAGAGCTGGGCGATCAGGAACAGGCCCCGGCCGCCCTCGTCCGTGCTCAGCGCCCTGCGCAGTCGCGGCTGGGTGTTGCTCGGATCGGCGACCTCGCACACCAGCACCCGGTCCCGGATCAGCCGCAGGACGACGGGGCCGCCCGCGTGCCTGATCGCGTTGGTGACGAGTTCGCTGACGATGAGCTCCGTGGCGAACGCCTCCTCCTCCAGCCCCCAGGCGTCCAGTTGGCGCAGGACGTCGGTGCGGGCGTCGTGGACGGCGGCGGGATCGGCGGCGTACTCCCAGGTCGCCGTGGACCGGGCGGCCACCACGCGGGTGCGCGCGAGCAGCACGGTGACGTCGTCGTCCGGCGGCTCCCGTCCGGCCCTGCGGGCCGTCAGCTCCGCGGCGATGCCGTCGAGAGGGAGGCCGGCCGCCACCAGCCCCGCCAGTTCGCCCGGGAGGCGCGCCTCCTGCGAGTCCGCCACGCCGGACACGGGGGAAGCCGCCGCGGCGGGCGGCCCCGTGGCGCCGGCGTCCGCGGTGCGCGACCCCGTGGCGCCGGCGTCCCCGGGGGCCGCGCGGCGGAGCAGGCCGTCGGTGTAGAACGCGAGCACGCTGCCGACCGGGAGTACGGTGCTGAACACCTCGAAGGGGTTGTCCCCGACGCCCAGGGTCGGCCCCGGGACCACCTCCGCGTACTCGGCGCTGCCGTCGGGGCGGACGATGACCGGCGGGGGGTGTCCGGCACTGGCCATCTGGCACACCCCGGTCACCGGGTCGTAGACGGCGAACAGGCAGGACGCGCCGACCGTGTCGGGCTCCTTCGACTCGGCCACCATCCGCTGGACCAGGTCGTCGAGCCGGGTGAGGAGTTCGTCGGGCGGCAGATCGAGGTCGGCGAGGGTCTGCACCGCCGTGCGCAGCCGCGCCATGGTGGCGGTCGCCTGCAGGCCGTGGCCGATGACGTCGCCGACGACGAGGGCCAGCCGCAGGGACGACATCGGGAAGGCGTCGAACCAGTCGCCGCCGACGCTGACGCTGCCGCCGGCGGGAAGGTAGGCGCCGGCGGTCTCGGCGGCCGCCGTCTCGGTGGCCGAAGGGGGCAGCAGGCTCTGCTGAAGGACGACGGCCGTGCGGTGCTCGCGGGTGAAGCGGAAGGCGTTGTCGATCGCGAGGGCCGTGCGCAGGCACAGGTCCTGCATCAGCTTGACGTCGCCGTCGTCGAACGGAACGGGGTTGTCGACCCGGTAGACCTGCGCGTAGCCGAAGAACCGGCCGTGGTGGTGGAGCGGACAGCCCAGCGCGTGGTGCATGCCCTCGGGCATGAGCCGGCGCAGCAGGTACGGGTCGTCGCCGGCGATGCGGCGGCCGAGTTCCGCGTCGATGAGGAGCGCTCCCCCGACGGTCATCGCGGCGGGCAGCAGTTGCTCGGGAGGCGCCGGCACGGGTTCGCCGACCTGCACCAGGCCCGCCGGCCAGGCGCCGTCCGCCGCCTTGGTGGCCACCCGCCGGGCGGCGGACGCCGCCGCGCCCCGGTAGCCCGGCTGCGGGTCGCGGCCCTGGATGACGTCCTCGGGGAAGTCGACGAACGCGAGCTCGCCGAGGGAGGGCACGAGGACGGCGACCAGGTCACGGGCGCTGTGCACGGCGTCGAGCGAGCCGCCGATCTCGAAGCCCTCGCGGTAGGCGGCCGACAGCCGGCGCTGGGCCCGGTGGCGGTCGGTGACGTCGACGGCGGCGACGGCGACGCCGACGGGCACGCCGAGGGGGTCGGTCACGCGAATGCAGGTGAGCGAGACCATGCGGTCGTCGCCGGCCGGTCCCAGGGCGTACTCGGCGGCGACCACGGGCGCGCCGGTCGCCGCGACCCGGGCCATGAAGGCCCGTACCGTCCCGTGGGCGCCCGTGCCGGGGATCTCCAGCAGCCAGTCCTCGCCGGCGCCGTCCGGGCGCATCGCGGCACAGGCCTCGTTCGCCCGGACCGGGCGCAGGTCCATGTCGAGTTCCATGACCGCGATCCGCTCCTGGGAGAGGACCGCGCGGGCGAGGGCGGAGTTCTGGTCCCATCCCCCGTCCCGGGCGGCACTGTCGCCGTGAGGAGCAGGTGTCACGTCGTATCGCTCCCTGGTCAGGCGGCAGCCGGTCGTCTCGTGGCCCGTGGGGGCTCCCCACCGCCAGGATGCGCCCTCCCCGGGTGCGGGGCACGTCGGCGGGGCGCCTCCACCCCGCCGACCAGCCGTTTCCCGCGGTGCGGTCGGCGCCGGCCCGAGCGCCGCGGGAAGGGGCGCCGCGGGCGGGGCGCGGGGCGCCCGCTGTGTACGGTTCCGGTGTGAGCACCTTCGGAACGCCGTCCGGGCCCGGGGACCCCGACGCGCTCTTCGGCCTGGAGGAGATCCGCCCGGGCCCGCCGGTTCCCCCGCCTCCCGGGCCGTCCTTCCGCACCTCGGAAGAGGCCCGGCGGATGCTGGAGGTCCGGGAGATCCACGCCGAACCCGCGGCGGCCGCCTCCCCGCGGGGCCGGGAGATCCTGGCGAGGTTCCCGGACGCCGAGGTGATCCCGGTCGACTCGCACTGGCGGATCCCGGGCCTCCACGGCAGTCCCGGCAGCGCCGCGAACTGGGTGCGGATCAAGAAGACGGTCCTGGTCCTGGGCGAGAAGAAGACGCTCACGGTCCGGCCCAACGGCCGCTCCGCCGACTGGATCGCCCCCGGCGCGGCCAACGGGTGCGCGATGGCCTGCGCCTACTGCTACGTGCCGCGCCGCAAGGGCTGGGCGAACCCGGTCACCGTCTTCACCAACATCGAGCGCATCGTCGGCCGCCTGGAGCGGCACGTGGCGGCGCAGGGCCCGAAACGCGATCCGAACCAGTGCGACCCGGCGGCGTGGGTGTACGACATCGGCGAGAACGGCGACTGCTCGGTCGACGCCCTCATCAGCGAGAACACCGCCGATCTGGTCCACGCCTTCAGCCGCTGGCCGACGGCCAAGGCGTCCTTCGCGACCAAGTTCGTCAATCCCGATCTGCTGCGGCTCGCTCCGCGCGGGCGCACCCGGATCCGCTTCTCCGTGATGCCCCCTGAGGACGCCCGGTGCTGGACATCCGCACCAGCCCCGTCGAGGAACGGATCGCCGCGGCCGGGGACTTCGTCGAGGCCGACTACGAGGTGCACTTCAACTTCTCGCCCGTGGTCATCAGGCCGGGCTGGGAGGAGGCCTGGTCCGACCTCCTGCGCAGGATGGACGACGTCCTGCCGCGGGCGGTGAAGGAGCAGGCGGCGGCCGAGGTGATCATGCTGACGCACAACCGCGAGCTGCACGAGGTGAACCTGGCATGGCACCCGCGCGCCGAGTCCGTGCTGTGGCGTCCCGGGATCCAGCAGCCCAAGCGCTCGGAGAACGGCGGCTGGAACGTGCGCTACCGGGGTGGCCTCAAGGCGGAGGCGGTGGACACGGTGCGCCGCCTCGTGGAGCGCCGCGCCCCGTGGCTGCCGATCCGCTACGCGTTCTGAACCGCGGCCGCACGACGGGGCGCGGACGGCGCGGCAAGGGCACCGCGGGGCGCAGCGGGTGCGCCGTGGCGCGGCCTCCGGGAGCCTGGAGTCATGACCGATCCACTGGTACCACCCGAGGAGACACCGCCGGCGGAGGGTTCCATCGCCGAGGCCCACGAGGAGCGCGCGGACGGAGGTCCGTGGGAGCACCCGGGCATCTGGGTCTGGCTGATCGCGGCCGGCGCCGTCGTCATCGCGCTCTTCTTCATCTTCCGGCTCGTCTCGCTGTAGCCCGCCCGGGGCGCCGCAGCGAGGCCCGTCACGGCGGCCGGATCCGGGCCGGATCCGGGCAAGGGGGCATCCGGACGCCGAAATCCTTGTTAGGTTAGCCTTACCTAATTTAGGAGAGACGATGATCCCGGCGAAGTCCCGCGTCGACGAGCCCGGCAACGCCGAGCGCATCCGCTCCGTCCTCGCGGCCGCCCCGTCGCTGAGTCTGACCGCCGGCGAGGGCCGCTACGACCTGATCTCCATGCACAGCGTCGAACGCCGGGGCCGGCTGCTGCTCCACGCCCCGGCCGACAGCCCGCTCGCGGCCCAGGTCACCCACGCGCCCCGCGGCGACCTCGGCGCCCTGCTCGAGTTCACCGACCTAGCCCCGGCCGACGTCCGCGAGCGGGTCCGCGCCAAGGTCACCCTCGCGGGGCGTCTCGCCCCGTGCGACGCCCGGCACACGACGCGGACGCTGGTCCTCGGCCTCGACCTGGCCCGCGCGGCCATCGAACGGCACGGCCGCGTGGAGCACGTCGACCCCGGCGAGCTGGCCCGCGCCGAACCGGACGTGCTGGCCGAGCAGGAGGCCACGATGCTGCTGCACCTCGCCGACGACCACCAGGACATCGTCGAACGGCTCACCCTCCTCGCCGACCCCGCGCTCACGCACGGCGCCCTCAGGGTGCGGCCGCTCGCGCTCGACCGCTTCGGCATCGTCCTCCGCTTCGAGTACGCCGCCGGCCACACCGACACCCGCATCGCCTTCCCCGGCCCGGTCCGTGACGCCGACGACGTCGGCCGCCGCCTGGACCGCCTGCTGCGCCGCCCCGCCTCCCGCCGCACGCGCCACCGCCCGTGACGGCCCGGCGGCAGGGCCGGGTAGCGTGCGCCGATGCGACGCAGCGAGCGCAGTGACGGGGCGGTGATCGGCGCGGCGGTCGGCGCACGGGTGCTGCGTCGTGACGGACTCCTCTCGCTGGCCAGGAGCCTCGCGGAGCGCTCGGGCGGGTGAGCCCCGGCCGGGACGGCGCGCCCCCGGGGGCGGGCGGCCGGTCGCGGGGAGACTGGGTGCGGGCGGAAGGAGTCAGCATGGTTCCCGGATTCCTCACCAGGGCGGTCGCCGTGCTGCTCGGTCGGGAGGGGCGGTCGTTGCATCTGAAGGCGGCGGGAGCGGCGAGCCTCGTGCTGCTGCTGGTGATGCTGGCCGGGTCGTGGGCCGTCGTCGCCGCCGAGGAGGGGGCGCGCGGGGCGAACCTGACGTCGTATCCGAAGGCCCTGTGGTGGTCGATCGAGACGGCGACCACCGTCGGGTACGGCGACTTCTACCCGGTCACCCCGTGGGGCCGGGTGATCGGCGCGCTGGTCATGGTCGTCGGCATCACGACGTACGGCATGGTGACGGCCGCGCTGGCGACCTGGTTCGTCGGGCGGGAGGAGCGCCGGCGCGGTCACGCCCACCGGCTGCGCGAGGAGACCCGGGCCCTGCACGAACGTTTCGACCGCATCGAGCGGATGCTGGCCGGGGAACGCGGCGGCGGCGACGGACGGACCGGGTGAGCGGGGCGGCGGACGGGCCGGGCAGGTCTCCGTCGACCCGCTCGCACCCCGCGGGCGGTGCCGACGGCCCGCGCTTGACCTTCACACCGGTGTGAAGCCCTAGCCTCCCGTCCGTGGCCGCACGCCGTGCGCGCCCCACCCGTCTGCCGAGGGAGCGAGTCATGACCGGATACGTCGTCCACCGCAACGGCCGGGACGCCGGCACCGGCGACCTGGCGCCACTCGCCTTCGCGGGATACGCCCACTTCACGGCGATGCAGGTGCGCGGGGGGCTGGTGCGCGGGCTCGACCTCCACCTGGAGCGGCTGCGGGCCGCGTCGGCGGAGCTCTTCGGGCGGGCGCCCGACGACGCGGCGGTCCGGTCCTGGCTGGCGGCCGCGATCGACGCCTCGCCGGACGACGCCTCGCTGACCGCCACGGTGTACTCGCCCGACGGCGAGTTCACCGGCCCCGGGACCGCGGAGCCGGAGATGCTGGTCCGCACGGGGCCGCCCGCGGACGGCCCCGCCGGGCCGCTCGCCCTCGCCGTCGTCGCGCACGAACGCGTCCTGCCCCACCTCAAGCACGTCGGCGAGGTCGCCAAGACGTACTTCCTCCGGCAGGCGGTGGCCGGGGGCTTCGACGACGCCGCCTTCACCGACCGGCGCGGCCGGCTCAGCGAGGCCACCATCTGGAACCTGGCCTTCTGGGACGGCGACGGTGTCGTGTGGCCCCGGGCCGAGATGCTCGGCGGGACCACGATGGGCATCGTCCGCCGCCAGCTCGACCGCCTCGGCGTGCCCCAGCGCACGGAGGAGGTCACCGTGGACGACCTGCCGTCGCTCGCCGGGGCCGTGGTGATGAACTCCTGGACACCGGGTGTGCCGGTGCACCGCGTCGGCCCGGTGGAGCTGCCGGCGGCGCCGGCGTTCGTGGACCTGCTCCACCGGGCGTACGGGGCCGAGACGCCCACGCATCCCGCCGGCGCAGGGCGGACGGCTGCCGAGTCGGCGGGCCGGCGGTGACGGCGGGCGGGGCCGACGTGACGGCGGCGCGGCGGTGACGGCGGCACGGGAGAGCCGTGACAGCGGCGCGGCACGATGAAGCGGCGGTGACGCCGGGTCCGCGGTGACGCCGGGTCCGCGGGCCGGCGCCCGGATGCGTCCGGGTGCCGGCCGTCCGGGCGGGCGGGTCTCAGACGCGTTCGGCCAGGAAGACGGGGATCTCGCGGTCGGTCTTCACCTGGTAGTCCGCGTAGTCGGGGAAGGCCGCGACGGCGCGCTCCCACCAGTCGGCGCGTTCCCGGCCGCTGATCAGCCGGACGCGCATGTCCCAGGCCTCGGTGCCGTCGCGCAGTTCGATGTCCGGGTGGGCGACGAGATTGTGGTACCAGACGGGGTGCTTCACGGCACCGCCGTTCGAGGCGACCAGCGCGTAGGCGCCGTCGTGCTCCACCCGCATCAGGGGCGTCTTGCGGACCAGGCCGCTGCGGGCGCCGATGGTGGTCACGAGGACGACGGGCATGCCCCGCATCGTCGTCCCCTCGGTACCCCCGGACGACTCGTACAGTTCGACCTGTTCGCGCACCCAGTCGGAGGGGCTGGGCTGGTACTCGCCTTCGAGCGGCATGACGTTCGCTTCCTCTCGTCGCGGGCACCGGTGCCCGGCGCACCGGCGCGACTCACGACGCTATCCGATCACGGGACGCGGCCGGGACCCCGGACCCGGTCCCCGCGCGTCCGCCCGGCGCCGCCCCGCCGCGTGCCGGCCCGGGACCGCGCGTGAAAGGCGGAGGGCACGGCAGGCACCGCGGGGGCGCACGGACGGGACGGGGCAGGGGGCGCGAGGGGCCGGGGCGTTCCGGGCCCGCGCACAGAGCGACGTGCCGTCAACTGACCTGTGCGGCACTGAAATCGGTCGCATTTCGCACGGAGTGAGACTTTCCCGGGCGCTCCTACGAAAAGATATGTCACAACAGGAATATCAATCCGGGCAAGATAGTTCCGCCCTGATCAACTGCCGCTCTATAGTGCCGTCGTTGCGACTCCCCCTGCCTGTGTGTCCCGCTTCCGAGAGTCTGGTTGATGTCGGCGTCACCCACCCCCTTCCGCCCTGCCCTGACCGCCTCGCTGCTGACCGCCGTCGCAGGTGGCGCACTCGCCGCGGCGGCGGTCGCCGCGGCCCCGGCCGCGGTCCGTCCCGAGCTCGCCTCCGGCGCCGCCGCCGGTGTGCTGCTGCTCTGCGCCGCCGCGTTCGCCGTGACCTGGTACGCGCGGACCGCGCGCGCCCTCGGCCGGCGGACGGCCGCCCTGACCTCCGAACTCGCCTCCCGCGAAGGCTCCCTCGCGGTCCATCGCGCGGCCGCCGCGCACGAGACGGCCGCCCTCCTGGAACGGGCCTCGGCCGAGGCCGCCGCGGCCGAGGCCCGGCACGCCGCCCGCGCCGAGGAACTCGTGCGGACCCACGAGGCACGCGTCCGCGAACTCGACGCGGCCCGGACGGCCGAGGCCGGGGACCTCCGGGCGCGGCTGCGGCGCGCGGAGTCCGCCCGGTCCGCCGCCATGGCCGCCGCCGCCAACGCCGCCGGGCGCATGCAGGCCCTCACCACCGGCATGCTGACCGACCTGCGGGAGATGGAGCACCGTCACGCGGACGAGAGCGTGCTCTCCGACCTCCTCCACCTCGACCACCGCACGGCCCAGGCGGGACGGCTCGCGGACTCCATCGCCGTGCTGACCGGGGCCCGTTCGGGCCGTCGCTGGGCGCGCCCGATCGGGATGGAGTCGATCCTGCGCGGGGCCATGGGCCGCATCGGCGGCTACCAGCGGGTGCGGCTGCACTCCGGCAGCGACGCGGCGGTCGCCGGCCACGCGGCCGAGGGCGTCATGCACGCGCTGGCCGAACTCATGGACAACGCGGCCAACTTCTCCCCGCCGACCGCCGAGGTGCACGTCTACGTGGAGGAGGTGCCCGCGGGCGTCGTCATCACCGTCGAGGACAGCGGCCTGGTGATGAGCGACGTCCAGCTGCGCCGTGCCGAGGCCGCCGTCGGCTCGGCCGCGCAGGACCTGGCCGGACTCTCCGGCACCCGGCTGGGTCTGGCCGTCGTCGGCCGGCTCGGGCGCAAGCACGGCCTGACCGTCTCGTTCCGCCCCTCCGCACGCGGGGGTACCGGCGCGCTGCTGATGCTGCCCCAGGAGCTGATCACCCGCGCCCCGGAACGGTCTCCCGGACCTCCGCCCGTCTCCGCCGCGCCCGCCGCGCCCGCGGCGGCCCCGGCTCCCGCCCGGGTCCCCGAGCCGGAGGCGGAGCACGGTCCCGCCGCGGAGAGCACCGGCGAGCACCCGGCGTTCGGGGAGAGCGGGCTGCCCCGGCGGCGCCGCGGCCGCACCCTGGCCGCCGCCCGGCACGACGCCCCGCCCTCCGCCCAGGAGCGCCCGGCGCCCCGTACCGGAGCCGCCTCGGATGCGGCCGCCCGGTTCGGCAGCTTCCGCAGGGCGGTGCGCGCCACCGGCTCCCCGGGCACCGCCGCGGACGGCGGCCCCTCCCCCGCGTCCGCCGACCCGGCGACCGGTGACCGGCCGGCCGGCCCGTCCGTCCCCGCCCCGCGCGCCGGCGACTCCGGTCCCCGGACGCCGTCGTCCCCGAACACCTCGCATCCGGAAGGCAACCCCGAATGACCGGCACCACGACCGACGAGAAGCTCAGCTGGCTCCTGGAGGGCCTGCTGGAACGCACCCCGGGCACCCGTCACGCCCTGGTGCTCTCCCGCGACGGCCTCAAGCTCTGCCGCACCCCCGAGCTCAGCGTCGACCAGGCCGACCAGCTCGCCGCCATCGCCGCGGGCATCCAGAGCCTGTCGCACGGCGCCTCGGTCGAGTTCGGCGACGGCACGGGCGGGGTGCGCTCCGCGATGGCCGAGTTCTACGGCGGCATCCTGTTCATCGTGGAGGCGGGCGAGGGGGCGCATCTGGCGCTCGTCGCCGACGAGGACGCGGACGCCGGACTCGTGGGGCACAACATGTCGGAGCTGGTCGAGCAGCTGGGCGAGCACCTCGTCGCCAGGCCGCGGGGATGAGCCGGCGCAGACCGGGCCGGGACGACTCCCCGGACCGGCTCTACACACTGACCGGCGGCCGGAGCCGTGCCGGATCCGACGCGTTCGACCTGGTGACGCTCGTGGTCGCCGAGAGCGACCCGCTCCCCGGCATGCAGTCCGAGCACGCGGCCATCCTGCGCATGTGCCGCTACCCCACCGCGGTGGTGGAGGTGGCGGCCGCGCTCGCCCTGCCGGTGTCGATCACCCGCATCCTGCTGACCGACCTGCACGACACCGGCCGGATCAGCGCCCGGCACCCACGCCCCGTGTACCGCCTTCCCGATCACGACATCCTGGAGCAGGTGCTCGTTGGACTCCGTAACCTCTGAACAGCGCCAGACCCTGCACAGCACCGCCGACAACGGCCTGAAGATCGTGGTCGTCGGCGGCTTCGGCGTCGGCAAGACCACGATGGTGCGCTCGGTCAGCGAGATCCGTCCGCTGAACACCGAGGAGACGATGACGCAGGCCGGCGCGGCCGTCGACGACACCGCCGGTGTCGCGGCGAAGACGGCGACGACCGTCGCCTTCGACTTCGGCCGCATCTCGCTCGACGACCGCAACGTCCTCTACCTGTTCGGCGCCCCCGGGCAGGAGCGGTTCTGGTTCCTCTGGGACCGGCTGTTCTCCGGCACCCTGGGGGCGGTCGTGCTGGTCGACACCCGCCGGCTCGCCGACTCGTGGTACGCCATCGACCGCCTCGAACACCACGGCACGCCCTTCGTCGTCGCCTGCAACGACTTCGGCGGAAGCGCCCACACCCCCGCCCAGATCCGCGACGCCCTCGACCTCGCCGACGAGGTCCCGCTGGTGCTCTGCGACGCCCGGTCGCGCGAGTCCAGCAAGCAGGTCCTGATCTCGCTCGTCGAGCATCTGCGGACCGTCACCGCCGCGGAGCCGAGACCGACTCCGGAGCCCGCCCCGTGACCCGTCCCCCGACCCGGCCCGTCCCCCTGAGCGGCCCGCGGTTCCAGACCGACCCGGCCGGCCTGTACCGGCAGATCCGCGGCGAGCACGGCGCGGTGGCGCCCGTCGTGCTCGACGGCGACGTCCCCGCCTGGCTGGTGCTCGGCTACCGCGAACTCCACCAGGTCACCAGCGACCCGGTGCTGTACTCCCGCGACTCCGAGCTGTGGAACCAGTGGGACCGCATCCCCGCGGACTGGCCGCTGCTGCCCATGATCGGCCGCAAGCAGCCGTCGATCCTCTACACCGTGGGCGAGCGGCACCGCGAACGCGCCCGGGTCGTCTCCGACGCCCTGGAGGCGATCGACCCGTTCGTCCTGAAGGAACGGGCCGAGCGGTTCGCCGACGAACTCATCGACGCGATCTGCGCCAGGGGCTCCTGCGACATCATCGCCGAGTACGCGATGCTCCTCCCGGTCCGGGTGCTGGCCAGCGTCTACGGCTTCTCCGACGAGGAGGGGCCGGGTCTGGTCACCGCCATGAACGACATGATCAACGGGCAGGAGGGGGCCCTGGAGGGACAGCGCCACCTCGGTGCGTCGATGGGTGCCCTGCTGGCCGCCAAGAGCGCCGCGCCGGGCGACGACGTCGCCTCCCGGATGCTCGCCAACACCGCCGGGTTCACGGCCGAGGAGGTCGCCCAGGACCTGATGGTGATGATGGCGGCGGGACACCAGCCGAGCGCCGACTGGATCGGCAACTCCCTGCGGCTGATGCTCACCGACGACCGTTTCGCCGCCTCGCTCTCCGGGGGCCGCCACAGCGTCGCCGAGGCGATGAACGAGGTGCTGTGGGAGGACACCCCCACGCAGAACGTCGCCGGACGCTGGGCCTCGCGCGACACCCACCTCGGCGGCCGTCTGATCGGCCGCGGCGACCTGGTGCTGCTGGGCGTCGCCGCCGCCAACTCCGACCCGCAGGTGCGCACCGACGCCGGGGCCCTCACCGGCGGCAACAACGCCCACCTGTCCTTCGGACACGGCGAGCACCGCTGCCC
Source organism: Streptomyces genisteinicus (assembly GCF_014489615.1). Classification (GTDB taxonomy): domain Bacteria; phylum Actinomycetota; class Actinomycetes; order Streptomycetales; family Streptomycetaceae; genus Streptomyces; species Streptomyces genisteinicus. Next base: position 204,897 of record NZ_CP060825.1, read on the forward strand.
GTTCCCCGCCCAGGAGGTCGCCGAGACCATCGCGCGGACGGGGATCGAGGTGCTGCTCGACCGGCTGCCGGACGTCGACCTCGCGGTGGCCGAGGACGCGCTCACCCGCCGTCCCTCCCCCTGGCTGCGCGGCCTCACCGCGCTTCCCGTGACCTACACCCCGACTCCCGCCCTAGGAGCCCCGCGATGACCTGCCCGCATACCGGAACCGCCGCGACCGGTGCCGACGCGATCACCCTCGACCCGTTCGTCGGCGACCTCGACGGCGAGAGCGCGCGGCTGCGCGAGGCGGGCCCGCTGGCCCGTGTCGTGCTGCCCGGCGGGGTGGCCTGCTGGGCCGTCACCCACCACGCCGAGGCGCGCAGGCTGCTCACCGACTCCCGCCTGGTCAAGGACATCGAGGTGTGGGGCGCATGGCAGCGCGGCGAGATACCGCTGGACTGGCCGCTGATCGGCCTGGCCAACCCCGGCAAGTCGATGCTGACCGTCGACGGCGACGAGCACCGGCGGCTGCGCACCCTGGTCGCGCAGGCGCTGACGGCCCGCCGGGTGGAGCGGCTGCGGGACGGGATCGAGGCCCTGACGACGGGCATGCTGGACCGGCTCGCGGAGCTGCCGGCGGGTGAACGGGTCGACCTGAAGGCGGAGTTCGCGTACCCGCTGCCGATGAACGTGGTCAGCGAGCTGATGGGGGTCGACGCGGCCGACCACCCGCGGATGAAGGCCCTGTTCGACAAGTTCTTCTCGACGCAGACGCCGCCCGAGGAGGTGCCGCAGATGATGGCGGACCTCGGGGAGCTCTTCGCCGGCATCGTGGCCGGCAAGAAGGAGCGGCCGGGCGACGACCTCACCAGCGCGCTGATCGAGGCCTCCGAGGGCGGGGACACGCTCAGCACGCAGGAGATCACCAACACCCTCCAGCTGATGGTCGCGGCGGGCCACGAGACCACCATCAGCCTGATCGTCAACGCGGTGGTCGCCCTGGAGACCCACCCCGAGCAGCGTGCCCTGGTGCTCGCCGGCGAGGTGTCGTGGGAGAACGTGATCGAGGAGACGCTGCGCTGGTCCACCCCGACCTCGCACGTGCTGATCCGGTTCGCCCGGGAGGACATCGAGGTCGGCGACCGCGTGCTGCCGCAGGGCGAGGCGCTGATCGTGTCGTTCGGGGCGATCGGGCGGGACGAGGCCCAGCACGGCCCGACCGCCGGGGCGTTCGACGTGACGCGCACGCCGAACCGGCACATCTCCTTCGGCCACGGCCCGCACGTGTGCCCCGGCGCCGCGCTCTCCCGGCTGGAGGCCTCGGTCGCCCTGCCCGCGCTCTACGCGCGTTTCCCGGGGCTGCGGCTCGCCGTCGCGCCCGGGGAGCTGCGCAACAAGCCGGTCGTGACGCAGAACGACCTCTTCGACCTGCCCGTCGTGCTGGCCTGAGTCCCCCAGCCGTCGCCCCGGGACCGGGGCGGCGGCCGGGTCAGCGGCGTGCGTGACGGACGGTCAGCCGGCCGAGGCCGAGGGTCCCGGTGATCCGGATCCTCGGTCCGGCCGGACCGTCCGCGCCGGTCCGCGTGCGGGCGCGGTAGCGGGTGTCCTTCATCGCGGTCACCACCGAGTCGAGTTCGACGACCGCGTCGCGCGGCACGATGATCCGCGCGCTGCCGGCGCCGAGTTGCAGCTCGATGTCGACCACCGGGTGCTCCAGGACGGCCCGTGACAGGTCCAGGCGGACCTTGCCGAAGGCGGAGGCGACGGTGAGGGTCCGCGGAACCCGCCAGCCCCTGCCGCGCCGGATGCGTCCGACGGCGGCGGAGAGGGTGACGGCGGTGTCCGGCTCCGCCGGCAGCGCGGCGAGCGCGGGGCCGAGGTCGCCGCGGGTCCGTGCGGTGAGGACGCGCTGGATGCGCGCGTCCAACTCCTCATGGTCCAGCTGCCCCTGGCCGTACGCGTCCCTGACGCGCCGCAGCGCGGCGTCGCGGTCGTGTTCGGCGACGGGCGTCCGCGGGTCGTCCTGCGAAAGGCTCACGGCGTCACCCTACTGCCGGGACCGCGCGGCGGGAGCGGCCCCGGCACGCGGTCCTCTCAGCCCCAGGTGAGCGGGTCGAGTTCGAGGTAGAACCGCAGCCGGCCGGGGTCCGGGACCCTGCCGTAGCCCTCGGCGAACGCCGCGTCCGCCGCCCGTGCCCGCTCCTCGTCCGCCCAGGTCTCGCGCGCGTTCGCGAGCAGCAGCGCGATGTCGGCGTGCCGGTCCGCCGTGCCGAGCCGGCCCAGGTCGACGAAGCCCGACACCTCCAGGGTCGCCGGGTGGAGGACGATGTTGGGCAGGCAGAGGTCCCCGTGGCAGACGACCGTGTCGGCGCCCTCCTGCTCCCGCCGCTCCGGGACCTGGCCGAGGACGCGCTCCAGCAGCCGGCCGGGGGGCGTGTGCTGCTGCTCGTCGGGCAGGAACGCGGGGTCCACGGCGCCGCGGGCGACGACGTCGCGCGCGACGGCGACCATGGCGTCCAGGCTCCTGCCGTGGGGACAGCGGGACACGGGGACCGCGTGCAGGCGCCGGACCGCCTCGGTGACGGAGCCCCACGCCGTCCACAGCTCGTCCGCCGTGAGGTGGTCGGCGGGCACTCCGTGGACGGCACTGCTCACCAGGCAGGAACCCGCGTCGCCGGACGACCAGTCGAGCACCCGGGGGCCCGGCACGTCCTGTCCCTCCAGCCATGCGATCCGGTCGCGTTCGGCGCGCAGGGCGGCCGTGTCCGCGGCGGGCACGCACTTGGCGTAGCGGGTGCCGTCCGCACTGCGGAACACCGAGGCGCCGGACTCCCCGGTGGTGACGGGCAGCCAGTCGGCGTCCGCGCCGGGCGGGGCGGGGGTGGCGTCAGACGGTGCCATGCGTGCCGGCCCCGTCCCGTGCGAGCCGGTACACCTGGCGCGAGCCGCCCTCGGGTCCGGGGGCCGCGGCCTCGGCGGGCAGGAAGCCGAGCCTCTCGTAGAAGACGCGGGCCCCGCTCGCGACGGCACCGGGGTGGTCGGCGCCGAAGGTGACCACCTCGACGGTGCCCGGTGCGCCGGCGAACCGCCGCAGCGCCTCGCCCAGCAGTGCGCGGCCGACGCCCGCGGTGCGCGCCCGGCGGGAGACGACGATCCAGTCGACGTGGTACGCCGGGGGGCGGGCGTCGAAGAGGACGCCTCCGAGCAGATCTCTCCCGGCTCCGTCGTCCCGCGGGGCGGGAACGGCGACGAGCGCGGTCCCGCGCCGCAGGTGCTCACGGACCGCGTCGTGGAAGCCGGGCTCCTCCACCATCGGACCGAACCACTCCTCGACCTGGCCGGCCAGCTCCAGGAAGCCCGGGAAGTCCCGCTCGTCGGCCACTTCGATGATCACCGGCCCAGTCTGCCACGCGGCGCCCGGACGGTCCCTCCCCGTCCGGCCGCAACCGCTCGCGGAACCCCTCGCGGAACTCTCGCGGACGACCGCGCCGGTCACGCCCCGGCATCGGGACGGCAGCGGGCGGACCGGCCGGCCCGCCCCCGGCGTAAGCTGCCGTCCGCACGGACGCATCGGGGGCGGAGGCCATGGAAACGACTGGGACAGCGGACCGTTGGGAGTCGACCCTCGACTCGGTCGTGGTCTACGCGCAGGGCGCGCTCTGCCGGCGCCTCGCCGAGGGCCGGGTGCCGCGGGACGGACGGATCCGGGTGACCGGGCTGCCGCGCTCGCTCGACCCCGGCTCACTGCGCGCCCGCGCGCTGGGCCCCGCCGGGGTGCGGGTCACCGGGGCCCGGGTGGAGGTCGGGGCCGAGCCCGTGGACGGCGGCCCTCCCGACGGGCTGCTCCGGGAGGCCGGGCGGCTGCGCGACGCGCACGCCGCCGCGCTGGCCCGGCGGGACCGGCAGTCGGCCCTCGTCGCGGAGTTCGCGGGGCTGCGCCCCGTCCCGCCGACGCCCCGGCGGGGGGACCCGCACCGTCCCGCTCCCGTCGACGCGTGGCTGGAGCTCTCCGCGTTCGTCGACGCCCGGCTCGCCCGGCTGCACGCACGCCTGGCGGAACTCGAGGACGCGCTCCGGGACGCCGGCCACGCGCTGGCCGTCGCCGAGGACCGTCTGGCACGGGCCTCCACCGACGCCGCCCCGGCGCACGTCGCGACCACCGTGTCCGCCGTGCTCACCCTCGACGGCGCCGATGCGGGCGCCGAGACCGGGATCGAGCTGGAGTACGGGGTGCCGGGCGCGGTCTGGGCACCCGCCTACCGGCTGACGCACCGTCAGGGCGACGGCGGAGGGCGGCTCGTGCTGCGGGCCTCGGTCGCGCAGCGCACCGGAGAGGACTGGACCGGGGTCCGCGTCGCACTGGCCACCGCCGACCTGGGGCGGCGAGCCGATCTTCCGCGGCTGCGCTCGATGCGCATCGGGCGCCGCCAGCCCGCTCCCGCACCGTCCGGCTGGCGCGAGCCCCCGCCGGGTCTCGCCTCCCTGTTCACCGGCTACGACGCCGCGGGCCCCCGCCCGGTCTCCCCCTCCGGGGCGGTCGCGGTCGCCGGCGGTCCCGTGGCTCCGCCGCCCCCGCCTCCCCCACCACCCGCGCCGATGGGCTACGGCGCCGCGCCCGCCGCCCTCCCCCAGCCCGGCGGTGCGTACCCCGCCGCCCCCGCCTTCACCGGTGCGCCGCCCCCGCAGCCCGCCACGGCCCGCCGGGCGCGGGCGGCGGCACCCGCCCGTCCGGGCGGCATGCCCGCCGCCGCGGCACCGGCCGCGCCCGGCGGGCCCGTTCCGTCGCCGCCCGTGCCGGCGGCCGGGCCGCCCGCCGGCCCGCCGCGGCCGAGCGACGCCGAACTCGACTACGCGGCACTCGTGCTGAGCCCTCCCGACGGCCCGGCCGCGCGCCGGGGCCTGCTGTTCCCCGGCCCGTCCGGCGACGCGGTCGCGGGGGAACACCGGCGGCGCGCCGAGGCGGTGGCCTCGCTGCCGCTGCCGGTGCACGCCGTGCGCCCCCGGGTGTCGGCGGGTTCCTTCGACCACCGCTACGACGCCGCCGCGCGGGCCGACGTCCCCTCGGACGGCACCTGGCACACCGTCACCGTCGGCGAGATCCCCGTCGGGCTGCGCACGGAGTACCTGTGCGTGCCGTCGGTGGAACAGACCGTCTACGCGACGCTGGTGCTCTCCAACGCCACCGGCCAGGCGCTGCTCGCCGGACCGGTGGAGGTCACCGTCGACGACGAGTTCCTGCTGACCGCCGCGCTGCCGACGCTCCCGCCCGGCGGCGTCCGCCGGGTGGGCCTGGGGCAGGCCGAGGGCATCGGGGTGACCCGGCGCACCAGCACGACCGAGTCGACCGCCGGACTGCGCAACAGCACCACCGTGCTCGACCAGCGCGTCCGCGTGGAGCTCGTGAACCGGCTCGCCGCGCCCGTCACCGTCGAGGTCCGCGAACGGGTGCCGGTGACCACCGACGCCGACGTCCGGATCCAGGAGCGGGCCGACTGGGCCCCGCCCGGGCCCGACACCCAGGCGGAGGACCCCGCCCCCGGTACCCGTGTCTGGCGGGCACGGCTCGACGCCGGCGGCGGAGCCGTGTTCGAAGGCGGCTACGAGATCCGCTTCCCGGCGAACAAGTCCCTCGACGGCGGCAACCGCAGGAGCTGACGCATCATGTCCACGGCCCAGCAGCCGATCCCCCTGCCCGTCACCTCCGTCACCTGCCTGGAGGACCGCGCCCAGGTCGAACGCACCGCCACCGTCGAGCTGGAGGCCGGGGTGCGGCGGCTGCGCCTCGGACCGGTGAGCGCGCTCGCCGTCGACCGCACCCTGCACGCCGAACTGACCGCGGACCACCCGGCGGCCGTGCTCGACGCGCGGATCGTCCGCACCTGGACGCCGCGCCCTCCGGTGCCGTCCGCCGACCGGGATCCCGCCCTTCGCCTGCGCGAGCACGCCCTCGACGAGGAGCGCCGCACCCTGGAGCCGCGCCGTGACCGGCTGCGCGTCCGGCTCGACCTGCTGGACGGGCTGGTCCGCGACGTGCTGCGCGACGCCGGAGAGGGCGCGGGCGCCGGGGAGTCCGACGCCGCCCGCTGGTCGGACGCCCTGGACCGGGTGGACGGCGAACGCGACACGTGCGCGGAGGAACTGCGCGGCACGGAGGCGCGCCTCGCGTCGCTCGCCGCCGAACTCGGCGACGTGCGACGGGCGATGGACCTCGCCGTGGAGGAGCCGGCGGAGCTGGTCGGTCATGTCGAGCTGACCGTCGAGTCCGCGGCCGCCGGGCAGGCCGTGCTGCGCCTGCGCCATCTGACCCCGTGCGCACTGTGGCGCCCCGCCTACCGGGCGGTGCTGGACGGCGGGTCCCTGTCGCTGGAGACCGACGCGATGGTCTGGCAGCGCACCGGCGAGGACTGGCGGGACGTGCGGCTGACGCTGTCGACCGCGCGGTCGGCCCAGGCCGCCGAACCGCCACGGCTCGCCGAGGACCGGCTGACCCTGCGCGACCGCTCCGCCGCGGAGCGCCGCACGGTCGAGGTCGAGCTGCGCGAGGAGGAGATCGCGGAGCTCGGCCCGGTGCCCGTGGCGGGGCTGCCCGGTGTGGACGACGGGGGCCGGACCCGGGTCCTGCACGCCCCCGTCGCCGTGTCGGTCCCGGGTGACGGGCGCGCCCACCGGGTGCCCGTGTCCTCCTTCAGCGCGCCGGCGGAGAGCGAGTACGCCTGCGCGCCCGAGCTCTCCCCCCTGGTCACCCAGGTGGTGCGGTTCGACAACCTGTCGGGCCACGCCCTGCTGGCGGGCCCGGTGGACCTGGTCCGGGGCAGCGGGTTCAGCGGCCGCGGCACGCTGGAGTTCGGCGCGCCGGGGGCGCCGGTGGAGCTGGCCTTCGGCAGCAGTGACGACCACCGGGTGGTCCGCCGCACCGAGGAGTCCCGGGAGGTGGCGGGGCTCGCCCAGCGGACCGTGATCGCGCGGACGGTCACCCTGCACGTGTCCCGGTTCTCGCCCCCCGGCGAGGAGGGCGACCGCCGCATCGTCGTCCGGGAGCGGATCCCGGTCTCGGAGGTCTCCGCGGTGGAGGTCCGCGTGCGGGAGGAGGCCTGTTCCCCGGTGCCCGACGCGGTCGACGACGAGGGCGTCGTCCGCTGGGACGTGCTCCTGCCGCCCGGCGGGAGCCGCACTCTCACGCTCGCCTACGAACTCTCGGCGAGCTCCCGGGTCGCGGGGCTCTGAGCGGGGGCGGTCGGGCTCTCCGGCGGCGCCGACGACACCCGCCGCCGCACCCGTTCGGCCCAACCGGGGCGTCCGCCCGGCCCGCGAGTGGCGCCGCTGACGGACCGCGGCACGTCGTGGCCGCTCGCTCCCGCGCTCCGGCGGGCGCATGTCCGGTTCCGGGTGCGGCCCAGGCCGTGCCGCGCGACCGCGCGGAGCCGGGTGCCCGGGGCTCCTCCGGTGTGCCCGTCGCGCGGGGCCGGATGCCGGGGCGGCGGCCGCCGGAGAGGCTGTGCCAAGGGCCGGCCCGTGACAGCGCGCGGGCGCGGCGCACGACACAGGGCCGGGGTGCCCGCAGAGAGCGCCCCCGGTCCCCTGCCGAAGGAGCACCCGATGGACGACGGACTCCCGCAGCGGCGGGTGGCGGTGGTCACCGGAGCGGCGCGGGGCATCGGCGCCGCCCTGTCGCGGGAACTGGCCGCACGGGGCCTGCGGGTCGCGCTGCTGGGCCGGGAGGTGGACGCGCTCCGGGCCGTCGCCGCCGGGCTGCCCTGGGATGCGCGCTGCTTCGGGGCCGACGTCACGGACCGGGCGGCCATGGCGGACACCGCCGACCGCGTGGCACGGGAGATGGGTCCGGCGTCCGTCGTGGTGGCCAACGCGGGCATCGCGGCGACGGGGCCGTTCGCCGACGCGGACCCCGACCTGTGGGAGCGGGTGGTGGACGTGAACCTCCTCGGCAGCGCCGGCACCGCACGCGTCTTCCTTCCCCACCTCGCCCGCACGCGCGGTTACTTCCTCCAGATCGCCAGTACCGCGTCCTTCGGCTCCGCGCCCATGATGAGCGCGTACTGCGCCTCCAAGGCGGGGGTGGAGTCCTTCGCGCAGGCACTGCGCGCGGAGGTCGCGCCGCAGGGCATCGGCGTCGGGATCGCGTATCTGCACTGGACGCGCACGGAGATGACCCGGGACATCGACGAGCACCCGGTGCTGGTGGCGCTGCGGTCCTCGCAGCCGCGTTTCGCCGCGCGGGTGCACCCGCCCGAGGAGGTCGCCCGGCAACTGCGGCGGGGCATCGCCCGGCGCGCCACCAGCATCCACTGCCCGCCCTGGCTGCGGCTCCTCCAGCCGTTGCGCCCGCTGTTCCCGCCGCTGGTGGCCCATGTGTCCCGCAGGCACCTGAAGCTCCTCGACGACGCCGAACTCGCCCGGACCTCGGGGGTTCTGGGCGCGGGGGGCGCGGCGGACTGGGGCGCCCGCCCGGGGTAGGCCGTCCGGAACACGTCCCGCGGCGTCCGCGTCCCCCGCCTGGGGGCTTTCGCGGAGCGCCGCGGCCGTCCGGGGTGTGGACTCGCACCTGCGGGTGGACGGCGCGGGCAGCGGCCGGACCGGGGCCGTCCCCGGCACCCGCCGGCCCCGCCCCGCGATCCACGACCCGTTCGGAGAAGCGCACATGACAGCGATGACCGCCTGTTCCACGGCCCCCGGCATCCGGCGGCGCGGCCGCGCGTGGGTGATCACCCTCGGGGACGCCCCGCGCGGCCAGGCCCTCGACAGGGTCGTGCGCACGGTCGACGGCATCGTGTCGGCCGACGACGCGGCCCTGGTCGTCGACGCGGGCGCCGTCACCTCGGCGGACGACTCGCTGGTGGAGTGGCTCACCGCCGTCGGCAGGCGGCTCCCCTTGTGCGTCGCCGCACCGTCCCCGACGGTGCGGACGCTGCTCCGCAGCTCCGGGGCGGGCCGTTCGGTGCCGTCGGCCTCGTGCATGGGCGAGGCGCTCGACACCGTCGGCATCTGAACCGCCCGCCCGACAGCCAGGAGGGACGGTGACGCCGGGATGCAGACGTTTCTCCCGTACCCGGACTTCAGGCAGTCCGCGGCCTCGCTCGACGTGAGGCGTCTGGGCAAGCAGCGGGTGGAGGCCCTCCAGGTGCTCCGCGGCCTCACCGTGCCCGGCTACGGATGGCGACACCATCCGGCGGTGCGGATGTGGGCGGGCTACGAGGAAGCGCTGGTCCGCTACGGACTGGAGGTGTGCGAGGTGTGGACGGACGCCGGGCGTGCGGACAGCTGCGCGCTGACCCTGGTGCACGACTTCCGTGCCTGGGCACCCGAGGCTCTGTCCACGGCCCGCAGCCAGGACCGGCTGGCGGCGGCGGGCGACCTGCCGCCGTGGCTCGGTCGCGCGGACTTCCACCGCAGCCACCGGTCCGCGCTGGTCCGCAAGGACCCCGCGCACTACCGCGAGCGCTTCCCGGACGTGCCGGACGACCTGCCGTACGTGTGGCCGCCGTCCGACCGCACCCGCGAAGCCCCGGCGGACGACTGACCGCGAGCGGTGCCCGGCTCCGCCGCGTGGACGGTCCCGCGACCACGGGGACGCGTGCGGGGGCGGCGCCCCCTTCGCCTCCCGTCCCCCTCCGCCCGTCCCCCGATCGCCGCGAAGCGGCCTGCGCGGCCGCGTCCGGCGCGTGGGGAAGCCGGGGAGCCACCGCCTCGGTTCGCGGCGCCTCGGGGCGATCCTCCGGGCGGCCCCCGGCCGTGCGGTGGTGCTCCTCATCGGCCGGGACGACCCTGGGCAGAGCGGCCGGCGCACGGCCGCGTGCGGTGTCCTGCCGGACCCGGGCGAACCGGTCTCCCGTACCGCCGCACCACGTCCCGAGCCGGCACACGGCTCGGGCACCGACCGGAAGGCGACGTCATGGCGAAGAAGCGCAGGCTCCACAAGGGCGACAAGGTCTCGTGGCGCAGTCACGGCCACGAGGTGACCGGCAAGGTCACCGGCCGCCACACCGAGCGGACCGAGGCGGCGGGCCGCACGGTGGACGCCTCGCCCGAGGAACCCCAGTACGAGGTGGAGAGCGACGATTCGGGCCGCAGTGCCGTGCACAAGCGGGACGCCCTGCGCAAGAAGGGCGGCTCCTGAGGCCGGAGGACCTGGAGGAGACGTACCGCGCGTTCCGGGAGAGCGTCGGTACGACGGCGTCCGGGCTCACCGGCCGGCTCGCCACCGGCGCGGCGGCGGGGGTGGCGGGGGCGGGAGCGTCGGCCACGCGTCCGGGCGGCGTATCGCCGGCCTGCTGGGCACGAGAAAGGCCGATCTGAGTGACGCCGACTTCGCGCACATGCGCAAAGTGAACGGTTACGTCCACCGCCATCTCGCCCAGCGGCCCGACGGTGACGTCGCGGACAGCGCGTGGTGCCGCTCGTCGGTGAACTGGGGGCACGCCCCGGAGAAGTGACGTCCGGACGGCCGCCCGAGCGGCCCGTCCGGACGTTCCGTGGGCGGGCTCAGGCTCTCGCCGCGGGCCCGGGCGGGGCGAAGGTGTACAGGTCGAGGATGTCCGGGAGCGGGGCTATGCCCGGTCCCCCGTCGCGGACCCAGGCGACGATGTCCTCGGTGGCGGCGGCGTCGTTGACGAGACCGAGCCAGACCGGCCGGCCGCCGGCGGCCCTGCCGCGGGCGGAGGGGCGCACCACGACGACGTTGGCCCGCTCGCACACGTCGAGGCAGTCGGAGACGGTCACCGGCCCCGCCTCCCGCAGGCGGGCGACCTGGGCCGCGTGGTCGACGCCCTTCACCTTGGGGCTGCCGCAGCAGCAGTCGCGGCAGACGACGACGCGGCACGGCACGGGGCCGGCGGCCGCCCTGCCGGCAGGCTCGCCGCTCGTCGCTCCGGTGGGTGTGGCGGGCATGGCGCACCGTCCCTCTCTCCGGGGAGATCCGCCCCGGTGGTCCGTGGAGGAGGCGACCGCGTGAGTCTCCTGGCTCTCGGGTCCGTGCCCGTCCCTGCCTGCCCGCCCGCGCTCGGGCCGTGGCATGCCGGGACCGGCTCACCGATCACAGTGGCGGGACCGCGCCGGATTCACACCGGTTTCCTCGTCCGCCGTCGCCTTGAGGGCTGTCCCGCGGTACCCGGCGCAGTCGCGTGACCGCCGGGTACCGCGGGGCAGCCCCTTGTCGCCGGGCATCATCTCATCCGTGATCGCAGCGGCGGCACGGCGGTCCCGACGCGGCCGCCCCGGCCCGGTGTTCGCGTGTCGGCCGTCCCGGCGGCGCGCGGGATGCCTCAATGAACGGGCACCGCAGTACCCGCCGGACTCCGGATCGGTGCACCGGGCCCTCCCGGCGGACCGGCTCATGTGAGGAGTGCAGTCCCCATGCAGATCGCCCTCGACGGCAGGACCGCTCTGGTCACCGGCTCGACCCAGGGGATCGGGGCGGCGATCGCCGCCGGTCTGGCGGCGGCGGGCGCGCGGGTGGCGGTCAACGGCCGTGATCCCGGGCGGACCGGGGAGGCCGTGGAACGCCTGCGGGAGCAGGTGCCGCACGGCGACTTCGTCGCGGCGCCGGGTGACCTCGCGACGGAGCCCGGGGCGTCCGAGGTGCTGGGCCGGCTCCCCGCGGTCGACGTGCTCGTCAACAACCTCGGGGTCTTCGGATCACGTCCCGCGCTCGAGATCGACGACGCCGAGTGGCGCCGCTACTTCGAGGTCAACGTCCTGTCGGCGGTGCGTCTGATCCGCGCCTGCCTGCCGGGGATGGCGGAACGGGGCTGGGGCCGGGTGCTCAACATCGCCAGTGACTCGGCGGTGGTCACCCCGGCCGAGATGATCCACTACGGCACGACCAAGACCGCGCTGCTGGCCGTCACCCGCGGGTTCGCCAAGGAGGCCGCCGGGACGGGGGTGACGGTCAACTCCGTGATCGCGGGGCCGACGCACACCGGGGGCGTCGAGGAGTTCGTCCACTCGCTCGTCGGCGCGGATCTGCCGTGGGACGAGGCGCAGCGTGTGTTCATGCGGGAGCACCGTCCGCAGTCGCTGATCCAGCGGCTGATCGAGCCCGAGGAGATCGCGCACATGGTCGTCTACCTGAGCTCGGGCTTCGCGTCGGCGACGACCGGCGGCGCGCTCCGTGTCGACGGGGGCTACGTCGACGCGATCCTCCCGTAGCCGCCGTGCGGCTCGGCGGACGACCGGCGGCGGGCGGGGTCCGCCCGGCGGCGCGGCGCAGGAGGCGTTTTGGCCCGGTGCGTCCGGGCAGGCGAGTGGATGAGCAGGACGCACCGACGAAAGGACCGACATGAGCGCCGGAGAGAAGGCCAAGGCCAAGACCGAGCAGGTTGTCGGGAAGGCCGTGCGGAAGACGGCCCATGCAATGGGCAAGGAGACGACCGCCGCGAAGGGCGCGGCCCTGGAGACCCGTGGCAGGGCCCGGGGGGCCAAGGAGAAGGCGAAGGGCCGTTTCGGCCACTGACCCCGCGCACCGGAGTGCGCCCGCGGGCCCGGCCACCGCTTCGGCGGTCGCCGGGCCCGCGTCGCTGTCACGGTGCGGTGTTCCGCCTGCGGCGGCGCAGCGCCCACGGTCCGCCGGTGACCGCGCAGGCCGCTCGTCGCCGCCGAGGCGGCGACGAGCGGCAGCGCCGAAGTCCCGTCCGGGGAGGACGTCTCCCGCTCGGTGCCGCCGGAGACGTCCGCGGTCTCGCCCAGCCCGAGGGCGGCGGCTCCCGCCAGGAGCGGGCGGACCGTGGTGATGCGTCCTGTGTGTGACACCGTGCGGCACCCGTCCGTCGTGCGGGACCCCGTGTGCCTCGCATGATCAGACCGGCGGGAGAGATGGTTGCCCTCGCGGTCGCGGGTTCTCGCACGGTCCCGCTCTCCCGTCCCGCGCACCGGAGCGGCGGGGCGGTGGACGCGGGGCGCCCGGAACCCGCCGGTGGACGCGGGGCGCCCGGCACGGGGCAGTGGATGCGGGGAGCCCGGCGCCCGCCGGCCGTGTCCGTCAGCCTCCGGAGGGGCCGGGGCGCCGTTCGTGGCGTGCCCGGGCCAGGCGGTGGGCGGTGGAGAGCAGTTCGGCGGTCGCCGTGCGCGTGCGCGGGCCCGGGTTGACCACCGCGAGCCAGCCCGCGGCCGCGTAGACGGGGTGGGCGACGACGGTGTCGTCGGCGGCCGGGGCCGTCGTGGCGGGTTCCCGTCCGCCGGGTGGACGGCCGGTCCACCGGGTGAACTCCTCTTTGCCGGCGGCGATGTTCACCCGGTGGGCGTCCGGGCGGTCGAGGCGGGACGTGGCGTCGCCGGGCAGGTTCTTCGTCACGATCGTCGCGAACGGCTGGGCGGCCGCGGGGACGACGCCGTCCGGTGCGTAGTAGAAGAACGTGTCGCCCCAGGCGACGTCGGGGGAACCGTCGCCGGGTGCGGGGCGGAGGGTCAGCACGCCGTCCATGGCCGCCACGAAGGAGATGATCTCGTCCTGGGTCATGGCTCCAGCGTTCCATTCACGTGGTTGTGGAGACTTGCGGGGAGTCCATGAGGGGATACGGGATGGCAAGTCTCCAATCGGTGCGTCTGCGCACCGTCGACGTCGCACGGCGGGCCGGGTGCTCCGTGCAGCAGGTGCGCGACCTCGAACGCGAGGGGGTCCTGCCCGCGGCGGAGCGGACGGCCTCGGGCTACCGCGTCCACGGGGAGCGGCAGGTGCGGTCCGCGCTGGCCTACCGGGCGTTCGCCGCGGGGGCGGGGCCGGCCGAGGCCAAGCGGATCGTGCGGGCGGCGCACCGGTTCCCCGCGTCGCAGGAGGTGTTGGTCCTGCTCGACGCGGCGCACGCACGGCTCGATGCGGAGCGGACGGCGCTGCGGCGGGCGCGGGAGGCCGCCGCGTCGATCTCCGGCGAGCCGATCGACGCCGTCGGCGCAGCGGACTCGATGGGCGTCTCGGAACTCGCCGCGGCGCTCGGGGTGCGTCCGTCGACGCTGCGGCACTGGGACGCCGAGGGCCTCGTCGTCCCCGACCGGGACCCCGTCCGGGGCGCGCGCCGCTACACGCCGGTCCAGGTCCGCGACGCGCGCATCGTCCAGCAGTTGCGGCGGGCCGGGCACCGCGTCGCCCCGCTGCGGTCCCTCATGCCCGAGCTGCGTCTCGGCCGCCGCTGGAGCGAGGTGGCGGCAGCGCTGGACGCGCGGGAGACGGCTGTCGCGGCGCGCTCCCGGGCCCTGGTCGACGGGACGGCGGCCCTCGCACCCCTCCTCACCGAGAGCAATCAGTAGACATGTGAACGCATGGATTAACTTCCGTCGCGCAAATTTCTGACATTTCTCTTGTGGGCGGCTGCTCGCGGGCCCTACTGTCCCCACGCCGCCCCGTGCCCCGCGGACGGGTGCGTCCCCCTGCCCCGCCCGACGGAAGTGAGCCCCCGTATGTACCCGACGAGCCGCGCCGGACACGGCGCTCGCGGCGGCCGAAGAGCCGCCCTGGTGACGACCGTCCTCGCCCTGCTGCTGAGCGCCGCGCCCGGTGGGACGGCGGCGGCCGAGACGGCCCGCCACCGCCCCGGCGCTCCCGTGGTCACCCGGGCCGCGGTCGATCCCGCGCTGGTCGCGGGGCGGGGGGCGACCGTGGCGTTCGACGAGCAGGAGGCCGAGAACGCCCGGGGCACCGGGACCGTCATCGGTCCGGACCGGACGCCGTACACCCTCGCCTCCGAGGCGTCGGGCCGCTCGGCGGTGAAGCTGACGGCCGGACAGTACGTGGAGTTCACGCTGCCCCGGGACGCCAACGCCCTCACCGTGCGCTACAGCATCCCCGACGCCCCGGAGGGCGGCGGCATCACCGCTCCGCTGGACGTCACCGTCGACGGGCGGCACCGCAGGACGATGACCCTGACCTCCCAGTACTCGTGGCTCTACAACCAGTACCCGTTCACCAACGACCCCCGGGCCGGTCTGCTCCACCCCGACTGGTGGATCACCGAGTGCTCCTGTGTGCCCGCGTCGACCTCACCGGCACCGGAGATCACCAAGCCGTTCCGCCCCACCCACTTCTACGACGAGCAGCGGCTCCACCTGGGCCGCACCCACCGGGCCGGGGACGTCGTCCGGCTGACCGTGCCCGCGGGCAGCCCCGCCGCGTGGACGGTCGTCGACCTGCTCGACAGCGAACTGGTCACGAAGCCGCACGTCGAGCGCGGCGGCCTGGACGTCCGGCTGTTCGGCGCCGACCCGACCGGCCGGCGCGACGCCGCCCCGGCGATCGAGCGCGCCATCGCCCTGGCCCGGCGGCTCGACCGGCCGGTCTACCTGCCGCCGGGCACCTTCCGGGTCGACCGCCACATCGTGGTCGACGACGTGACCGTCGTCGGCGCGGGCAACTGGCACACCGTGCTCAAGGGCCGCGCGATGGCCCTGGACACCCCCGCGCCCGACGGGTCCCGGACGACCGGTGTCGGCCTCTACGGCAGGAGCGCGGCCGAGGGCGGCAGCCGGGGCGTCCACCTGCGGGGCTTCGCGATCGAGGGCGACGTGCGGGAGCGGATCGACACCGATCAGGTGAACGCGATCGGCGGGGCCATGAGCGACTCCACGATCGACGGCCTGTACCTGCACCACACCAAGGTGGGCCTGTGGTTCGACGGCCCGATGTCGAACGTGCGGGTCACGAACAACATCGTCGTCGACCAGATCGCCGACGCCCTCAACTTCCACACGGGTGTCACCGACTCGCTGGTGCACAACAACTTCGTCCGCAACACCGGGGACGACGGGCTCGCCATGTGGTCCGAGACGACGGCCGACGCCCGCAACACCTTCTCCCGCAACACCGTCCAGTCGCCGACGCTGGCCAACGGCATCGCCGTCTACGGCGGCGCCGACAACACGGTCAGCGGGAACCTCGTCGCCGACCCGGTCCGCGAGGGCAGCGCGCTGCACGCCGGTTCCCGCTTCGGCGCGGAACCCTTCACCGGCACCCTCCGCTTCACCGGGAACACCACGGTCCGCGCCGGAACCCTCGACCTCAACTGGAGGATCGGACTCGGCGCGATCTGGCTCTACGCACTGGACCGGAGCATCGACGCGGACATCCGGGTGACCGGCGACCACTACCTCGACAGCACCCACAACGCGATCATGCTGGTGAGCGAGTACGGGGTGAAGGACAGGTACGGCATCCCCGCCGTCCACTTCCGGGACATCCGGGTCGACGGCACCGGAAACTCCGTGCTCAGCGCCCGCACCCAGGGGTCCGCCACCTTCGAGAACGTGGACGCCCGCAACGTGGGCGCCGTGGGGGTCAACAACTGCGGCGCATTCAACTTCCCGGCCTCGGGGTCGGAGTTCGCCCTCGCCGACCGGGGCGGGAACGACGGCGGCTGGCTCGCCGGATGGCTGCTGCCCAACACGATCACCTGCGACGACCGGCCCCCGGTGGTCCCGCCCCCGCCGCCCGCCGAGTGGCGCGACCGGTAGCCCGCGCGACCGCCGCGGCCCGTCCCGCAGCCGGCGAAGCCGGTGACGGGGCGGGCCGCGCCGTCCGTCCGCGTATCCTCGCCCGGGACACGGCGAGCGGAGGACGGTGCACGTGGCGGGCAGCACACCGGAGGAGACCCGGACGCCGGACGCGGGCGTGCGCACCTCGCTGAGCACCCGGGCGCGCGAGGCGGTCCGGCAGCGGATCGTCGACCGCCGGTACCCGATGGGCGCGCGCCTGGTGGAGCGGGAGATCGCCGAGGAACTCCACATGTCCCGGGTCCCGGTCCGGGAGGCGCTGCGCGCCCTCGTCGCGGAGGGCCTGCTGGAGCTGCTGCCGCACAGCGGTGTACGGGTGCGGCGTCTGGAGCGCGCCGACGTGCACCACCTCTACGAGGTGTGGGAACCGCTGGCGGTGCAGGCGTCACGCCTGGCCGCGCGGCGGGTCGCCCGGGCGGAGGACGGGCCGGACGGCGTCGCGGCCCTCGCCGCGCTGCTGGAGCGCGCCGAGCGGGCGGCCGCGGCCGACGAGGGGGAACGCGAGGTCGCCGCGCACACCGCGTTCCATGAGCAGATCGTGACCCTCGGGGGCAATCCCCTGCTCGCCCGGACCATGGAGCAGCTGAGCTGGCAGCTCCAGCTGCTGTTCGGGCTGCACGAGGAGCCGGACCACATGCGGTCCCAGCACACCGAGATGTACCGGCACATCGCGGCGGGCGACGAGGAGTCGGCGGCTGCGGCCACGCTGCTCCATGTGCGTGACAGCAGAACGGTCGCCCTGCGCTCCCTCTTCGGGTGACACGCTCCCACCCATCCCGGCATTTTGTATACCGCGAGGCGGCCGCCCTTCGAAGAACTGCGGCAGTTCACCGCACGATCCCCACATTTTCTGACCGGCTACCCGTCGGCTCCGTCATCCCTTGTCGATCTCTCGATCCTTGGTATACAAACGGTGGCACCGGCCTCAGGGCCGTCCATCCGGCCAACCGCCCCGAGGAGCCAGCATGTGTGTCGAGCCGATCCCCCCGCCCGCCCCCGCGCTCACCCGCCGGGGAGTGCTGGCCGGCGCGGCCGCACTGGCCGGCACCGCGGCCGTGCTCGCCGCGGCCGACCCCGCCGCCGCCGAGCCCTCCGCCGGCACCGGTGCCGCGGCGGACCGCCGGGGCGGCGGCGCGCGAGGAGGCGACCTGGTCGTCGACGGCGGCACCCTGCTCGACCCGGCGACCGGCGAGGTCGTGGAGGACTCCGTCGTCGTCGTGCGCGACGGTGTCGTCCGCGCGGCCGGGCCGCGCTCCCGGGTGCGCGTCCCCGACGGCGTCCGGCGGCTCGACGCGCACGGCCACTGGGTCCTGCCCGGTCTGATCGACGCCCATATCCACCTGTCCACCGCGGCCGAGGCACGCGCGGCGGTGCGCGCCGGCGCCACCAGTGCCCGCAGCGGCTCGACCTCGTTCTACCAGGACGTCGCCGTCAGGGAGCTCGCCCGCCAGGCTCCCGGACTCGCTCCGCGCCTGCGGGCGGCGGGCGTCTTCGTCACGCCCGACCTCGGTGACACCCTCCTCGCGGACCCCGATCTCACGCCGCTGGCCCGGCTGCGCGACGGAGTGCGCTCCCCCGAGGCGCTGCGGCACGTGGTCGCGGTCAACCTGCGGCGGGGCGCGGACGTCGTCAAGACGCGGGTCAACGAACGGGCCGGGCTCCCCGATCAGGACCCGCTGGCCCAGGTGTACTCGCACGCCCAGCTGAGCGAGGTGGTGGCCGCGGCCCGCAAGGGCGGCCGCGGGGTGCTCTGCCACAGCTACAGCGAGCAGGGCTGCCACGACGCGGTGACGGCGGGCGTCCGGTCCCTGGAGCACGGGGTGTTCGTCGGGGAGCGCACGCTGCGCGAGATGAAGCGCCGGGACACGTACTTCACGCCGACGCTCACCGCGATCGCCGGTCTGGCCGAGTCCTCGGACCCGGTGCTGGCCGAGCGCGGACGCGCCTACCTGCCGGTGCTCCAGCGCGCGGTGCTCGCCGCCCACGAGCTCGGTGTGCCGCTGGCCGCGGGGACGGACTCCTCCGGCGGCACGGTCGATCCGATCGGCCGGGAGATCTCCCTGATGCACGCGGCCGGCCTGCCGGCCCTGGACGCCATACGCACGGCAACGACCGGTGCCGCGCGGCTGCTCGGGCTGACGGGCACGGCAGGCCGGCTGACGCCGGGTCACGCGGCCGACCTCGTCCTGGTCCAGGGCGACCCGCTGGCCGACGTCTCGGTCCTCGCGGCACCTGCGCGCGTCGTACGCGCCGGCGTCCCCGTCTGAGACACGGCACGCAGGTGGCGCGGGAGCCCGTGCGGGGCACGGCGTCCCGCCCGCCGCGGGCCCGCGCGCGCAGCGTGTGAACGGCCCGTCCGACCGACCGCACCCAGCAAGGAGTTCCCATGGTCCCCCCTCCCCTCTCCCGGCGCGGCGTCCTGGCCGGGGCCGCCGCGGCGGCGGGCGCCGGTTCCGCGTCCGCCGCCGCCGCGGGTCCCGCCGCAGCGGCCCGGCCGGGCGAACGGCGCCCCGGACGCACGGTGGTCTTCCGCGACGTGCGCCCGTTCGGGCACGGCGGCCCGGTCGATCTCACCGTCGTCGACGGCCGGTTCAGCGACCGGCCCGCTCCGAAGGGTGCCCGCGTCGTCGACGGCGGCGGGCGCGTCGCGCTGCCCTCGCTCGTCGACGCCCACATCCACCCGGACAAGACGACCTGGGGCGGCGACTGGGTGTCCCGGGCTCCGGCGTCGGGCATCGCCGAGTACTGCGAGCAGGACGTCGAGCTGTTCCGCTCCCAGCGGCGCCCCGTCGGCGAGCGCGCCTACGGGCTGATGGCGCACGCGGTCACCCGCGGCACCCGCGCCATGCGCGCGCACGCCGATGTCGCACCGGCCTACGGTCTCGCCGGCGTGGAGGGGGTCGCCGAGGCGAAGGAGCGGCTCGCCCACGCCCTCGACGTCCAGGTCGTGGCCTTCCCCCAGCACGGTGTCGTGCGCACCCCGGGCACGGCCCGGCTCCTGGAGGAGGCGGCGCGCAGCGGGCTCGTCGACCACATCGGCGGCATCGACCCGATCAGCTTCGACGAAGCGCTCGACGAGCAGCTCGACCTGGTGTTCCGTCTCGCCGACCGGTACGGCGTGGGCATCGACATCCATCTCCACGACCGCGACGACAAGGGCATCCGGGTGCTGCGCGGCATCGTCGAGCGGACCAGGGCGCTGTCGCTGCGGGGGCGCGTCACCGTCAGCCATGTGTTCTGCCTGCCGTTCCTCCCGGAGCGCGAACTCGACGCGATGGCACGGGACCTGGGGGACCTGGACATCGCGCTCACGACGGTGGCGCCGAACGAGTCCCTGGTCCTGCCGGTCTCCCGGCTGCGCGAGCACGGTGTGCGCGTGGGGCTCGGGTCCGACGGTGTCCGCGACTCCTGGAGCCCGTTCGGCAACGCGGACATGCTGCACCGGGCCCACATCCTCGGCTGGGTGACGGACGTCCGCCTCGACCGGGAGCTGGAGGAGTGCTACCGCGTGGGCTCCGACGGCGGCGCCGACGTGCTGGGCCTGGAACGGGTCGGCTTCGCCCCGGGCGACCCGGCGGACTTCGTGCTGGTGCACGCCGAGTGCACACCCCAGGTGGTGGTGGACATGCCCCGGCGGGACGTGGTCGTGCACGGCGGCGAGGTGGTCGCCCGCAACGGCGAACTGGTCTGACGCGGCCTGCTGCCGCACTGCCCCGGCGACCGGCGGCCTCGCCCCGGCGGGGCGGTGCCGGGGGCGGCGGGCCCCGGCCGGGACGGCGCGCGGCTGTCGGCCGCGACGCGACCGGGCCGGACCACCGCCGCCGCCGCCCGAGGGGACGTTGGCAGGCCCGGGGCGTTGTCGGACCCCTGGCCTAGGGTGACGGCCATGGTGGAGATCGAAGTGCGCGGCCGGGTGCCCGGCAGGGACGGCGAGGAGCTGCCGGCCGTGCGGGTCCGGCTGGCCGACGGCCGTACGACGGTGCGGGAGTTGATCGGGCACGCCGTCGAGGAGCAGATCGGGGCGCTGCGCGCCGACGCGGCGCGCTGCCGGCGCTCCCTCGACCGGCAGTACCTCTCGGAGACGGAACTCCAGGAGCTGGCCCGTACGGGTGCGGTCCGGACGCCGTCGCGCGTCCCGGCGGTTCCCCAGGTGCCGTCGGAGGTCGCGCGGGCCCGTGCCGCCTTCGCCCGGGGCGCCTTCGCGGTCTTCGCGGGCGGGCGGCAGATCCTCGACCCCGACGAGTGGTTCACCCTGCGGCAGGGCGACCGCGTCGTCTTCCTGCGCACCGTCGCGCTGACGGGCGGGTGACGGCGGTGGAGCACCCCGTGCCGGAGGTCGTCGCCGATGTCGTCCGCGAGGAACTGGCGGCGCTGCGCGCCCTGGTGGACCGGGTCGGGGCCGCCGTGGCGGCCGGCGACGCAGGGGCGCTGCGCGAGCTGGCTGCCGCGGTCCGCCGCCGGATGCGCAAGGGCGACGACCGGGCCCTGGGGAACCTGGAGCAGCGCGCCGGCGAGGTGGTCGCGGAGTTCGACGCGCTCTACGACGCGGCGTTCCCGCCGTCCGCCGCGGACGGTGTCGCGGCGCTGCTGGACGCGCCGTGGCCGTCGGCCGCCCGCCGGGCCGCGCTCGCCGCGGTCCTCGGCTGCGCCGACGTGCCGCGACTGCCCCTGTCCGGGGTGGCGGACCGTGCTCTCGCGGACGCCGACGTGCCGCTGCTGCGGCTGCTCGTGACCTCCCCGCTCAGCACGGTGGGACGGGAGACCGTGGCGGCGGCGCTGGACGCGCTGCACCGGGCGGGCGCCCTCGACGCCGCGGTGGTGGAGCACGCGTTCACGGAGGATCCGTGGCTGGGGTACGCCATCGTCGGCCGCACACCGTACGGGACGGCGGCGGGTCCGCCCGCGGCGTGCGCGGACGCGGTGCGCGCCCATGTCGACGCGCTGACGTGGCGGCTGGTCACCGGCCCCGGACCGGTCGACTGGGAAGACCTGCCCAAGGTGCTCGCGCCCCAAGGGCTGCGCTTCGTCCGGGTGGCGCTGGAGTGGCGCGGCGATCCGAGGGCCGCCGGCCATCTGGGGGCCGCGGTCCTCACGGACGGCGAACGGGAGGCGCTGGTGGCGCTGTTGCGGGAGCTGCCGGCCGAGGAGCAGCGCCGGGTCTTCGCGTGGCGCCTGGGGGTGGGCGACGCCGACGCGCTGCTGCCGCTGTTCGATCTGGGCGAGGCGGCCGGACTGCTCCGTCTCGTGCTGGCGATTCCCGACGGCGAGGTGGTCCGCCAGGACCGCTCGGCCGTTCTCGCGGCGGTGGCGGCGGCCGGTCCGGAGCGGGCCCGGCGGCTGCTCGCCCTGGTGCCGAGCGAACTGGTCTCGGCGGTCATGGGATGGAACCGGGCGGAGGTGGTGCGGCGGTTCCGCCGGAACGCGCTGCACGGCACCGCCGCGTACGGGATGCTCCCCCTCGACGACGGCGAGACGGTGCTCGACCGCTACCTCGCGCTCCGCGAGTCCGCGAAGAAGGGGGCCCGCCTCGGCCCGAACCGGCGGCACAGCCACGCGGCGGCCGTGGACGTGGCCCTGGAGCACCTGGCGCAGGTGGCGGGGGTGGCGGAGGCGAGCCGTCTGGAATGGGACTGCGAGGCGCGCATCGCCTCCGCCTTCCCCACCGAGGCCGGGACCGGCCCGTACCGGACCGTGCTGCGTTTCGGCGACGACGGGCCGCTGATCGAGACCGCCAGGAACGGCCGGGTGCTGAAGTCGGTGCCGGCAGCGGTCCGGGCCGATCCCGCCTACCGGGAACTGCGGGAGCAGCAGGAACGGCTCAGGGAGCAGGCCCGGCGGATGAGGTCCGGTCTGGTGGAGCGGCTGGTCGCCACCGCCGGGACCCTGCCGCCGCAGGAGCTGGGCCGGCTGCTGTCGCTGCCCGCCGGGGCCGCGATGCTGCGCCGGCTGGTCTGGCGCGACGGCCACGGATCGATCGGGCTGCTCGACGACGTCGACACCACGGGTCCGGTGAGCGCCGTCCACCCCGTCGAGCTGCTCGGGCGGCGGTCGTTGGCCGACTGGCAGGGCCGGATCGTCGCCGGCCGTGTCCGGCAGCCGGTGAAGCAGGTGTTCCGGGAGGTGTACGTGCTCACCGCGGCGGAGCGGGAGGCGGGCGACGTGTCGCGGCGGTTCGCGGGGCAGGTGGTCGACGGCCGGACGGCGGGCCGGCTGCTCTCCGGCCGGGGCTGGAGCACGCACGGCGAGTACGCCCACCACCAGGCGACCCGTGCCGTCGGCGGGGAGCTGACGGCCGCTCTGCGCTGCGACGTCCAGGGCTGGTTCGGCATGGGTCCGGTGGTCGTGGGCGAGCTCCGCTTCGTCCGTGGCGCGCCGCGTGGCGGAGGCGGCTTCGGCGGTGTTCCCGTGCCGCTCGCCGAGGTGCCGCCCGTGGTCCTCTCCGAGACGATGCGCGACCTGGACCTGGTCGTGTCGGTGGCCGGCACGGAGCCTGCGGTGCGGTCGTCGCCCGCGCAGGCGGCGAGCCGGGCGCAGGTGCTGGCGGCGCTCGTCGCCGACCTGGGGCTGACCCGGGTGTCCGTGGAGGGGCACACGGCCGTCGTGAGCGGCACCCGGGCGACGTACCGGGTGCATCTGGTCAGCGGGAGCGTCCACGTCGAGCCGGGCGGTCATCTCTGCGTGGTACCGGCCTCGTTCGGCTCCTCACCGCATCCGCGGCTGTTCCTGCCCTTCGCGGACGAGGACCGGATGACCGGGATCGTGCTGAGCAAGGTGCTGCTGCTCGCCGAGGACGAGAGGATCGACGACCCCTCGATCCTCGCCCAGCTCCGGTCCCTCACCGGCGGCGCCGCCGGCTGACCCTGCCCGGCCCGCACCGCCCACCGGGCCCGCACCTCCTGCCCGGACTGCCCGTCCCGCGCGGGCCGCACGTCCCTCCCGGGCGCCCCGCCGACGGGGTGCCCGGGAGGGGCCGGAACGCGTACACATGATGGACATGAAGCTGTCACACGCGGACCGGAATGCCGTTCCGCCGGGCGGTCGTTCTCCCGGGCATGACCCTTGGCGTAGCACTCAACACGTCCGGAGCGGACAACCAGGTCGACGCCTCCGTACTGCTGGCCCGTGAGGCCGCGGAGGCCGGCCTGAGGTCCGCCTGGTTCGGGCAGACCTTCGGTGCCGACTCGCCGCTGCTGGCGGCCGTCGTCGGGCGGGAGGTGCCCGGCCTCCAGGTCGGGACCTCGGCGGTGCCGGTGTTCGGCAGGCACCCGCTGGTCGTCTCCGGCCAGGCGCAGACCGCGCAGGCGGCCACCCACGGCCGCTACCACCTGGGGCTGGCGCTGGGGACCCGGCTGCTCACCGAGGGCGGCTTCGGCCTCCCGTTCGAACGGCCCGTCGCCCGGCTCCGCGAGTTCCTCACGGCCCTGCGGCAGTTGACGGACACGGGCGCCGCCGACTTCCGCGGGGAACTGCTCACCGCGGTGACACCGATCCCGGCCCGTGTGCCGGGCGCCGAGGGCGGCGTCCCGCTGCTGGTCGCCGCGATGGGCCCGCAGGCACTGCGCGTCAGCGGTGAACTCGCGGACGGGATCCTCCCCTACCTGGCCGGGCCGCGTGCCCTGGGCGATCACATCGTGCCGGCCGTGACGGCCGCCGCGGCGGCGGCCGGCCGCCCCGCGCCGCGGGTCGTGGCCCTGGTGCACGGCGTGGTCACGGACGACGCCGAGGGGGTGCGGCGCAAGGTCGGCGAACAGCTCGCGTTCTACGAGCAGATCCCGTCCTACGCGCGGGTCATCGGGCTCTCCGGCGGCAGCCGGGCGGTGGACGTCGCGGTGATCGGCGACGAGGAGACGGTCGCGGCGGAGATCAGGCGCTACCGGGACGCCGGGGCCACGGAGATCGTGTTCTCCGGTACGGAGGCGGCCGGGGAAGAGGCCAGGCGGCGGACCTGGGCGCTCCTCGGGGAGCTGGCACGGTGACCGCCGCGGGACTCGGCGGGGGTCACCGGTCCGGTTCGCCGGGCCCGGGGCCCTGGCGCCCGGCCGGGTCGGGGGCCGGGGGGCTGCCGGGGCGTGTCGCGGGCCGGGAGGGGCTTTCGCGGCACGCTCTAGGTGCGGGCCAGCCGGTCGACGAGGTCGGACCAGCCGGCCTCGAGACGTTCCAGCGGCATGGCGCGCTGGCGCAGCAGGTGGTGGACGAGCGCGGGGTCCAGGTAGGCCATCAGCGCCTGGGCCGCCAGTTCCCCGTCCGCGTCCGGCATCACCTGCCGCACGAGCATCTCCACATGCGTCAGGCGCACCCGGTAGGGCGGGTTCGAGAAGCGGCGTTCGGCCTCGGGCTGGGCGGCCAGGTAGAGCTCCAGCCGGCTCGCCGCCTCCCGCAGGGTGGCGTGCCCGAAGGCGTGCAGGCGCTCCAGCGGGGGCGCGCCGGGCCCGACGGGCGGCGGGCCGGAGAGGAACTGCGCCTGGAACGCGCGCTCGGAGTGGTCGAGCAGGGCCATGAGGAGTCCGGTGCGGTCGCCGAAGCGCCGGAACACCGTCCCCTTGCCCACCCCGGCGGACTTCGCCACCGCGTCCATCGTGAGGCAGTTCACGCCGTGCTCGTCCACGAACCTGGAGGCCGCCTCCAGCAGCCGGGCGCGGTTGCGCACGGCGTCCGCGCGCAGGGCCGGGGAGTCGCCCGCCTCCGTGACCTCCAGGAGAACCGGCGTGTCCGCCCCTGGCGGCGGGATCGGGGGGCGAGTCGACATGCCTCCAGCCTAACCAGCCCCGGGGTCCTCGGGTCCCGATACGGCCCGGCAGGCCCGGGGAAGTCCGGGGAGGTCCGGGGAGGTCCGGGCAGTCCCGGGGAAGCCCGGGAAGAAAAGTGGACCCCGGTCCGTTTGACTGGTACAACTGTAAACGGACCACGGTCCGATTATCTCTTCCGCAGCCCCGTCCCCTTGGAGATCCTCATGTCCGTCCGCATCCTCGCCCTCGTCGGCAGCCTGCGCTCCGGTTCGCACAACCGCCAGCTCGCCGAGGCGGCCGTCCGTCACGCCCCCGAGGGCACCACGGTCGAGCTGTACGAGGGGCTGGCCGACATCCCCTTCTACAACGAGGACATCGACACGGACAGCGCGCCCGCCTCCGCCGTCCGCCTGCGCGAGGCGGCAGGCCGTGCCGACGCGCTGATCCTCTTCACCCCGGAGTACAACGGCACCATGCCCGCCGTGCTGAAGAACGGCATCGACTGGCTCTCCCGGCCGTACGGCCAGAGCGCCGTCAGCGGCAAGCCCACCGCCGTGGTGGGCACGGCGTTCGGCCAGTACGGCGGCGCCTGGGCGCAGGAGGAGGCCCGCAAGGCCGCCGGGATCGCCGGCGCGGGCGTGCTCGCCGACCTCAAGCTGACCATCCCGAACGCGGTGGCCCGCTTCGCCGAGACCCACCCCGCCGACGACGGCGAGATCACCGGCCAGCTGGTCGAGATCATCCACCGCATCAGCGGCCAGGTGGCGTCCGCGGCTGCCGCCTGACGTCGCGGCACCACCCCGGGGCCCGGACCCCGCCGACGTACCGGCACACCCCGCCCCGCCCCGCCCGGCGGCCCGGCCGACGGCGGGTCCGGGCGGCGGGTCCGGGCGAGGGGTCCAGGGCGGCGGGTCCAGGGCGGCGGGTCCGCGACGGGGCGGCCCCGCGGCAGAGGCGACCAATCCGCCCCGCCCGGCGCTCCGAATCACGCAGGTGAACGAGACACGAGCAGTCGCCTCCCGCCGCATCCTCGCCGGCCTCAGCGGCCTCCTCGCCGCAGCCGTCTCGCTGACGGCGGCCGAACTGGCCGCCGCCGCGGTGCGGCCGGAGGCCGGGCCGGTGGTGGCCGTCGGCGGCAGCGCCGTCGACCGGACACCGGCCGCGGTCAAGGACTGGGCCATCCGTACCTTCGGCGAGGCGGACAAACTCGTCCTCCAGCTCGGCATCCTCGGGGTGCTGGCGCTCTGCGCCGTGGCCCTCGGGCTGCTCGCGCTGCGTCACCGCAGAGCGGGGGCGGCCGGAGTGCTGGTCTTCGGTGCGGTCGGCGCGGCCGCCGCACTGTCCCGTCCGGACTCCGCCTCCTGGACGGACGCGCTGCCGTCCGTGGCCGGGGCACTGGCCGGGGCCGCGGTGCTCCACGTGCTGGCCGGCCGTCTCACCGCACCGCCCGCGGACACCCCGGACACCGGTGCGGGCTGGGACCGGCGCGGTTTCCTGATCGCCGCGTCCGCCGCTGCCGCGGCTTCCGCCGGCGCGGGGGTCGCGGCCCGCGTGGCGGCCGGCGCCCGCGGCGGCGACGCCGCCGCCTCCCGCGACGCCGTCGGCCTGCCGCGCCCGGCGTCACCGGCGGCCGCGATCCCGTCCGGGGCCGCGCTGCGCGTCCCCGGACTCCAGCCGTTCACCACCCCCAACAAGGACTTCTACCGGGTCGACACCGCGCTCGTGGTGCCGAAGGTCGACGCCGGGGCGTGGCGGCTGCGCATCCACGGCACGGGTGTGCGCACACCGCTCATCCTCACCTTCCGGGACCTGCTGGAGCGCGCGCTCGTCGAACGGGACATCACGCTGAACTGCGTGTCCAACGAGGTCGGCGGCCCCTACGTGGGCAACGCCCGCTGGATCGGCGTCCCCCTCGCCCCCCTGCTGCGCGAGGCCGGCGTACGCCCGCCGTCGCGCGGCGGCCGCGCCGACCAGCTGGTGTCCCGCTCCGTCGACGGGATGACGATCGGCACCCCGGTGGAGGACGTCATGGACGGCCGCGACGCGCTGCTCGCGGTCGGCATGAACGGCGAACCCCTGCCGTTCGACCACGGCTTCCCCGTCCGCATGGTCGTCCCCGGACTCTACGGATACGTCTCCGCCTGCAAGTGGATCGAGGACATCGAGCTCACCTCCTTCGACGCCTACGACGCCTACTGGGTGAAGCGCGACTGGGCGCGCGAGGCACCCGTCAAGACCCAGTCCCGCATCGACACCCCCAAGCCCTTCGCCCGCCCCGGGGCCGGGACCGTCATGGTCGCCGGGGTGGCCTGGGCGCAGCACCGCGGCATCGACGCGGTCGAGGTGCGGGTCGACGACGGCCCCTGGCGCCGGGCCGAACTCGCCGCCGAGCACACCGCCGACACCTGGCGTCAGTGGTCCTTCGCCTGGAAGGCGACGCCCGGCAGCCACACCCTCACCGTCCGGGCCACCGACCGCACCGGCACGACCCAGACGGAGAAGCGCACCCGCACGGTCCCCGACGGGGCCAGCGGATGGCACTCGGTGGTCGTCACCGTCGAGTGAGAACCGCCCCGCCCGCCGCGTAACGGGTCACCGGCCTCCGCGCCCGCCCGTCCCGCCCGCGGGCGCGCCCGGGGTGAGGCGCGTTCCGGCGGAGGCGTCCGCGGCGTCGAGGATCTGCTCCCGCAGGATGTCGGCGTGCCCGCTGTGCTGGGCCAGTTCGCGCAGTATGTGCAGGTACACCCAGCGCAGCGGGATCGGCCCGCGCCGGTTGCCGTGCAGCAGGTCGTCCAGGCCGAGAGCGGCCGCTGCCGCCCGGGACGCCTCGCAGGCCCGCCGGTGGGCCCGCTGCACCGAGGCCACCGTGTCGCCGTCGTCCAGCGCGAACGACTCGTCCGGCGTCCCGGGAATCCCGATCTCCTCGCGCGGCCGACAGGTGACCGCCTCGTCGAACCAGACCTTCTCGACGAACACGGCGTGCTTCAACAGGCCCAGCAGGGTGGTCCTGGAGGCCACCAGGGACCGGCGCGCCTGCTCCTCCGTCAGCCCGTCCAGGCTGTCGTGCAGCGCGGCGCGGTACTCGTCGAGGAAGACGTCGAACTGGGCGCGCAGCGGCGCACCGAGGACGGCGGGCTCCGCGGACGGATAGGTGATCATGACGGCCACCCTATGCAGCGCGGCCGCGGCAGGCGTCCGCCGCGCCGTGCGGGAGCAGCCGCGGTCCGGCGCGGCGGATGTCCACGGAACGAAGGCCCCGTGTGCGCGCGGTGGGCCCGGCGGGATACGCTGCGGCGCATTTGCCGTGCGGCAATGATCATCGCCGCGCGGTGCGAGGGGGGCGGCCCGTACGGGCCGTGACGGAGTCCGGCGTTCCGGGCGTCCGCCGAGCGCTACACACAGGGAAGAACATGACGGAGACGGTCGAAGGCGGGCGCCCGGCCCGGCGCACGCGTGCGCGTGGCGCCGCCGAGGCGGGGGAACCGGAACTGCGGCAGCTGCTCGCGGGGTTGACGGCCGTCCGCGACGGCGACTTCGGCACCCGGCTGCCGGACGGCGCGGACGGGCTGCTGGGCGAGATCGCCACCGTGTTCAACGGCATGGTGGACCAGTTGTCGCTCTTCACCTCCGAGGTGACGCGCGTCGCCCGGGAGGTCGGCACCGAGGGGACGCTCGGCGGGCAGGCCGAGGTCCCGGGTGTCTCCGGCACCTGGGCCGATCTCACCGACTCCGTCAACGCGATGGCGGGCAACCTCACCACCCAGGTGCGCGACATCGCCCAGGTCGCCACCGCGGTCGCCAGGGGCGACCTGTCCCAGAAGATCGACGTGGACGCCCGCGGCGAGATCCTCGAGCTGAAGAAGACCATCAACACGATGGTCGACCAGCTCTCCGC
Source organism: Streptomyces genisteinicus (assembly GCF_014489615.1). GTDB lineage: Bacteria > Actinomycetota > Actinomycetes > Streptomycetales > Streptomycetaceae > Streptomyces > Streptomyces genisteinicus. The sequence continues at coordinate 233,988 of NZ_CP060825.1, forward strand.
CTTCGCCGACGAAGTCACCCGGGTCGCCCGCGAGGTCGGCACCGAGGGCAACCTCGGCGGGCAGGCCGACGTCAAGGGCGTCTCCGGCACCTGGCGCGACCTCACCGACTCCGTCAACTCCATGGCCGGCAACCTCACCGCCCAGGTCCGCAACATCGCGCAGGTGACCACGGCCGTCGCCCAGGGAGACCTCTCCCAGAAGATCACCGTCACCGCACGCGGCGAGATCCTCGAACTCAAGGAGACCATCAACACGATGGTCGACCAGCTCTCCGCCTTCGCCGACGAAGTCACCCGGATGGCCCGCGAGGTCGGAACCGAGGGCATTCTGGGCGGGCAGGCCGACGTCAAGGGCGTCTCCGGCACCTGGCGCGACCTCACCGACTCCGTCAACTCCATGGCCGGCAACCTCACCGCCCAGGTCCGTTCCATCGCCCAGGTCGCCACGGCCGTCGCCCAGGGAGACCTCTCCCAGAAGATCACCGTCACCGCACGCGGCGAGATCCTCGAACTCAAGGAGACCATCAACACGATGGTCGACCAGCTCTCCGCCTTCGCCGACGAAGTCACCCGGGTCGCCCGCGAAGTGGGCACCGAGGGCAACCTCGGCGGACAGGCCACGGTCCGCGGCGCCTCGGGGACGTGGAAGGGCCTCACGGACAACGTCAACGTGATGGCGTCCAACCTGACCGGCCAGGTGCGGTCGATCGCCCAGGTCGCCGCCGCGGTGGCCCGCGGCGACCTCTCGCAGAAGATCACCGTCGAGGCGAAGGGCGAGGTCGCCGCGCTGGCCGGCGTGATCAACACGATGGTCGACACCCTCTCCGCGTTCGCGGACGAGGTGACCCGGGTGGCCCGCGAGGTCGGCACGGAGGGCCGGCTCGGCGGGCAGGCGCGGGTGGCGAACGTCGCCGGCACCTGGAAGGACCTCACCGACAACGTCAACTCGATGGCGAACAACCTGACCGGGCAGGTGCGCAACATCGCCCTGGTCACCACGGCCGTCGCCAACGGCGACCTGTCCAAGAAGATCGACGTGGACGCCCGCGGCGAGATCCTGGAGCTGAAGACCACCATCAACACCATGGTCGACCAGCTCTCCTCGTTCGCCGCCGAGGTCACCCGTGTCGCGCGGGAGGTCGGCAGCGAGGGACGCCTCGGCGGGCAGGCCGAGGTCGAGGGCGTCTCCGGCACCTGGAAGCGGCTCACCGAGAACGTCAACGAACTCGCCGGCAACCTCACCCGCCAGGTGCGGGCGATCGCCGAGGTCGCCAGCGCCGTCGCCGAGGGCGACCTCACCCGCTCCATCACCGTCGACGCCTCCGGCGAGGTCGCCGAGCTGAAGGACAACATCAACGCGATGGTCGGCTCGCTCCGCGAGACCACCCGGGCCAACCAGGAGCAGGACTGGCTCAAGTCCAGCCTCGCGCTGGTCTCCGGGCTGATGCAGGGCCACCGCGACCTGGCCGTCGTCGCGGAACTGGTGATGGACGAGCTGACGCCGCTGGTGTCGGCCCAGTACGGCGCCTTCTACCTCGCCGAGGAGACCGGTTCCGGCCTGGAGCTGCGGCTCGTCGGGTCCTACGGGCGCCCGGCGGGGCCCGGCGTCCCCGAACGCTTCCGCCTGGGCGAGTCGCTGGTGGGCCAGGCGGCCCGGAGCCGGCGCGTGATCCGCTCCGACAGCGTTCCCGGCGACTACGTCACCATCTCCTCCGGGCTCGGCAGCACCACGCCGGGCAGCCTGATCGTGCTGCCCATCGTCGTCGACGACCAGGTGCTCGGCGTCATCGAGCTCGCCTCCTTCACCGCGTTCACCGCCGTCCACCGGGACTTCCTCGAACAGCTCATGGAGACGGTGGGCGTCAACGTCAACACGATCGTGGCCAACGCGCGCACCGACGAGCTCCTCGGCGAGTCCCAGCGGCTGACCGGTGAACTCCAGGCGCGCTCGGAGGAACTCCAGGTGCAGCAGGTGGAACTCCAGCGCTCCAACGCCGAACTGGAGGAGAAGGCCGCCCTGCTGGCCGCGCAGAACAGCGACATCGAGGGGAAGAACCTGGAGATCGAGCAGGCGCGCCAGGAACTGGAGGACCGCGCCCAGCAGCTGTCGCTCGCGTCGAAGTACAAGTCGGAGTTCCTGGCCAACATGAGCCACGAGCTGCGCACACCGCTCAACAGCCTGCTGATCCTGGCCCAGCTGCTCGCCCAGAACCCGACCCGCAACCTGACCGCCAAGCAGGTCGAGTACGCGGGCATCATCCACTCGGCCGGCTCCGACCTGCTGCAGCTGATCAACGACATCCTGGACCTGTCGAAGGTCGAGGCCGGCAAGATGGACGTCAACCCGGAACGCGTGCAGCTGCGGCAGCTCCTCGACTACGTCGAGGCCACCTTCCGGCCCATGACCACCCAGCGGAGCCTCGGCTTCAGCATCACCACGGCGGCCGGAGTGCCGGTCGACGTGATCACGGACGACTCCCGGCTGCGGCAGGTGCTGCGGAACCTGGTCTCCAACGCGGTGAAGTTCACCGAGCGCGGCGGGGTGGAACTGCGCATCGAACCGGCGCCCGACCACGAACTGCCGATCCAGGTGCTGCGCGGCGGCCCGGTGGTGGCGTTCCGCGTCCGGGACACCGGCATCGGCATCCCCGAGCAGCATCTGGAGGCCATCTTCGGCGCCTTCCAGCAGGCGGACGGGACGACCAGCCGCAAGTACGGGGGCACGGGGCTCGGGCTGTCGATCAGCCGCGAGATCGCCCATCTGCTGGGCGGCGCGCTGACGGCCGAGAGCACACCGGGCGAGGGCAGCACGTTCACCCTGTACCTGCCGGTCGCGCGGGAGGACTTCCGGCACCAGGCCGACGGCGCGCCCGACGCACCGCTCCCCGACGGCGCGCACCGGGCGGACGCCCCCGGCGGCGTCCGGCGGCCGGCCGCCGTGCCCGCTCCCCCGCGCAAGCCGCGCCGGCTGCTGGTGGTCGAGGGCCGCCGGCACGGTCTGCTGTCCATGGTCGCCGAGAGCGCGGTCGCCGAACTCGGCGGCGGCCACGCGGGCTCCGACATCCAGCTGGTCTCCGCTCCCGGACCGCAGGAGGCGGCGGGTGCGCTCGCCGCCGAGCCGGTCCACTGCGTGGTCCTCGAACTCGACATGGCGAACGGCGAGGCCCTGGAGTTCCTCGACGCACTGGACGGGGACCCCGCGCTGCGCACGGTCCCGGTCCTCGCGCACAACAACCGGCGGCTCGACGCCGCCCACGAGCGGACGCTCCAGGCGCGGGCCGGCAGCAGACCGCTGGAACTGCTCTCCAGTCTGGACGAGTTGCGGGAGCGGATCGCCCTCCATCTCTCGGCCGAGGAGCCCGGCGACGTCGTGCCCCTGGTCCGCGGCGACGACACGCCCACCACGGCGCACCGCGCCCCGGACGACAGCCTGCACGGGCGGACCGTCCTCGTCGTCGACGACGACGCGCGCAACCTCTTCGCCATCAGCGGCATCCTGGAGCTGCACGGCATCCGCGTCCTGCACGCCGAGAACGGCCGGGAGGGGATCGAGGCGCTCGCCGCGCACCCCGAGATCGGGCTGATCCTGATGGACGTGATGATGCCGGAGATGGACGGCTACACGGCGACGGCGGAGATCCGCCGGATGCCCCGGCACGCGGGCCTGCCCATCATCGCCGTCACGGCGAAGGCGATGCCGGGCGACCGGGAGAAGAGCCTGGCGTCCGGCGCCAGCGACTACGTCACCAAGCCCGTGGACGCGGACGACCTCATCGCCTGCGTACGCCGCTGGCTCGAGCTGCACGACGAGAGCGGGCCCGCCGCATGACATCCGTCGCCGACTCCGGCACTCCCCCGCCCGAGGAACGCCGGGACGGGGGTGCGCCCGGGTGGGACGAACGCGGTCCGGCCGCGGGCTCCGGCACGCACCGGCGCGCACCGGCCCACTCCGCCGGTCCCGCCCACTCTGTCGGTCCCGCCTTCTCCGCCGGTCCCGCCCTCTCCGCCGCGATGGCGGCCGAACCAGCGGCCGTAGCCGCCGGCGGGGCCGCCACGCCGCCGGACGCAACGCCCGAGGCGGGCGCCGCCTCGGTGGGGCGCCTCGCCGCGATCGTGGAGCGGCTGCGCAAGGAGGTCGACGCGGCCCATGCGGCCGCCGAGGGCAGGGCCCTGATCGAGATGGCCAAGGGCATCATGGTCGAACGGCTCGGCTGCGGACCGGCGCAGGCGGCGCGGCAGCTGGCGGAACTCGCCGGGCAGGCGGGCCTGACCCCGATCGAACTGGCCGCGGACATCATCAACGAGGCGGCCCGCGACCATGTGGCCGAGGCGGCGGGCGACTTCGTCCGGCGCACCGCCGGGCGACCGGACGAGGGCACCGCCGACGTGTCCGTCGCGGTGCGGCTGCGGACCGCCGAGAGCGCCGCGCTGGCGGCCGGCGACACCCAGACCGTCGCCGAGTCACTGCTCCAGCACGCGCTCGCCCCGCTGGGGGCGACGGCCGTCGCCGTCTGGGCGGCCGGCACCGACACCTCCCTCACCCTGCGGGGGCACGCCGGCTTCGGCCCGGAGGAGGCGGAGCGCTGGCGCTACGTCCCGCCGGGCGTCGAGACCATCGCACGGCACGCGCTCAGCGAACGGCGCACCGCGTGGATCGGCTCGCTCGGGGAGTACGCCGCGCCCAGCATCGGGCGCGCGCAACATCCCCGGGGCGGCCGGGTCGCCGTGCCCGCGGGCGCGGGCGGCCGGATCCACGGGGTGCTCGAGATCTGCTGGCCCGAACCGCTCGCTCCCCAGCCGGCGGCGGTCACGCGTCAGGTCGAGGCGCTCGCGGAGCTGTGCGCCCACACCCTGGAGAACCCGCCCGGCGGCACGTCCGCCACGGCCGGGACCCCGGCGGCGGCCGACGTCTCGGAGCTCGTCGACCTGGCGGACGGCCTGTACGACCCCGCTCTCGTCCTCACCCCCGTGCTCGGCCCGGACGGCCACCTCGCGGACTTCCGCATCCACCACTCCAACAGCCGCTTCCAGGACCCGGCGGGGCGTCCCCGCAGCGCCGTCGACGGCGCGCTCCTGCTGGAGGCCTACCCTCTCGCGGCGGGCGGCGACGGGCTGTTCGAGAAGATCGAGCGGGTCTACGCGACGGGCGAGCCGTTCCGCGCCCGGCGGATGACGCTCACGGCCCTGGTCGGCCAGGTGCCGCTGTCCGCGGTGGCCGACCTCAGCGTCAGCCGGCACGGCGGCAGCGTCCTGTTCATCTGGCGCATCGAGGACGAGACCGCCCGGCTGGCGAGCCTCCTCCAGCACGCGCAGCGCCTGGGCAGCATCGGCGGTTTCGAGGAGAACATGATCTCCGGCGAGATCACCTGGAACGGCCAGCTCTTCACGCTGTACGGGCGGACCACGGCCGACGGCCCGGTCTCCCTCCAGGACCTCGCCGCCCACGCGCACCAGGACGACGCGGTCGCCATCGGGCGCTTCCTCCAGGCCGTGCTGCACCACCGGCGTGCCACCTCGACGGCGTTCCGGCTCCAGCGGCCCGGCGGTGTCACCCGCCACATCAGGGTGATCGCCGAGCCGGTGCTCGACGCCGGCGACCGGCTCCTCGCGGTCCGCGGGGCGTACCAGGACATCTCCTCCCAGCACTGGACCGAGGTGGCGCTGGCCGCCACCCGCGACCGGCTCGCCCACACCGAACAGGAGTCGGCCGAGCGCAACCGGCTCGCGCTCCAGCTCCAGCACGCCATCATGCCCCCGTCCCGGGAGCCGTTCGACGTGCCCGGACTGGAGGTCGCCGTCCGCTACCGGCCCGCGGAGTCGGACTCCCTGGTCGGCGGTGACTGGTACGACGCCGTCACCCTGCCGTCGAAGAAGATCCTGCTCTGCGTCGGCGACATCGCCGGGCACGGCATCGAGGCGGCCACGGGGATGGTGGTGCTGCGCAACGCGATGCGCGGCCTCGCCGTCACCGGGGCCGGCCCCGGACAGCTCCTGTCCTGGCTGAACATCGTGGCGCACCACCTCACCAAGCAGGTGACCGCCACCGCGGTGTGCGGGCTGTACGACCCCGGCGAGCGCGTGCTGCGCTGGGCCAGGGCGGGGCACCTGCCGCCGGTGCTCGTCCGCGGCGAGGAGGCCACCACGCTCCCGCTCCTGGGCGGCATGCTGCTGGGTGCGGTCGCGGAGGCGGAGTACGCGGAGGGGGAGGTGCGTCTGACGCCGGGCGACACGCTGATGATGTACACCGACGGCCTGGTCGAGCGCCGGGACACCGCGGTGCAGGAGTCCCTCCAGCAGCTGCTCCGGACGGCGCAGCTGCCCGCCGCGACCCTGGAGCGACGGCTCGACGGCCTGCTCACGCACAGCAGGTCGGACACCGACGACGACACCTGCCTCGTCGGCATCCGGGTCTCCTGAACCCGGCATGGCCGGGAATCCCGGCGGTCCGCCCGGCCCAGGGCGCACCGCCGGCCTTCACCACCTGCCGCGTCCGGACACGGTCCCGGCCCGGACGCCCGGGTGCGCGTCCGGGCCGGTCACCGGGGCGAGGAGGTCACCGGGGCGAAGAGGTCCGCGGGTCGGGCGACGGGTCCGGCGCAGGGGTCCGGCGGACGTTTCGCCTGACGGACTGGCTCGGAAGGCGGACGGCCGGGTCCAGGACGGCGAACAGCTTCCGTGTGCCGGAGTGCGTCAGCAGCCGGTGCATCACCGACGGAAGCGGCCCGAGCAGCACCAGGGTGTCCCGGGCGGGAAGCAGCACCCGCAGCAGGGCGCAGTCGGCGAACGCGACGGCCCGGCAGTCGACCACGACGCGCCGCACGGTGGGGGAAACGTCCCGCAGGGCGTCCGCCACCAGCCCGGCGGTGGCGATGTCGAACTCGCCGTCCAGCACCACCCGCGCCTCGCCGCCCTCGCACCGCACGGTGACGGCCGCCGCCTCGTGCGCAATCCGCCTCATGCCTCACGGCCCCTTTCAGCCCCGCCGTCGTCGTCCCCGTGCCTCACTCCTGCCCTCTCACGCCCCCGCACACCTGAGACGTACGCGACGCTTCGTTTTCTGGATGCCGCACCCCGGCTCACCGGGCGCGCCACGGAGAGGGACACCACGCATCTTTCGCCGCACCTCGGGCTAAGGTGCTGGTCGTGTCCCGCCCGGACGGGCGGCGCGGTCCGCGTGATGCGCGGCGCGGCCGTCGCCCGCGCGCCGGGAGCGGACGCCGCCCGCGGCCGCAGCCGGGCAGTGGCCCGGCCCCACTCGGCCCGGCCCCGTCTCACGAACCCCGTGCAAGGAGACCCAGTGGAGCAGCCCGTCGTCGTGGGAGTGGACGGCACGCCCGACAGCATGCGCGCACTCGACTGGGCGGTCGACGAGGCCGGACGGATCGGCGCGCCGCTCGTCCTCCTGCACGGTTACGTTCCCCTGGCCGGTGCCGCCAGGCTGCTCGCCGGCGACGCCGAGCGGCAGCACCGTGCAGCCCAGAACCTGCTCGACGAGGCCGTCGCGCGGGTGCGCTCGCGCCGCGCGGACACCCCGGTCACCACGTCGGCGGTGGTGCGGCCGGCGGCGGAGCTGCTGGTCGAGCACGGCCGGGACGCCCTGATGATCGTGCTCGGCTCACGGCGGCCGGGCCCGGTGAGCGGCTTCCTGCTGGGATCGGTCGGCCTGCGCGTCCTGAGCCGGGCCGCCTGTCCCGTGGTCATGACACGCGGCGGCACCACCGGGCGGCGCCCCCGGGAGGGCGGGATCGTGGTGGGCGTGCCGCAGGACGAGGGGGCCGACGCGGTCCTGGACTTCGCGTTCCGGACGGCGGCCGCGCGCGGCGTCCCGGTGCGGGCGGTGCGGGCGTGGAACCTGCCCACCGTCTTCACCTACCGCCCCGGGCTGCTGCGCCGCTCGGACGAGCACGGCGGGCTGGAAGCACTCCACCGGCACGAACTGGCCGCGGCCGTGAAGCCGTGGCGGCGCCGCCACCCCGACGTGCCGGTGTTCGAACACGTCGAACTGGGGCCCGCGTCGGAGCTGCTGGTGGCGCTGGCCGCATCGGCCGAACTGCTGGTGGTCGGGCGCACCACCCGCGCGGTCCGCCACGTCGGGCATGTCGCGCACGCGGCCCTGCACTTCGCGGACGCGCCGATCGCGCTGGTCCCCGCCTGACGGGCGGCTCGGGCGCCGCCCGTCAGGCGGGGGACGACCGCGCGCCTGTGCGGCGGCGACCGGCGGGGGCGAGGCGACGGGCGGGGGCGGGGCGTACGGGCGCGGGCGGGGCGTACGGGCGCGGGTGAGGACGGCTGCCGGTCGGCGGTGCCCCGGGCCCGCGGGTCACGCGTCGGCGTCCGCGTCCTTCGTTCGGGGAACGAGCGCGATCGGGGCGTCCGCGAAGTGGAGCGTCGCGTGGGCGACGTGTCCCACGTAGCGGCTGCGGGGCTCGGCACGGCGGCCGACGACGAGGAGCTGGGCGGTTGCCGCCAGGTCGACCATCAGCTCGGCGGCCGGCCCCTGTGCGACGTGTTCGACGACGTGGACCCGCGGGTAGCGCTCGCGCCACGGCGTCAGGAGTTCCGCCAGGTCGTGCCGGTGGAGGTCCTCCAGTCCGCCGCGGGCGTCCGCCAGGCGGGACAGTTCCGCGTCGTAGGTGAACAGGCTGGGCAGGCTCCACGCCCGCACCGCGCGGAGCGGGGCCTCGCGCGCGGCGGCTGTCCGGAAGGCGAAGTCGAGGACCGCCTCGGCCTCCTCCTCGCGGGGGACGCCCGCGACGATCTCGCCGTCCGGCCGGTGCCGTCCGGCGGTGCCGCCGCGGATCATGACCACCGGGCAGACGGCCCGGCTCAGCACGCGCAGCCCGACCGATCCGACGAGGAATCCGGTCACCGGGCCGGGCCTGTGTGATCCGAGCACGATCATCCGCGCCCGCCGGCCGCGCTCGACCAGCAGGTCGGCTTCCGGCTGTGCCACCACCTCCGCACGGGCCTCGACGCCGTCGTAGTGGTCGCGCACCCAGGCCAGCGCGTCGTCGGCGAGCCGGCCGGCCGCACGGCGTTCGTCGGCGATCTCGCCGGACAGCATCCGGCTGTACCCGGGCGACGGGACGAACCCGTGCAGGAGTTCCAGCGGCGCCCCGTGCAGCCGCGCCTCCCTCGCCGCCCAGCCCGCCGCGATCAGGCTGTCGGAGGTGCCGTCCACTCCGACGACGACGGGTCCGAGCTGCTGCGACTGGTCGGCCATGCGTCGTCCTCGTTCCGGTCGGGTGCGGTTCGGCGGCCGCGGCCGTACGAGGTGTCCGCGACGCGCCGGGCGTCCCTACCAGCATGGTCCCGGCGAACCGTGCGCGCAGTACGGCACCGCGCGCCGGCGGGGCCGCGCGCCGTCCCCGCCCGGTCGGCCGCCCCGTCCCGCACCGCTCGGCCGGGGCCTGCCCGCGGGACGGCAGGGCCCGCCCGTCCCCCCGCCCCGAGCTGCCCGCGCGTGAGGTCCGTCCTCGCCGGGGACGGACGCACGTCACTCCCGCGCGGCTTCCCCGTCGTCGCCCGTGTGCCAGGTGACGGCGTTCTGTACGGGCTCGCGGCGGGTACGGAACGCGTTGGCCGGATGCTCCGGATCCGCGTACCCGAAGGAGACGGCGGCCACGACGTGCCGGTGGTCCGGAATGCCGAAGTGCCCGTGGAGGAAGTCGGAGTACGAGGCGAGCGCGGCCTGGGGGGCGGCGGCAAGACCGAGGCTGTGCGCGGCGAGCAGGAAGGTGTTGATGTAGAGGCCGCAGTCGACCGCTCCGTAGACGCCGAGGCCGGCTTCGGTGGTCACGACCGCGGTGTGCGGCGCGTCGAACAGCTCGAAGTTGCGCAGCAGCTGCCGGAGCCTGCCCTCCTGGTCGTCCCGGGCGATGCCGAGGCTGTTGTACAGCTGGTGGCCGCACTCGCGGCGGCGCTCCCGGTACGCGCCGGTGTACTGGGCGGGGAAGGGCAGGTCGGGTGCGGCGGGACGGCTCCGGACGTGCTCCAGGAGCCCGGCGCGCAGGCGGTCGGTGGCGGCGCCCTCGGTGAGGTGGACGTGCCAGGGCTGGGTGTTGCACCAGGAGGGGGTGCGCTGGGCGAGCGCCAGCAGTTCCTCCGTGACGGGGCGGGGCACGGCGTCCGGGAGGAACTGGCGGCAGGTGTGCCGGTCGCGGAGTATGCGCGACAGGGCCTGGTGGAGGCCGCTGCCGACACCGGCGGACGAGTCGGCACCGGTCGGCGCGTCGGGGCCGGCACCCGTGCCGGGTGCGGTGGCGGGGTCGTTGCCGGTCGGGGCCACGGTCGGTCCTCCTCGAAACGCTGTTCGGTCGCAGGCCGCACCCTAACGGCTGAGCACGGCGCTGCCGGGAGGGCGGTTCGCGCTCGGCCGGCGCGTCCGCGGGACCGCGGACGCCGTGGCGGTCGGCGGCGGTCGCGCCGTGCCGGCGGGTACGGCCGTAGGGGCCGACGCGCGACCGGCGCCGTCGCGAGCCGGGAGCGGCAGGCCGCGGCATGGCCGCGCGGCGCTCCGGTGCGCCCGGCGCCGTCGCCGGAGACCTCCGTGACAGCGCTCATCGGGCCTTTCAGCCGCGGATCATCGCCATCAGTGCCCGGTGGGTCTCCTCGTCGGCGGCGGCCACCAGCCCGCCGTCCGTCTGCTCGAGCGGGGCTCCGTCGAGACCGGTGACGACGCAGCCGGCGGCCCGGCACAGCGCGATACCGGCAGCGAAGTGCACGCTGTCGCGGAGGTCTCCGCCGTCGGTGACGTAGGCGGCGCGCCTGCCTGCGGCCACCCAGGCCGGCGCCAGCGTCGTGGACACCACGCGCGGCCGGAACCGGGTCGCGAACCCGGGGTGGGCCAGCAGGTCGGCACCCCGGAACCGGGGTGCGCCCGGGAACGGCGGATCCAGGTTCAGGTCCACCAGCCCGGTGGCGGGCGACGGCGTCAACGGGGCGTCCCCTGATCCCTCGTGCCGCACCCAGGCGGTCTTCCCGTCGGTGAGGAAGACCTCCCCGCCGAACGGATCGGCGACGGCGGCCGCCCCGCCGCGCAGGGCCACGTTGACGGCGACCAGCATGGTCCCGACGGCGTAGTTCAGGGTGCCGCACAAGGGGTCCACCAGCCATTGGCGGGCGGCCCCGGCAGCGCCCTGCCGCCCGCCCTCCTCGCCGAGCACCGCGTCATCGGGCCGGGCGGCGCGGATGACGGCCACGACGGCCCGTTCGGCCTCGACGTCGGCGGCGGTGGCGAAGTCGCCGGCGCCCTTGTCGACACGGTCGAGCGGCCGGCCGTACAGGGCGCGGACCACGTCCGCACCGGCCAGCGCCCCGGCTGCCGCGACGGCCGCGTCGTCGCCGTACTCCTCGTGCAGGTCGGTCATGTCGAGCAGCCTACGGCCGTCCGGCACCCGGACGGACCTGCCCGCCCTGGTGCGGAGCGCGGCGCCGGGCGGCACGGGTCCGCGTCCCGCGCACGCCGGGAGCCGGGACGGACCGTGGCCGTCCCGGCTCCCGGCCGCCCTCAGGCCGCCACCAGCTCCTCCTCGAGGAACTCCTCGACGAAGCGGTGCGCGCGGCGGTCGAAGTCGGCGTACTGCGCCTCGCGTTCGGCGCCCGCGACGGCGTCGCCGACCAGCAGGTTGCCCTCGGCGTCGATTCTCTGCGGGCGGTCCTCCGCGTCGAGCAGCAGACCGACCGTGGAGCGGGAGAAGCCGCAGTAGTAGGCGATCCCTTCGTTGAGCACGGTGTCGAGCACGGACTGCATCCCCTCCACGACGGGGTCGCCGGCGGTAGCGCCGGCCAGCCCCAGCCACAGGACGCGCTTGCCCGCGAGGCGGGGCCTGCTCCGCCCGTAGGCGAACCCGTAGTTCCAGACCCGGTCGATCCACCCCTTGAGAAGAGCGGGCACACCCTGCCAGTACACCGGGAAGACGGGGACGAGGACGTCGGCGTCGAGAATCCGGCGCATATGGGCCTGCGTCTCCTGCGAGTACGCCTTCTCGCGGTCGCCCCAGTCCGGCTGGTCCTGCTCGTTCATCCGCGGGTCGAACCCCTCGGCGTGCAGGTCGAGCAGGTCGACGCGGTAGCCGGCGGCCTCCAGCTGGGCGGCGGCGCGGCGGGCGGTGTGCGCGGTGAGGGAATCGGTGCGGTGGTGCGCGACGACGACGAGGGCCGTCCTGACGTCGCTGCTGTCCTGCGTCACTGTGTCTCCTGGCTGTTCCGGCAGCGCCGGCCGACGCCGGCGCCGATGCGGTCTCGTTCGCGTCGACGGGTCCAGTACAGCGGCCAACTCCTGGACGATCCATGGGAGATGCTCCAGAGGAGATAGGAGATCGTCTAGGATCGCCATGTGGATCCTTTGAGTTCGCTGCTGAGCGGCATCCGCGCCGAGGGCTCGGCCGTCAGCCACGCCGTACTGACGGCCCCCTGGACGATCCGCTTCACCGACGAGGCCCCGCTCACCATGGTCAGCGTGCTGCGCGGCCAGGGCACTCTGCTGCTGTCCGACGGGACCGAACGCCGGGTCCGCGCGGGTGACACGGCCGTGGTGCGCGGCCCGGCGCCCTTCCATCTCGCGGACGCTCCCACCACGCTCCAGCGGCCGCACACGGCCTACGAGATCGCCTGCTTCGCACAGTCCGGCCAGGTCCCCGTCGCAGCGGCCGGCTCCGGCGCCGGCCGCTGCGACGGGGACCTGGGCGGACTCCACTGGGCCGACGACCCCGGCGGGGCGACCGCGCTGATCGTGGGCGCCTACCGCGCCCCCGGCCACCGCCACGAGCGGCTGCTGCGCGCCCTGCCGCGCGTGCTGGTGGTCGAGGAGGACGCCGAGGTCTGCGCCTGGCTGGAGTCCGCGGCCGCCGACGCCGTCCGGCTGTCCGCCGGCTCGCAGGCGCTGATGGACCGGCTGCTCGACTGGGCGCTGGTGTGCACCCTGCGCACCTGGTTCGACCGGGCGGGCGCCGACGCGCCCGACTGGTACCGGGGACTCGCCGACCCGGTCCTGGGCCCCGCGCTGCTGGCCTTCCACAGCAGGCCGGCCGACGCCTGGACGGTGGCTCTGCTGGCAGCCCGGGCCGGTGTCTCGCGGGCCCTGTTCGCGAAGAGGTTCACGGAGCTGATGGGCCGTCCGCCCCTCGCCTACGTCACCGAGTGCCGCATGGACGAAGCCGAGGCGCTGCTGTTCGACACCGACCTCAGCATCGCCCGGATCGCCGCGTCCGTCGGCTATGCCGACGCGTTCGGCTTCAGCGCCGCCTTCAAACGCCACAAGGGCCGCAGCCCCAGCACGCTCCGGGCCGCGGCGGCCTGATCCCCGACGCGTCGGGGCGGCTCCGGCCCCCGGCGGCCGGGCACCGGCACGTCCTCCCGGTGAGCGCGGCCGGGAGCACCCTCACGCTCACGCGCCGCGCCTCCCCCGCCGCCGGCCCGTAGCCGCCGCGGCCGAGGCGGCGAGGCCGAGTGCGAAGCGGCGCACCCGTTCCCGGACCGCTCCGGCGGAGGCGAGCAGCGCGCTCCGGGTGCCTCCCGGGCGCCCGGCGGGCGCGCGCGTGCCCCGGTCCGTGCCCGGGTCCGCATCCGTGCCCACTCCTGCTTCCGCGAACGGCGCGTGCGCGACCGGCCCCGGGTCCGCTCCCGCGACCGGCGCGTCCGCGGCCGTGTCCGTATGCCTGACCGGTGTGTCCGCCTCCGCGTCACGCGCGGGCGGAGCCACCACGCGCAGGACCTCCTCCCAGACCCGCTCCGGTGGTGCGGCGGGCAGGTCCAGTGGTTCGACACTGCGCGCCGCGGTCACCACCCGGTGGAGGCGGGCGAGTTCCTCGCGGCAGCGCGCGCACACCGCGAGGTGGTGCAGGGCCGCGGGGTCGTCGCCTCCGGCGGCGACCCCGAGAGCCAGATCCGCCAGTCTTCCCGGCGCGACGTGTGCCACCGCGGCCGCTCCCGTCTGTCGCTGTCGGACCCGGCCTCGCGGCCGGGCACATCTGCGGGCCGCCGGCGACGCGCGTCACCGCGGCCGGTGATCCCCGGCGTGGCCCCTGGGCACGGACGCGTCCGGGACGGCGTGGCGGCGCTGTCGTGCCGGCCGCCTCCGTCCGGGACCGGGCGGCGGGCCCGGGACGTCCGCGGAGAGTCCTTGTGACGGGTCACGTCTGTGTTTCGTGCCGGGGAAGCCCTGCGGATGCGCACGCGAAGTCGGCCTGCGGATGCGCACGCCGGCTGCAGGATCTCTCGTCCGGGCCGGAGGCCCTACGCCGCCCCGGGCATGTCGAGTCCCTGCTCGATGGCGCTCCGCAGCCGCTGGAGGCCGCGGCGGCAGTGGCTCTTCACCGTGCCGAGCGGGATTCCGGTGCGGCGCGCGATCTGCGTGTGCGTCAGGTCCTCGAAGAACGCAAGGCAGAGCACCTCCCGCTGATCCGGTGAGAGCAGCGACAGCTCGTGCACCAGCAGCACGCGGTCGAGTACGGATTCCGGGGCGGCCGTGGCGGGCGGCTGCGCCGTCTCGGCGACACCCGCCGCCGCCTGGGCGAGCGTCAGCCGGCGGGTCCTGGCCGCCAGCGCGTCGACGATCTTCCGCCGGGTGATGCCGACGATCCAGGCACCGAGGGGGCCTCGGTCCTGGCGGAAGCCGGCGCGGCCGCGCCAGGCTCCGATGAAGACCTGCTGGGTGACGTCCTCGGCCTCCCAGGAGTCGCCGAGCGAGCGGGTGGCCATGGTGTGCACCAGGGGACTCCACCTGCGGAAGATCGCGGCGAAGGCGGCCTCGTCCGCGGCGTGCAGTCCGCGGCCGAGTTCCTCGTCCGACGCCAAGTCGCTCTGCGGGGCGGCGGTGAGGGTGGCGGTTGCGGGGCCTGTCCGGGAGGTCATGACCGACTCCTCGAGCCGTGTGCCGCACTCGTCGGGGTACCGGGACGGTCCTCGGGTCACGAGCACTGGTTGTGCTCTCCGTGCGCTGGGACCCCTAGTCTTGGACGCACAAACGACGCAGGCAACATGCGTCGTTTGTGCGTCACCTTGCGCAGCGACAGACGGGACAAGGCAACGGCTACGGCCGTCCGGCGGGTCAGGACCGGCCGCCCGGGCCCGCGGCGACGCCGCCCCGCGGGCGCCTGATCGGCGACCGGGGCACTCCGGGAACCCGCACCGCCCGCGGCCGCGCCGGGCGGCGGCGCGCGGACCTCGCGACGGCGCGCGGACGGGCCTGCCGGAGGACCGGCGGGGCGACCCGCCCGGGGCGGTGCGAGGACCGGCACATCCGTCAACAGGCCACGCCTGATTCACCTTTTCGAAGGACGGACCAATCCATCGAGCGCCGGCCTCCGAAGTACGGGTGTGACGATCACCCGAGCCACTCCCCCGCCACGACCGGACACGCCCCTACGCCCGCCGCTCCCCGGCCGGCACCGCAGACCGCGCCCGTCCGGGCGTGCGGGCGGGACGCGGCCGGTGTCCGCCACCGCCGGGTAGCCCCTGGGCGCAGGCACCGGCCTGCCGCCGTTCGCGGGCTCCCGCACCCACAGTCCGTCACTCCACGTGTCCACACAGTTGCTCAAGGAGATATCGATGAACGCCTTCCGCTTCCGCCGTGCCGCTGTCGCCGTCGCCGCGGCCGCCGTACTGCCGCTCGCCCTCACCGCGTGCGGGGACGACGGCTCGTCCGACTCCGCCTCCGCCGAGAGCAGCTCCTCGGCTCCCGCCCAGGAGGAGTCGTCGCCCGCGATGGACGAGTCCGCGCCCGCGGACGGCCCGTTCGGTCCGGCCTGCGCCTCGGTGCCGAAGGACGGCGCCGGCTCGTTCGACGGCATGGCCAAGGACCCCGTCGCCACCGCCGCGTCCAACAACCCGGCGCTGTCGACCCTCGTCACCGCGGTCAAGAAGGCCGGCCTCGTCGACACCCTCAACAACGCCCAGAACATCACCGTGTTCGCGCCGACCAACGACGCCTTCGCCAAGATCCCGAAGGCCGACCTCGACAAGGTCCTCGCCGACAAGGAGATGCTGACCAACATCCTCACCTACCACGTGGTCGGCGAGAAGCTCACCCCGCAGCAGCTGGAGAACGGGACCTACCCCACCCTCCAGAAGTCCACCCTGACCACGAAGGGCTCCGGCGAGAACTACACCGTCAACGACACCTCGAAGGTCGTCTGCGGCAACGTCCCCACCGCCAACGCGACCGTCTACATCGTCGACACCGTGCTCATGCCCAAGTCCTGACCCCGCCCCGCCGTCACCGGCGGAACACGACGGCGCGGCCTTCGCCCACCCACGGGGCGAAGGCCGCGCCGCACGGCGTCCCGGGCCGCACCCCGGCGGGGCCCGGCCGGGTCCGCCGCCCTCACACCCGGGTGGCTCCCGCGTCGACCGCCGGGGGCAGCTCGACGGTGCAGTGGCGGCACCTGACCGCCGCCTCGGGCAGGTCCTCCGAGAGGCAGGCCGGACACGTCTTGACCGGCCCGGGTTCGGCGAACACGGTGACGCCGTGGCGGGACTGGTAGTGCTTGTAGGGCACGACGATGCAGAAGTAGATGACCGCCATGAAGACGATGAAGTAGATGAGGGCCGAGATGAACTGCCCCAGGTCCAGGTAGGTGGCGTCGTTGCCCTCCTCCCCGAGCTGCCATCCGAGCCCCACCGAGTCGCCGCCCTGCAACCGGGCGACGACGGGGTTGATCACGTAATCGGTGAACGCCTTGATCAGCGTCGAGAAGGCCAGTGCGATGACCAGACCGACGGCGATGGTGATGATGTCGCCGCGCATGAGGAAGTTCCTGAAGCCTTTGAGCATGCCGCGCTCCCTTTCGTGACGCCCGACCCGTGGCACGTCCGCCCAGCTCAGCACGGCGGGCGCGGGCGGGGAGCCCGTGAGCGGCCGGCGGCGGGAAAACCACACGGATGGCGGCGGGCGGCGTGCCGCCCGGGAGGGCTGTCCGCCGCGGCCGTCGACGCCCGGCCGGTCGGCAGGTCGGCCGGTGGTCCGGTCAGCAGGGCACGGCCTTGGCGAGACTCACCACCGCGGCCGCCTCCGCCCCGGGGAGCGGGACGTATCCCTGCCGCCGGTAGAGGCCGAGATTGCGGTGGCTGGCGGCGCCGGTGGACAGGACGATGCGCCGGCACCCCTCCCCCGCCGTCTCGGCCCGGGTGAGCAGCCACCGGCCCACACCCCTTCCCCGCAGGCCGGGGGCGACGGCAAGCCGGCCTACGTGGAGGTCGGTCCCGTCACGGCGGGTGCGGACCATGCCGAGCAGGCGGCCGTCCCGCCACAGGCCGTCCGCCTGCCAGTCGGCCAGCCAGGCGCGGACGTCGTCCGGCGACTCGTGGAGGGCGGGTATGTCCAGCGTGTCGTTGGCAAGGGCCTCCTCCGTCCAGCAGCAGCGCTGAAGAACCGTCACCTCGGGTGCGTCGTCGGGCAGGAGGCGCCGGACGCGGGAGCCGGCGAGCGGGCCCGGCTCGGCCGAGGGGTGCTCGCGCTCACGCATCGACAGACGCGCCCGTGCAAGAACCACCAGTTCCTCCAGCACTGCCTCGACCTCGCCGGCACGGCGCGCGGCGGGGACGGACCGCTCGTCCCGGAGGGCTCCGCCGGCCGGTGCCGCGACAGTTGCCCCCGACGGGACGGGGCGGAGCGCGGTCACCACCCGCCGGGTGTGCCGGCCGGCCGGGGTCTGCCCGTGCACCACGAAGCCGACGGGTTTCCCGGCCCATGCGGGACCGAGAAGGGCGAGAGCGCGCCGCACGGTCGCGGGCATGCCGTGGTCGTGCTCCGGGATCACGAGGACAAAGCCGTCGGCGCCGTCCGCGCCGACGGCGATGCGGCTCCACCCGCGGGTCTGTTCCCCGTCGTGGCCGCCGGCCGGCGACTCCTGCCCCGCGCCGGGAAGGTCCGGCTCACCGACGCACAGGGGCACGAGTTCCGCGCCGAGCCTGTCCGCGGCGGGGCGGAGCGTGCCGGCCAGCCGCCGGCCGGCGGCCGGTCCGAGGGCACCGGAACGGTCGCCGCAGACGAGAAGCACGACACGCAACCTGTTCGTTGACATGTAAATGAAATTAGCGACTAGATTGATGACATGTCAACGAATGGGGCGGGCGCACCGGTCCGCTGGCTCGCGGCCGACGAGGAGCACGCCTGGCGCGCGTACCTGCGCATGGTGACCGCGGTGCGCACGCGCACCGCACAGGACCTGGCCGGGCACGGCTTGTCCGAGCCCGATTACGACGTGCTCAGCACCCTGTCGGAGCGCGCCGGCGGCACCAGCACACTGCACGAGCAGGCGGGCAAGATGGGCTGGTCACGCAGCCGGCTGTCCCGTCACGCCACCCGCATGGAGGCGCGCGGACTCATCCGGCGCGCCCCGGACCCCGCCGACGGCAGGGGCTGCCTCCTGGTCCTGACCGATGCGGGGCTGGACACGCTCCGGGAAGCGGCCCCGGCCCATGTCGCCTCCGTACGGCGCCACCTCGTCGACCGGCTCGACCCGTCAGAGCTCGCGGCCCTCGGGCGCATCGCGGAGAAACTCGCCGACGGGCCGTAGGGCACCTGCCGATGAGATCCGGCCCGGCCCGCGGTCACCATGGGGACAGCAGGTTGCGGAGCCGGCAGGAGGCAGCAGATGGTGATCGTCGCGGGACATGTCGTGGTCGACCCCGAGCAGCGCGAGGAGTACCTCGCGGGCTGTGCGGCCGTGGTCGAGCAGGCCCGTGGCCGCGCGGGCTGCCTCGACTTCGCCGTCTCCGCGGACCTCCTGGACCCGGGGCGGGTGAACATCTGGGAGCGGTGGGAGTCGCAGGCCGCCGTCGAGGCGTTCCGCGGTTCCGGACCGGGCGGTGAGCAGCGGGCCGCGATGCTCGCCGCGTCGGTCGCCGAGTACGACGTCGCCGCGGTGCGCTCGCTGACCGGGTGACGCCCCGGCGCGTGCGGCCCGCCCGGACCGGTGCGGCACGCCCCGACCGGTGCGGCAGGCGCGCGGGCGCACGGCGGCGCTCCCGGGGCACGCCGGCGGGCAAACGGGGGCCGGAGCACGGGCGGGCGGGCACGGGTGCCGGGGCCTCACGGCGGCGGCGCGAGCACCTCCAGGGCGCCGGTGTCGGTGTCGAAGCTGCGCAGCGTGGTGAGGCGGGCGGTCAGCGGCGGCCGGGGCAGGAGCCCGGGAATCCGGCGGCCGGAGAAGGCTCCGGCACGCCGGGTCCGGCCGAGTGTGACGTGCGGGCTCCAACGACCAGGCTCGTGGAAGGGGTTGAGGGTGCCGGGCGGACTGTCCGAGGCGACCGTCTCCCACACCCGGCGGTGCAGGCCGGCGAGCGCCGCGTCGTACTCCAGGGCCCAGGCCAGCACGGACGTGGGCCGCTCGAACCGGATCAGGCCGGTGAAGCGCACGGGCAGCGGCAGGGCGGCGGCGGCTTCGGCGAGTTCCCACCGGATCGGGGCGGTCAGCTCCGGGCAGGCGACCAGGGTGAGGTGCGGGCTGTTCGTCGGGGAGCGGTGACGCGCCTGACTGGGCAGCCCGGCGTCCGCCAGCCGCTTCCAGGCCTCCCGTACCGCCAGCTCCGCCGCCTCGTCCAACAGAAGCTCGACTGTGCGCATCGCCGCAGCCTACCGGCGGTCGCGGGCGGCCCCGCCCGTGCCTGCCCGCGCCTCCGCGGGAGCGGCCGGGCCGCCTCCGGGCGGCGGTTGGTGGGGAGTGGGGTTGCGGATAGCGTGCGGGCCATGACGACGGCGAAGCAGCGGGTCCTGTACCGGCAGGGCAGTGGGTTCTGGCGGATGACGGCGAAGTGGGCGGTGGTCTTCGGGGCCGTCGGCCTGGTGGACGGCGGGCTCCTGAGGACCTGGGGCGACGCGCTGATCTGGGTGGTGATCGGGCTCCTGTTGTGGGTGCCGTTCGGGATAGGCGTCGCCTGGTACCCGAACAGGGACCGGCAGGTCCTGCTGACGTCGCGTGAACTGCGGGTCCGGCGCAGGCGGCTGCCGATGGAGAGCGTGAACCTCCTGCATGTGGCGCTGCTGTGGCTGGAGGGCCGGTCGACCGCGGACGAACAGCCGGTGTCGCAGTGGCCGAGGCGGGTGCGCGGGGTGTGGGTGCCGCTGCGGGACGGGCGGGCGTTCGGCGTGGAGTTCGGCGACCCGGCGGCGTTCGCCGAGGTCTTCGGCTCCTTCGCGGTCGAGGCGTGCGGCGGGCCGGACGTCGTGCGCGCGCGGGCCCGTACGGAGACGTACCCGGAGCCGCGCCCGATGCGGGCGCGCTCCGGCGGCGGCTCCGGGCCGGACCTGCTGGACCTCTTCGGCTGACGACCGGGGGCACCGGCCGCGGGACTGCCGGCGTCGGCGCCCCGGGTGCCGGGCCGGGCCGTGCACGATGCGCCTGCTCGCGAAGGCGAAAGGCGGGGAGCGCCGGGGCCGGTCAGCGGGGAGGGGCCGGGCCTACGGCCGGCCCGCCCGGTCCGTCCCGGCAGGCCGGCGGGCGGGGCGCAGGCCGATGGCGGGCACGGCGAGGACCGCGACCGCACCCGCGAGCGCCATCACCGCGGACGGGGAGGAACGGTCGACCACGACGCCGCCGGCCAGCGCCCCCGTCGAGAGGGTGGCCTGGAACGAGGCCGTGAAGAGCACCGAGGACGCCTCGGGCGCATCGGGACGCGCCGTGGCGAACCAGGTCTGGGAGCAGACCGGGACGGCCCCGTAGGCGACGCCCCACAGGACCAGCAGGGCCACGGCCCCGGCCTCGCTGCCGCCGAGGACCGGGAGGAGCAGCGTCGCCCCGGCGATCGTCGCGGCGGCCGCCGCGAACGCGGCCCTCGGGTGCCGGGCCACGGCCGCTCCCCCCAGGAAGTTGCCGGCGATCCCGGCCGCCCCGTACACGAGGAGGAACAGGGTGACGGCCCCGGAGCCGACCCGGGTCACCTGCTCCAGGAACGGCGTGACGTAGGTGTAGGCCCCGAAGTGGGCGAGCACCACGAGGAAGGTGGCCGCCAGTGCGAACCGGGTGCCGGATGCCCGCAGCATCCCGGCGAGCATCCGCAGGCCGACCGGGTCGACGGCGGGCAGCGGCGGGACCGCCAGGACCAGCAGGACCAGGACGGCGAGGGTCAGCACTCCCATGGACAGGAAGGCGGTCCGCCATCCGGCGGCGTCCGCGACGAAGGTGCCGAGGGGAACGCCGAGGACGGAGCCGAGCGGCACCGCGGAGAAGACGACCGCGGTGGCCCGGCGGGCCGACCGCTCGGGGACCAGCCGGCCCGCGATCCCCGCGCCGACCGACCAGAATCCCCCGATGGTGACGCCCACCATCACGCGGGAGACCAGGAGCAGCCAGTAGTTCGGGGCGAACGCGGCGAGGAAGTTGGCCAGGGCCAGCAACAGGACGAACGCCGCCAGCACCAGCCGCCGGTCGAGGCGCCGGGTGGCCACGGTGACCAGGGGCGCCGCGACGGCCGCCAGGAAGCCCGGCATGGTCATCATGAGACCGGCCACGCCGTCGGAGACGGTGAAGGACGACCCGATGGAGGTCAGGAGCCCGATGGGCAGGATCTCGGTGGTGACGATGGAGAAGATGCCCAGCATCACCGCGATCACGGCCAGCCACGAGAGGAGTGGCGACCGGGTCGGAGGTTCGGCGGGGCAGGGGGAGATGGTCGTCGCTGCGGACACGTTCCCGTCCTGGATGTCGCTGGTGCCTGATGTGGCTGGTGTCTGATGCCGCTGTGCCGGATGCCGTTCGGCAGGGGGTCCCGGGGTCGGACGCCGCCCGGTGCGGACACCGTTCGGCAGGGACGCCGCCCGGTGTCCGGCGTCGCCGGGGAGCGTGGTCCATTGCAGCAGCGGCGGGAGCGGGCTTCCGGCGGAATCCCGACGTCAACGGCGCCACCCCCGCGCCCTCCGCCCGTCCGTCCCGTCCGCTCGTCCGTCCCGTCCACCGGCTTTCGCACCGCAGGCGGACCGGGGCCGGGCGGGCCGGCGCCGCACGTACCTCACGCGCTGTCACCCGAACGTGGACGAGAGCGGCGAATGGGACCGCCGGCGGCGGGCACACGAGGGTCATGCACGGACGACACGCACGTCCCGCCCGCACCTCCTCCGCCCCCACCGCCCCCTCGGGCCGGGCAGGCGCCCGGCACGCCAGGCCGGACCGCCCGGCCGGACGGCTGCGGCGCCGCATCGCCGCGTACCGCGACGTCGATCTCCTGGCCGCCCCGGTCCCCGGGGGGCCGGGACCCGACGAGCAGTGCCTGCTCCTCGTCCATGTCCGGCGCGTCGTCGGACAGGTCCGGTACCGGATCTGCCCCGGGTGCGCCCGCGGCGTCATCAGCACCCTCGCCATCGACGGGCGGTTCCTCAGCACCGGCCTGGACACACGGGCCCTTTCCCACCTCCGGTCCCGGTACCCGGACGTGACCTGGTTCAGCACGGTGCGCAGGCGCGCCGGCCGGGAACTCTTCCGGCGCATGCGGGTCACCCGGCCCTCGGGCGGCCGCCCTTGCGCCCACCTGGGCGCCGCGGGGCAGGAGTGACCGGCGCGGACGCTGCGCCACGGGCAGTCCACGCCCCCGGATCACCTCGCCGACAGGCCGCGGTCAGGGGGTGTTCTGCCCGCCTGGGTGGTCACCGTGCCCCGCGGGCACCTGTGCCGCGGCGGCCGGGCACACCGCCGGGGCGGGCGGAACGCGAGCCGCGACCACCCTTGGTGGACTTCCGGTCGCGCCGGTAGAGCATCGCGTGGGGTCCGCTGTCGGGATACTCCCTGGAGGCGCCCTCCGGCGTGTGGTCGTGGTAGAGGAGACGGCGCCACCACGGCCCCGGAGGGGCACCGGGGTCCGGCAGGGTGCGGCGTCGCAGCTCCTCGTCCAGTGGCCGCACGATCGCCGCCAGTTCCCTCCTGGGCCGCGGCGGCAGAAGACGCAGGATCTCCTCGATGGCGTCGCGGGCCGACGCGGTGTCGTCGAAGTGGCCTCCGGGACACGGGCAGGCGGTGCGCTCGAGGTACAGGTGACGCCCCGGCTGCGCGAGGAACCAGCGGTACAGCCGCAACGCGACTTCGGTGCCGAGGTGGAGGTCGGGGTGCCGGCCCTCCAGATGGTGGATCAGGGCAGTCGTCCTGGGCGACAGACCTCTGATGCGCCGCAGGGTACGCCGGGCGGGTCTCCACTGTGACGCACGGAGTGCGCCTGGCCGTCTACGCGGCATGAGCCTTTCGAACGATGATCATCCGGCGACGCTCTCACACGCGGCTGCCGCTGTCCACCCCCGCCGGCGTCGGGGGTGGACGGGCGGAAGTGCCGCACGGCGGAGGCGGTTCCGCCGCCGGGAACGGGGCAGAGGTGCACGTGTCACGTGCGGGTGGTGGCCACCGTCGCCGCGGACGTTCCGGGGAAGGTGCGCCACAGCCGGCACCCGGCGGCGTCCCTGCACGTGACGGCACATCACGGCACCCCCGGCGGGGGCGCCGGCGGAGAGGGCGTGTGACATGACGACGCAGCAGATCGCACCGGTGCCCGGGAACGCCTCCCGGCCGCGCCGTCGCGCACCAGGGGGCCCGCGTGTCCGGTGACGCGGGACGGCCGCCGTCGCGGCTCCGGTCGACCGCGGGCGGCGGGCGCCGCCGTGCCTGGTGGGCCGCTCTGCGGCGCACTCCGGTGACCATGTGGAACGACGACGTCACGGACGACGCGGCCGCGCTGACCTACTACTCCGTCCTCGTCGTGCTGCCGGCGCTGCTCGTGACCGTGATCACGTTCGCCCTCGTCAGCCCCGGGACGGCCCAGGACTTCATCGCCCACGTCACGCAGTTCGCGCCCGGCCAGTCGGGCGCCGAACTGCACGATCTCCTCGTGCACGTGCTCACCCCGGGCTCGGCGACGTGGACCGTGCTGGTCGCGGGGTCGGTCAGTGCGGTGTGGTCGGCGTGCAGCTACCTGGCCGTCTTCCGGCGCTCCCTGCACCGGATGCACGGCCTGCCCGACAGCCGTTCGCCCTGGCGCAAGGCCCCGCGCATCCTGGCGACCGCGCTGGGGCTCCTCGCCCTGCTCGTCGTCAGCGCGCTCGTGCTGCTGCTGAGCGGTCCCGTGGTCGGCTCCCTCGGCCGGCTGCTCCGCCTCGACGCCGCGGTGCCGCTGGTCTGGACGCTCGTGCGCTGGCCCCTGCTGCTCTGCCTGGTCGCCGGGCTCGTGGTCATCGTCTTCCACACCGGCCCCCCGCCGGCTCGCCGGCGGGGCCACAGCCTGTCCGGGGGTGCCCTGTCGGCCGCGCTGTGGCTGGCGGTCTCGGCCGGATTCGCGCTCTACACCTCCGTGCTGGGCACGTACAGCCGGATCTACGGGTCCCTCGCGGGCACGGTCGTCTTCCTCGTGTGGCTGTGGCTCTCCAACCTCGCCCTGCTGACCGGCGCGCAGTTCACCGCCGAACTGGGGCGCCGGCACGCCTCGTCCGCGCCGCCCGGCCCGCGGGAGGCGGCCCCCGCCCCGGGTGCCCGGTGAACCGGATCACCGGCACGGTCAGCGCGTGCGCCGCCGCTCGCGGTACCCGGAGCACCCGCAGTGCTCCGGACGCCACCAGCCCGTCCAGTTGCCGCCGCCGTCGTACCGGTCCCCCGAGCCTCCCGTGGCCACCAGGCACCGCCCGCCCCGCGCGCTGTGCTCGGACGGCCAGTGCCCGCACTCCCCGCACACCGGGCGAGCGGTGTCAGGGACGACGGGGCCGCTGCGCACGATGACCACGAGGGCCGCCACGCCCGCGACGACGACCGCGATCCCGGCCGCACCGACGACCGCCGCCGCGCTCACCGCACGCCTCGCGGGGACCGCGGACGGAGACGGATGCACGGACGGGGGCGGGGACAGGTACGGGGGCGGGGACGCACCGGGCTCGCCCGCCTCACCCGGCTCACCGGACTCGCCGGACTCACCAGAAGCTCTGGCAGGCGCAGACGACGTCGATCCGCCTCTCCGTGGTCCACGTGTCGCCCTCGAAGCCGAAGTGCCGTTCCGTCACGGTGTCCTGGCCGACCGAGGCACGGCAGCGCACACCCGGGTGCGACGACCGGCCGTGGCCGCATCCGTGGCACGTGTCGGTGGTGTTGCGGTGCCAGTTGTCCGGACGGAACCCCCCGCACTCGCAGGAACCGTCCTCGCCGTCGCAGCGCCCCACCGCGTGGAGGGTCCACAGGTGTCCGCACCGGCACGTGACCACGCGCCCGCCCAACGAGCCACCCCCTTCGCCGATGCCGTCCAGCGTAGGGACCGCCGACGACAGCCGAGCGTGCGGCGACGGGCCGCGAGGTGTACGCGGGGAGAAGCGCGTGTGTCCGCACCCACGCGAGGCCTCATGTGTCCGCGGCCGGGGACCGACGCCGCACCGTGATCACGCCGATATCCCGCGGAGCTGGTGCCGGGGACCCGCCGGTGTGAGGGTTGCGGGCGTCCGCCGCCCTCACGTGAGGTCCGCCATGTCCGGTCTGCCGTTCGCCGCGCCCTTCGTGGTGCTGGCATCCCTTCTCTGGTCCCTGCCGGTGTTCCTCTTCCCCCGGCGGCGCCGGGCGGGGGCGGTGGCCGCCGTCTGCCATCTGGCGGTGACAGCGGCGATCACCCGCCCGTGGACCGATGACTGGTACTGGCACGACGGAACGTGGCTGACGCTCGTCTTCGGCCACGGCGCGCTGCTCGCGTGCGGCAGGCTGTGCTTCGAACTCAGCCCGCTGGGCGCCCGCCACCGTGGCAACTCCTCCCGCACGCGCGCCTCCGGCACCGCATCGCTGCCCGACGCGGAGAACCACCCCGCGACGTCCTGGTAGCGCCTCGCCGGCCCGGCCGGGACGGCACACCGGTCACGGCCGGCGCGACGCGGGTCCCGCCCGTCACGACACCGGTACGGCGTACCCGCCACGGCGTACCACCGCCGCCGTGGCGGACCGTCAGTCCACCTCCTCGGTGGACTCGGACGAGCTGCTCTGCGACTGCCGGGCCCGGGCCAGCCGCTCGGCCACCTCCTCGGCGTTTCCGGGTCCCGGCATCAGACCGCGCGCGGGGCCCTGCGCGAGAGGGAGCACACGGCCCCTGCGCTCGGTCGTCCGCTGCTCCTGGTGGCTCTCCAGGCCCTCGGCCGCGGCCCGGGGGGTCGCGACGGCGAGACTCAGCAGGCCCATCGCGCTGAGCAGGTTCGTGGGGATGGCCTTGCCCGTCATCGCCTTCCACACGTCGCCCGCGAAGGTCGTGCAGTTGTGGAGGGTGAAGCTGTAGTTGTCCTGCACCCTGCCGTGGACGAGCTGATAGCCCTTCACGATGTCCCGCAGCGCCACGTTCTTCGACTCGTGGCTCGTGGCACTGCGCCGCGCGGCGAACGGGTCGGGGCAGCGCACACCGCCCGTCACGCTGCCGAGCGACATGTACCCGGGCTCCGTCGGGAAGAAGCCGAAGGAGACCCGCCGCCCGCCGGACCCGGTGACCTCCATCCAGGCATGTCCCTCGGTCGCGTTGCCGTTGGCGAACACGTTGAACGTGACCTTGAGCTTCCTGCCGAGGTCGCCCTCCTCCAGATCCTGCGTCAGCAGGTCGCGCAGCGGGGCCAGGTCGCTGTGCTCGGCCAGGGTGGGAATCGGTTCCCGGGCCGGCAACGCCCGCTCGCGCGCCGGGGGTTGCGCCGGACGCTCCGGCGAATCGGAGTCGGATTCCGGGAGCACACGCCGCATCCGGGGGATGAGCGGCCCCTCCCCCAGCCGGTCGAGCCTGTCGGCGAGATCGCCCATGTCGGGCCCCTGCTCGATCTGGCGCCGGATCTGCTCACGCAGTTCCCGGCGTTCCGGAGAGCTGTCGCTGTCCTGCTCGGGGGCGGAGTTGTCGGCCTCGTACTCCCGGTCGTCCCGGCGGCCGCGCTGGTCCTCCATACGCTGGACGGCCGGGGCCGCGGCGGAGAGCTGCACGGCACCGCCGTGGCCCGGCGCCCCGGGGAGAGCGAGGTCGGGTGCCTCTCCCCTGGCCACCCGCCTGCCGTTGGCGGCGGAGGAGACCTCGAAGGGGTCGCGGGGGCTCGAAACCCTGGCGCCCATGCCGTTGTCCGTGCCCGGCACCGGCCCGAGCGACTGCTGACGGACATGGTCGAGCTCGTGGTACATCGTCTCGTCGTCCGCGCCCTGCGGACCGACGTAGATGTCCGGCCCGCTGGTGTAGGCACTGGCGCCCAGTTCCACCGCCGACTGCTGGGACACGGGGTCGTCATGGACCCGGACGTGGCCGAAGGGCATGCCGTAGGCCTGCTCCGCCGTCCGCTGGATGTGGTGGGACAGCGGACGGCCGGGGGTGCGCTGGGCGTCCGCGAAGGAGGACCGCCGCTGGACGGCCGGCGGTTCCTGCACCCGGCGCTGCACCTCCGCCTCGTGTCCGCAGTGGGGGCCGTGCTCGTGACGCGCACGCTGGACCGCCCGCCTCAGCTCGGGGTTGCCCGCCGTCTCCTGCCGGTCCGCCAGGGAACGCTGGATCATCTGCGTGACCGCCGCGTTCCCCGCCGTCGCGTGCAGGGCCTGCAGCGCGGTCGGGGGCAAGGAGGAGGAACGCCTGTCCGAGGTCTCGTTGCCCGACGAGTCCTTGCCCCTGTGGAGATGCATCCCACCCTTCTACCGACGCGGTCCGCCCGGCGGCAAGGACCTGACGGGCAGACCTCGCGCGGACGCCGGGACCGTACGGGCACGGCCCGGCTGCCCTTCCGGCTCGGGCCCGCGGCTGCCCGGCTCCGGACGTCAGGTCTCCGCCTGGGGCGCGCCTCCGCGCTGCTCCGGACGCCTCCGCGCGGACCGCCGCGGCGACTACCGTGCGCGGCGCCGACGGCGTTCGCGCTCGAACTCGTCCACGTCCCGCATCCAGGGGCCGTGCGGTCCGAGCGCGGCGCAGCCGCCGAGGACGAAGGCGCTCACCAGCGCCCGGTAGCCGTCGATCCCGTCGACCAGGCCGTACTCGACCAGGTACTCCGGCTCCGACCCGCCGGTCCCCGGCCGCACCGTCGTGATCCTGGCGGCGGAGTCCGCGTAGAAGTGGAGCTGGATGCCCTCGCCCATCGCCTCGTCCTCGATGGTGAAGACCTCGTTGTCCCCCGCGGAGCGTTCGCCGACGAAGTCCCAGAAGTCCGCGGTGGCCGTGCGGGGACCGCCCCGGCGCCACTTCCGCTCGACGTCCTTGTCGTCTGTGAACGACAGCGCCGTCTTCCGCGCGCTCCCGTCGTCGCCGGGGCGGTCGCCGCCGGCTTCCTCGTCGTCCTGGGCTGCTGTCCTCCTGGAGCGCTCAGCGGTCTCCACGCACATCAGGAAGCTCACGGTGCGCACCGCGTCGTCGACCAGCCCGGGGTGGGCACGGCGTACCGCCTCCTCGACCGCCGTCTCCGTCCGCTTCCAGGCGCGCTTGTCCGTGGCGCGCTTCCCCCGTCGCGGGTCGGTGCCGATCCGCATCCCGGCGGATGCCTGCTCCGCGGTGGCGATCACGCGCATCACCTGGGGCAGGAGTGCCGGATCGACGGCGTCCGGGAGCCGTTTCGGAACGGTCGCCCCGTGCAGATAGCGGCCCGTGTAGTGCAGAAGCGCGGCGTCGAGCGGGCCGAGGACGGTTCCGCGGCGGGCGCGGCGGCGGTCCGCGTGGTCCTTCTGGGCGCGCTGCTGGTCCGGTGTCTCGGTCGCCGCCTGCATCGCCGCGCAGACCTGACCGCGGTCGAGCAGCTCGATCCGGGCGCCGTGGGCGACGAGTCGGCTCCGGTCCCACCGGATGCCGCCGAAGAGCGCGTCGACGTCGGCGGGCGGGGAGAGGAGGACCGGGTCGAGGAGTGCGACGGCGGCGCCCTCGTCCAGCGCGCCGCGGGTTCCCGCGTCGTCGCACAGGGGCAGGACCGCGCTCCACAGCAGCAGATGACGGGCCAGGTCCTCCCGGATGACCGCGAGGTGGGCCTCCGTGATCGGGAACGTGAACGTGCGGGGCTCGTGGTTGGCGTCGGCGCCGGCGCCGAGCATCAGCTTCAGCACGCCGTCCTCGCTGACCACATTCGGGATCCAGCCGCTGCGACGGGTGAAGACGGTGTCTCTCATGGGCTCAGGTTTCTCTGGGGCGGCGCCGGGCGGGCCCGGCGGATCCTCGGCGGGTGGCACGGCGACGAGGCGGTGCCGCCGCGCGCCGGTCGTTCACGCCCACCGGGCGCACGCGCCGGCGAGCCGCGGGTCGGCGAGCACCCAGACCTCGCCGTCGGCGGCCCCGGCCGGGGCGCCCACCCGTTCGATGCCGAGGAACGCGATCAGCGCCAGCAGTTCGGCCCGTTCGGCGCGGTCGTCGTCGAGGCCGTCCCCGTCGAAGAAGACGTAGAACCGGTCGCTGGGGTCCACGATGCCCGAATCCCCCCAGATCCGGGCCACTTCCTCGAACGCCGTCGCCTCCGTCGTGAACGCGGCGGCCCGCGCGGCACCGCGGGCCTCGGGTGACGCGTCGAGGTCGGCGGGGTCCGGGAACCACTGGCCGAAGTGGTCGAGGCCCGCGTAGCCGTTCTCGAAGAACAGCATGGCGCCCGGGAGGTACCGGTTGCGCCGGTCCACCCGGAGGTGTTCCGAGCGGGGCGGGTCGCCGTCCGCGATCCGGGAGATCATCCCCTGCCCCGGCGAGAGCACGAGGCTCTGCCCCGCCCGCTCGTCGCGGATGGTGCAGGTGCCGGAGTCCCGGTCCCGGTCCCGGAAGAACGCGGAGAACGCCGTGTACGCCTCCTGCGGATCTCCCGCGGACACCTCGTGTCCGCCGTCGCCGTCGCCGGCGGTGAAGACGAACCGCCGCGGGGCGGGATCGTAGGGGCGGGCCATGTGCGTCCTTCGTTCACGTGGGAGGGCCGCCCCACCCTAGCCGCACCGCGTCGGAGGCAATCCGCCGCACCTGCCCCGCGAGCAGCGGCGGCGGCGAGCCGGTCACACGGCAGGGCCGCCCGCGGTCCCGGGAACGGACGGCGTCAGCCCGTCCCGCCGCTCTCACGCGGTCGCGCGCCGCCGTGCCCGGGGCCGGCGTCAGGATCGTGCAAGGAAACGCGGCGTGCGGTGGCACTCCCGGCAGACGGGCGGGAGGCTGCATGCATGACGTCCGTATGGCGGCCCGACCGCGGCATCCGGCGCATCGTCGTCGCGTTCGCGGGGACCGCCGCGGTCCTCATCACCGTCGGCGCGGCCTCCGGCAGCATCCTGATGCTCGGACTCGGCGTCTGGGGCGCGATCGCCGCCTGCGCGCTGGAGTTGGTCTACCGGCCCTGAGACCGGGTCGGTGGTGGACGCCCGGCCGGGTGCCCGCCGCCGACCCGGCCGCGGACACCCGGCGGGGGCGTCCCGGTGGTCCCGGCCGCCCGGCCCGTCAGCCCTTCTCCACCAGAGCCTTGAGGGCGATGTTGAGTGCGAGGACGTTCACGCGGGGTTCGCCGATGAAGCCGAGGACGCGGTCGTCGGTGTGGTCGGCGACGAGCTGGTCGACCTGGGCGACGGTGAGGCCGTTCTTCTGCGCGACCCGGTGGACCTGGAGCTGCGCGTACTCCGGGGAGATGTGCGGGTCCAGGCCGGAGCCGGAGGAGGTGACGGCGTCGGCGGGCACGTCGGACGGCTTCACCGTGTGGCCGGGGACGGAGTTGTCCTCGACGACGGCTGCCTTCGCGTCGGTGACCTGGGCGCAGAGGGTGCCCTCTTCGGGCTTCGCCGGGCAGTACTGCTGCCCGTCCTCTCCGGTTTCCGCACCGTCGTCGCCGGAGCGGTTGGTGGCGCCGGACAGGATGATCGAGTACTGGGTGTTGACGCTGTTGGTGCCCAGGCCGTTGGAGGGGCGGGGCTGGAACCAGCGCAGGTCGGGCGCGGGGGTCTCCTCGCCGTCCTTCAGCGGGAGGTCGTAGCGCTGGCCGATGAGCTCCGAGCCGACGACCTTCCCGTTCGCGTCCTCGATCTCGGACCCGTTCGCCTTGCCGGGGAAGGCGACCTGGGCGACGCCGGTGACGGCGAGCGGGTAGAGCACGCCGCACAGGACGGTGAGGACGAGCAGTGCCCGCAGGCCCGCCCACAGGACACGGCCCGTGTTTGCTGCCGAGTTGTTCATGATCAGCCGATTCCGGGGATGAGGGAGAGGAGCAGGTCGATGATCTTGATGCCGGCGAACGGGGCGACGAGGCCGCCGATCCCGTAGACGGCGAGGTTGCGGCGGAGCATCCGGTCCGCGCTGGTGGGCCGGTAGCGCACGCCCTTGAGGGCGAGCGGCACCAGGGCGACGATGACCAGCGCGTTGAAGATCACCGCGGAGAGGATGGCGGACTCGGGCGAGGCGAGGCCCATGATGTTGAGCTTGTCGAGGCTCGGGTAGGCGACCGCGAACATGGCGGGGATGATCGCGAAGTACTTCGCGACGTCGTTGGCGATGGAGAACGTGGTCAGGGCACCCCGGGTGATGAGGAGCTGCTTGCCGATCTCGACGATCTCGATGAGTTTGGTCGGGTTGGAGTCGAGGTCGACCATGTTCCCGGCTTCCTTGGCCGCCGAGGTGCCGGTGTTCATCGCGACGCCGACGTCGGCCTGGGCGAGTGCCGGTGCGTCGTTGGTGCCGTCGCCGGTCATCGCGACGAGCTTCCCGCCCGCCTGCTCGCGCTTGATGAGGGCCATCTTGTCCTCGGGGGTGGCCTCGGCGAGGAAGTCGTCGACACCCGCCTCCTCGGCGATGGCCTTGGCGGTCAGCGGGTTGTCACCCGTGATCATGACCGTGCGGATGCCCATGCGGCGCAGTTCGTCGAACCGCTCCCGCATGCCTTCCTTGACGACGTCCTTGAGGTGGACGACGCCGAGGACGCGGGCGCCCCTGTCGTCGGCCACGGCGACCAGCAGCGGGGTGCCGCCGGCCGCGGCGATCCGGTCGGTGAGCTCCTGGGCCTCGGCACCGGCACGGCCGCCCTGCTCCTCGACCCAGGCGACGACCGAGCCGGTCGCACCCTTGCGGGTCCGCCTGCCGTCCACGTCCACGCCCGACATCCGGGTCTGCGCGGTGAAGGCGATCCATTCGGCGTTCACGAGTTCGCCCTGGTGGCGCTCCCGCAGCCCGTACGCCGTCTTCGCGAGGACGACGATGGAGCGCCCCTCGGGCGTCTCGTCGGCGAGCGAGGAGAGCTGTGCCGCGTCGGCGAGTTCGGCCGCCGTGGTCCCGCGGACGGGGACGAACTCGGCGGCCTGGCGGTTGCCGAGGGTGATGGTGCCGGTCTTGTCGAGCAGGAGGGTCGACACGTCGCCCGCCGCCTCGACCGCGCGGCCCGACATCGCGAGGACGTTGCGCTGGACGAGCCGGTCCATGCCCGCGATGCCGATCGCGGAGAGCAGCGCGCCGATCGTCGTCGGGATCAGGCAGACCAGGAGCGCGGTGAGGACGATGAGCGAGGTCTGGTCGTCCGCGCCGGCGTAGATCGCGAAGGGCTTCAGGGTGACGACCGCGAGCAGGAAGACGACGGTCAGCGAGGCGAGGAGGATGTTGAGGGCGATCTCGTTCGGCGTCTTCTGCCGGGCGGCGCCCTCGACGAGGCTGATCATGCGGTCGATGAAGGTCTCGCCCGGCTTCGTGGTGATGCGGACGACGATCCGGTCGGAGAGCACCTTGGTGCCGCCGGTGACGGCGGAGCGGTCGCCGCCGGACTCCCGGATGACGGGCGCCGACTCGCCGGTGATCGCGGACTCGTCGACGCTCGCGACGCCCTCGACGACGTCGCCGTCGCCGGGGATGACGTCACCGGCCTCGCAGACGACGAGGTCGCCGATGCGCAGGTCGGTGCCCGGCACCCGCTCCTCGGAGCCGTCCCGGGCCACGCGGCGGGCGACGGTGTCGGTCTTGGCCTTGCGCAGGGTCTCGGCCTGGGCCTTGCCGCGACCCTCGGCGACCGCCTCCGCGAGGTTGGCGAAGATCGTGGTCAGCCAGAGCCAGGCGGTGATCGCCCAGCCGAACCAGTCCCCCGGGTCGAGGGCGGCGAGGACGGTGGTGACCACGGAGCCGACCAGGACCACGAACATCACGGGCGACGTGATCATCACGCGCGGGTCGAGCTTGCGCAGCGCGTCCGGGAGGGACCTGACCAGCTGCTTCGGGTCGAAGAGACCGCCGCCCACCCGGCCGGGCGACGGATCTCCCCCGGCCGGGCCGCCGTGCGGCGCCGTTGTGGCAGGGGCGGAGGCGGACATCGTGTCCTCGTGCTTCTCTCGGTGGTCGATGGTCATGCCGCGAGCCCTTCGGCGAGCGGTCCCAGCGCGAGTGCCGGGAAGTAGGTGAGACCGGTGATGATCATGATGGTGCCGACGAGCAGGCCCGTGAACAGGGGCTTCTCGGTCCGCAGGGTGCCCGCGGTCTCCGGGACGGGCTTCTGCTCCGCGAGCGAACCCGCCAGCGCGAGGACGAACACCATGGGCAGGAACCGGCCGAGCAGCATGGCGATGCCGATCGTCGAGTTGAACCACTGGGTGTCCGCGTTGAGGCCGGCGAACGCGGAGCCGTTGTTGTTCGCGCCGGAGGTGTAGGCGTAGAGGATCTCGGAGAACCCGTGCGCGCCGGAGTTGGTCATCGAGTTCGCCGGGGTGTCCAGCACGAAGGAGGCGGCCGTGAAGCCGAGGACGAGCGCCGGGGTGACCAGGATGTAGCAGGCCGCGAGCTTGATCTCGCGGGTGCCGATCTTCTTGCCCAGGTACTCGGGGGTGCGGCCGACCATCAGTCCGGCGATGAACACGGCGATGATCGCCATGATCAGCATGCCGTAGAGGCCGGAGCCGACGCCGCCGGGCGCGATCTCGCCGAGCTGCATGCCCAGCAGGTTGATGCCGCCGCCGAAGCCGGTGTTGGAGGAGTGGAAGGAGTTCACCGCGCCGGTCGAGGTCAGTGTCGTGGCGACGGAGAAGATCGCGGAGGCGCCGATTCCGAACCGGGTCTCCTTGCCCTCCATCGCGCCGCCCGCGAGCTCGAACGCCGGTCCGCGGCCCGCGAATTCGGTCCACAACATCAGCGCGGTGAACGCGAGCCAGATCGCGGCCATGGTGCCGAGGATCGCGTAGCCCTGCTTCAGCGAGCCGACCATCCGGCCGAAGGTCCGGGTCAGCGCGAAGGGGATGACCAGGATCAGGAAGATCTCGAAGAGGTTCGACAGCCCGTTGGGGTTCTCGAAGGGGTGGGCCGAGTTGGCGTTGAAGTAGCCGCCGCCGTTGGTGCCCAGCTCCTTGATGACCTCCTGCGAGGCGACCGCGCCGCCGTTCCACTGCTGCGTGCCGCCGGTGAACTGGCCGACCTCGTGGATGCCGGAGAAGTTCTGGATCGCGCCGCAGGCGACCAGGACCAGCGCGCCGACGACGGAGATCGGCAGCAGGATCCGGACGACGCCGCGCACCAGGTCGGCCCAGAAGTTGCCCAGCTCGCCGGTACGGGACCGGGCGAAGCCGCGGACGAGTGCCACCGCGACCGCGATGCCCACCGCGGCCGACACGAAGTTCTGCACCGCGAGACCGCCGGTCTGCACGACGTGGCCCATGGCCTGCTCGCCGTAGTACGACTGCCAGTTGGTGTTCGCGACGAAGGACGCGGCGGTGTTGAACGCCTGGTCCGGGTCGATCGACGCGAACCCGAGCGAGCCGGGCAGACTGCCCTGGAGCCGCTGCAGACCGTAGAGGAACAGCACGCCCGCCGCGGAGAAGGCGAGGACACCGCGCAGATAGGCGGGCCAGCGCATCTCGGCGGACGGATTCGCACCGATCGCCTTGTAGATCCACTTCTCGGGGCGGTAGTGCTTCTCCGAGGAGTAGACGCGCGCCATGTAGTCGCCGAGCGGCCGGTACGACAGACCGAGGGCGGCGACGAGCGCAAGAAGCTGGAGGATCCCAGCCGGAACAGGACTCATCTCGGGCTCAGAACCTCTCCGGCTTGACCAGCGCGAGGACCAGATACCCCAGCAGGGCGACGGCGACGAGCAGGCCGACCACGTTCTCGGCACTCACAGCTTCGCCACCCCCTTGGCGATGAACGCCACCAGCGCGAAGACCGCGACCGTGGTGACGACGAAGGCCAGATCGGCCATCGT
Organism: Streptomyces genisteinicus; assembly: GCF_014489615.1. GTDB lineage: Bacteria > Actinomycetota > Actinomycetes > Streptomycetales > Streptomycetaceae > Streptomyces > Streptomyces genisteinicus. The sequence goes on from NZ_CP060825.1 coordinate 269,023, forward strand.
GAACTCCCGAATGAAGGACGAGCGGATTGTCTGACGGATTGAGCAAACATCCTTTTCAGCCATCCGCTGCCTTCGTTGACGCCGCCCTGACGTCCCCGGCCCCGCTGTTGACGCATCCCCTACGCGGCGCGCTCGCAGGCCGCGGGCGGGGGGGTGCCCGGAGCCTCTGAGCGCGCCGCACGCACCCCGTGCCGGGCGCGGCCGCGCGACCGTGCCGCGACGTCCCGCCGCCCGTCGGGACTTCAGGACGTCCGGGCATCCGGCACCGGTCAGAACTTCTCCGGACGGATCAGCGCGGCGACGAGGTAGCCGACGAGACTGACGGCGACGAGGATTCCGACCACGTTCTCGATGCTCATGGTGAACCGACTCCCTGTGACACACGGGTGGGTGAGGGCGGTCCGGTTGCCCGGTCGCCTGCCGCCATGGAAGCCCGCCGCGCGCCGCCGCTCCCTCACCTTGACGTCATCCTGTCGCCGGTACCGCGGACGCTGACACGGCATTGACGGCTCGCGTACACAGGGCTCACGCGGTGGGACGCACACGACGGCGCACGGGACGGGGTGCCTGCGGCGCCGGGGACGGGGCGAACGGCTCCGGCCCGTGGCCGCCATGCGGTGGCCACGGGCCGGAGCGTGCCTCGTTCCGGGACGGTCGCGCGCTCGCGCCGGGGCGGTGACGTCCGGCCACGCCACCGCACCGGAGGTCCTCGCCGTGATCACGTCCCGCGCGGGCAGGCACGGGGGTCACCGCCGCAGGCTCAGGGGGAACCGATCCGGAAGCGCAGCCGGCAGACCGCGGCGTCGGTGTCCCGGCGCACGGCATGCGCCACCACCGCGCCGCGCTGGTTCTGGAGCAGGCGCTGCCAGAGGTGATCGGGTTCGACCTCGGGGATGAGAACGGTGATCCGGGTGCCCGGCTCGGTCGCGCGCAGCTTCTGCACGTAGCCGGTGATCGGCCTGCCGAGGGCCCGCCTCTCGGAGGGGATGCGGACGAGCGGCACGCCCGGATCCCAGAGCGCCCAGTCGCGCTCCAGGGCTTCGCCGGCGGCCAGGTCCTCGGTGTCGCCGTGGCAGACGGTGACGGCACGCACGTCGTCGCCGAGGGAGACCGCGGCGGTGAGGGCTTCGCTGGTCAGCCGCGTCAGCGAGGAGACGGGGACGAGGACGAGGGAGCGCTCGCGGTGCGGCGGCTCGGGGATGCGGCCGATGCCGAGGCGCTCGCCGATTCCGGCGTACGCGCGGTGGACGGCCTCGAAGAGGAGGACCAGCAGGGGAAGCGCGACGACGATCAGCCAGGCTCCCTCGTGGAACTTGGTGACCGTGACGACGATCGCGGAGACACCCGTCAGGAGCGCGCCGAGGCCGTTGAGGGCGGCTTTCGCGGCCCACCGCGGGCCTCGCTCCCGGCACCAGTGGAGGACCATCCCGGTCTGGGCGATGGTGAAGCCCACGAACACACCGATCGCGAAGAGGGGGACGAGGGTGTTGGTGTCCCCGCCGGAGAAGAGCAGCAGGGCCGCCGACACGACGGCGAGCCACAGCACGCCGTGCCGGTGCACCTGGCGGTCGGCCCTGAGGCCGAAGACGTGCGGCAGGTAGTTGTCGCGGGCGAGCAGTTTCAGCAGGACGGGCAGACCGCCGAAGGAGGTGTTGGCGGAGAGCGCGAGCAGGATCATGGTGGCGAACTGCACCAGGTAGAAGGCCCAGTTGTGGCCGAGAGAGGCGTCGGCGAGCTGGGCCAGGACGGTGACGCCCTCGACCGGCTGGAGCCCGAAGCGGGAGATCAGCACGGCCAGACCGATGAGCATCACGCCGAGCAGTGCGCCGAGCGCGGCTTCCGCGCGCATCGCCCGGCGGGCGGCCGGGGCCCGGAAGGAGGGCACGGCGTTCGCTATCGCCTCGACGCCGGTGAGGGCGGAGCAGCCCGAGGCGAAGGCCTTCAGCAGAAGCAGGGCTCCGACCGTGGTGGCGTCGTCGGCGAGGGCGGAGGCGTGCCCGGCGGACGCGGCGGTGGAGACGGGCCCGTCGCGGAACAGCCCCACGAGGATCAGGACCAGGATCGCGCCGACGAAGACGGCGGTCGGCACGATGAACGCGCGGGCCGAGTCGGCGATCCCCCGCATGTTCACGGCGGAGACGAGGGCCAGCACACCGAGACACAGCGCCAGACGGTGGTCGTGGAGGTCCGGAAAGGCGGACGTGAGGGCGGCGACGCCGGCGGTGACGGCGACGGCCACGTTGAGGACGTAGTCCAGGACGAGCGAGGCGGCGGCCACCAGGCTGGTCCGGCGGCCGAGGCGGGCCCTGGCCACGGCGTAGGAGCCGCCGCCGTCCGGGAACGCCGCGATGACCTGGCGGTACGAGGCGACGAGGACGGCGAGGAGACCCGCGATGGCCAGGGTGACCGGCAGGGTGAAGCCGAGCCCGTGGCCCCCGGCGGCCGCCAGCACGAGGACGATCGCCTCAGGCCCGTACGCCACGGACGCCATGGCGTCCAGCGACAGGGCGGCCAGGCCGGTGACCGCCGTCAGCCGGTGCCTGCTCCCGCTGTCGGGGGGCTCGGCCCCGGGGTCGGTGCCGGGGTCGGCACCCTTCTCTGCGGCCGGAGCGGTCGGAACGGTCATGCGGACGGGTCCCTTCACTGGTGGAGGCTCCGCTCAGCGTGAGCCTCCGGTGAGGGAGTCCTGCGGCTCCTGGCGTGTTCTTGGCGTCGGCGGGCGCTTCCCTCACACGCCTTTGACGCCCGGTGACACCGGGTGAGCGGGTCGGCACACCACGGCGGTACGCGTCCGCCTCCGCAGCTGCTCCCGCGTCCCCGCCCGCACCCTGGCCTGCGGCTCGCGCGTCGCACCGCTCCCGGCGAGCCGCCGCGGCCGCACCGTCACCGGTCGCCGTTGCATCCGCGCGCCGGGACGCGGAGGAACACGTGGCAGAACCCTTCGGACGAGAGCCAGGGCACAGGAGCCGCGATGGACACCGACGACGTGTACGACCGCCCCGACGGGCGAGAGCGATCCGGCACCCGGCCGCCGGAGTCGGTGTGGGACTACCCCCGGCCTCCTGAGCTGGTGGCGGACGACCGGCACGTGCAGGTCCTCCTGGGTTCCCGGCTCGTGGCGGACACCCGCGCGAGCCTGCGGGTCCTCGAGACGAGCCACCCGCCCGTCTTCTACGTGCCGCCGGGCGATGTGCGGGCGGAGTTCCTGCGCGCACGTCCGGGCAGCACCCACTGCGAGTGGAAGGGTAGGGCGTCGTACTGGGACGTCGTCGCCGGCGACCTCACGGCCGTCCGGGCCGCGTGGAGCTACGAGCAGCCCCTCGCTCCCTACACGGCCCTCCGCGGTCACCTGGCCTTCTACCCGTCCGCGCTCCGCTGCACGGTCGACGGCGAGGCGGTGGCGGCTCAGGAGGGCGACTTCTACGGCGGGTGGATCACCCCCGAGATCCAGGGACCTTTCAAGGGCGGCCCCGGTACGTGGGGGTGGTGATCCGCGCGCAGCGACCGGGGACCTGCGGGCGACGGACCCGGTGGCGGCCGGGCGCAGGGCTGCCGCAACGGGGCCCGGACCGGGCGGACGGCCCCTCGGCCGGAGCCCGCTGCGATCGCCGGCCCACCGCGACCCCGGGGCCGGCAGGACTTTTTGCGGCAGCGGCTCCGCCCCCGCGGGGCATCACGGATCGACGCAGGCTGCCGACGGGCTGTCGCAACTGTCGCTGGACGCGTTGAGCACGGCCCCCAGCGCGAGGACGGCGAGGATCACGATGACGACGTGGAGGAAGTCCCGGCCGCCTCCGCCTCGCACCCGGGGCGGCCTCGGCGCACCGTGCTCCGGACCCGTGTCCCCGTCCGAAGGCTCGCTCCCCGTCCCGTCGGATCCGGCTGTCTCCACGCGTCCCCCCGGCATCGTCGCCCTCCTGCGAGGACACGGCACGGCTCCTGCCCTGTCAAGTCCCCTTCCGTACCTGCTTCCTGCCACGGCGGGCCTCCCCGCATTCCCGGCACCGACCATCATCGGCGTCACCCCGGGACCTGATGCCTGCCGCCCGACGCGGGCACGTGATCATCCGTAGAGCGTGTGGGCGTCGCCCTTGAAGAGCGGGGTGGCCTTCCTGGTCAGGTCGAGGGGCGTGAATCGCAGGCCGGTGCCGTTGAATGCGTGGACGGTGCGGGTCGCGGGCTCGACGGCGAGGAGGTCGCCCAGGCCGTCGCCGTCCCAGTCGCCACCGCCGACGAGTTCGCTGTAGCGCTGGAAGCCGCCGCCGAGGCGTTCGCGAGTGGTGAACGTGCCGTCGCCCTTGCCCAGGTACAGCCACAGGACGCCGGCCTTGTCCCGGGCGACCAGGTCGCCGGCGGGGCCGCCGGCGATGTTCCCGACGGCGGTGATCTGGTTGTAGATCTGCCAGCCGCCGCCCACCCGCTTGCGCGCGGCGAAGGGAGCGGCGGTGTCCCCGGTGGACTTGTAGAGCCACAGGACGCCGGAGGTGTCGGCGGCGACGACGTCGGACCGGCCGTCGCCCACCAGGTCGCTGCCGCCCGCGATGTGGTGGTAGACCTGCCAGCCGCCGCCCACCCGCGAACGCGGCTCCAGGTACTCCGGCGTGCTGCCGCCGTTGCCGCGGTAGAGCCAGAGCACGCCGGTGCGGTCGCGCACCACAAAGTCGGAATGAGCACTTCCGGCGACGTCGCCGGTGACCTCCAGGCGGTCGAAGGCGTCCCATCCCCGGCCCGACCAGAAGTCGCTCCGGCCCACGCCGCCGCGGTAGGAGCCCTCTCCGTGGAGCCGGGCGTCGGCGCCGACCGCCAGCAGGTCGAAGACGCCGTCGTCGTCGAAGCCGTGGGCACGGGGGGTACGGGTCCCGGTGAAGGAGCCGGAGCGCGTCAGGACCGGGTCACCGCCCTGGGCCGGGGTCGCGGTCAGGGTCCACGTGTACGTGCCGGAGTTGGCGGCGAAGGTCGCGGCCGTGCCGTCCGGGTCCGGGTACGAGAACGTACCGTCCCACGTGAAGCGGCACGGGGTGCCGGTACCCGTTCCGCCCTGACCGCCGTGGGTGCGGAGGAAGGTGACGCTGTCGCCCGTCCGCGCGTTCCGCAGGGTGAAACGGACCAGGACCTCGCCCGCGTCCAGATCGAACACGAAGTCCAGGGCGGAGGTCCTGTCCAGGTCGATCGTGCCGGTCGGCACCTGCGCCGGAATCTCCTCACCGGACCCCGCGGACGGCACTGTGGCGGCAGGCGGTGCGTCCGCCACCGCGGCACCTCCGGCGGCGGCCGCGGGGGCGGCCAGGAGGCCGGAGCCCAGGGTGACGGCCAGGGCGGTGGCGGTGGCAGCGGCGAGGCGCCGCCGCCGGACAGCGGTGGAAGGCAAGGGCACTCCAGAGGAACGGGCGGCGCACGAACGCGAGAACGAACAACCGGATGAACGGACGACCTGACGACCGGACGAAGACATGACGCCCGAGGCGCACGGAAGGTTGCGCCGGAGAAGCTCCGTCCGCGCAGTCACGACCGGAGCAGCCCTCGCCCCGGCCAGGATGTGCGAGCGCCCGTGGCCGCGGGGGCCGGAGCACGGGCGGCCCCCGCGTGGCGCGGTCACGGGACGGGTCGGACAGATACGAACTAACCGGGTTGGACGGTTCGAGACGAACTAGATCGGATGTGTCGGGACGAATCGGGTTGAACCGATGAGGTCAGGCCAGGGCGAGGCAGTCAAGTCAGCACAAACACGGCTGAATCGGCAGGTGGTGGCTCGACAGCGGGGGACCGGGGCGCCCGGCCGCCGAAGGGAGCCGGGCGGGCGCGGCCCGGCCGTGCCGTGTCCGGCACAGCGGCGTGCGCCACGGATCGGCGGCCCCGGTAGCGTGACGATCTGCCGCCCGGAGTGCCCGTGCGGCCCGGCTGGTCCGCGCGCGGACCCCGGCGGAATGGAACGAGGCTGCGATGACTGAACGGACGAAGCCCGAGGTCCGCGTTCCGGAGGGTGACGTTCCCACCGAGTTGACCGTCCGGGACCTGATCGTCGGAGACGGCCCCGAGGTGAAGCCGGGCATGGTGGTCAAGGTGCACTACGTCGGGGTGACGGCCGAGTCCGGGAAGGAGTTCGACGCCTCCTGGGACCGTGGCGAACCGTTCAAGTTCGCCCTGGGCGCCGGCAGGGTCATCAAGGGCTGGGACCGCGGCGTCAGGGGGATGAAGGTCGGCGGCCGGCGCGAGATCGTCGTCCCCCCTCGCCTCGGCTACGGCAAGGAGTCGCCCTCGCCCCTGATTCCGGCGGGCTCCACGCTGGTCTTCGTGGTGGACCTGGTGGACTCCTACTCCGGCCCGGCCGGGTGGAGCAGCGCCCGTTGACGTGATCGCCTCGCGCGGCTCCGGACCGCGCGTCACAGCCCCGCGCGACCGTGCGCGCCGGTGCGGGGGCACCGGGAGCGGCCGGGGAACGCGCGGCACCCCGACCTCAGGGCATATGCGGCGCCTCGGGCGGTGCGGACCGCCGTGCGTGCGTCGTCGCAGGCCGGGAGCGGTGGGCGGACGGAGAGGGCCCCACGGGAGAGGGCGTGCCGGAGGCCTCCCTGGCGTGCACGACGCCGGGTGTGTCACGCTGGGCGGACAAGAGACTGAGCCGCCGTCACCGAGACCGGCTCCTTTGGATTCACGGACGTTGCCCCCCACACGGGCATCCGGGATCCGCCATAGTCGTCGGCCCGCACCGCCGGGCCGCCTCGTCTGTGGGCTCTCAACCCCCCGGAGAGGGGGCCGCCCACCATGAACGTCACCACGGAGATCCACGGCGCCGCCGCCACGTTGACGCCCCACGGAGACATCGACTTCCAGCACCTCGCCCAGCTGCGCGCCAGCGTGGACCGGCTTCCGCCGGCCGTGACGGCCGTGGCGTGGGACCTGCGCGACGCCCCTTTCATCGACGTGGCCGGCCTCCACCTCCTCAACACCCCGGGCGATCCTCAGCGCGCGACCAGCATCACCAACCTGCACCCCCAGCACCGCAGGCTGCTCACCGTCGCCTGCGAGGTGTTCCCCGAAGCGGACTTCGACCGCTACCTGCACGGGCCGGGCGCGGTGCGCGCCGCCTGACGGGGCACGATCGGCCCGGCGGCCGCGCGGGTGCGCACGCTCCGCGGCGCGGGCGGACGCACGGCGGCCCGCACATCGCGGCCCGCGGGGCGTCAGCGCCGCACCAGGCGGTGCAGGGCCCAGCGGGCGGGCAGGCTGTACGCGGCGACGACGAGGGCCGGGCCCTCCAGCCGCAGCGTGGTGGCCGCCCCTCCCCCGTCGTCGTGCACGGCGTGGTGCAGCCGCATGCGCAGCGGTCCTGCGCTGACACGCCAGCTCCACTCCCGTTCCTCCTCGTCGACGGATTCGACGACGAATTCGACGACGAAGGCGACGGAGAACCCGAGCCGGGAGACGACCGTGCCCCGCAGTCCGGGCGCGATCCGGTCCCCGTCCGTCCGGACCGCGGCGATGCCGGGCGACCACGTCGCCCAGCGGGCGGGAAAGACGTACCGCGCCCAGACGACACCGGCCGCGGCGGGCCCACGGGCCCGGAGGGTGAGAACCGTCATCGCCACAACTCCTTCCACCGGGCGTGGACGCGCCGGATGCGTCCACGCCCCTCACCCAAGGGCAGCACGGCGCGGGCCGGCGGGCCGCCCGGCGCGACGGCTTCGCAGCCGCGCTTCGTCACGGACGCGCGCCGCCGGGACACGGTGGGAGGGCTCGGCCGGTAGCCGGGACGGGAGACGGGGTGCGCTCCCCCGCCGTCGGACGGACCGCCGCGAAGGACGTGACGAGTTCGTCCAGAAGCGGTGCCGCGCGGGGGTGCGGCGCCCGGCCCGGGGTGATCGCGTAGATGCCCCGGGTCGGGGGGTCGACGAGGCGGACGGTGGTGACGTCGGCCCGCAGGGCTCCGGTCAGCAGCCCGGGGATCAGCGCCACGGCGTGACCGGTGGCGACGAGGGCCAGTTTGCCGGGCAGGTCGGCGGCGGCGAGGTCGACACGGGCCACCACGCCGGCGCGGGCGGCATGAAGGCGCAGGAGCGCCGCGGAGCCGTCGTTGTCCTCGGCCCAGATCTCGTCGGCCAGTTCCCCGATACGCACGGGGCCGTGCCCGGCACGCGGATGGCCGGCGGGCAGGACGACCACCATCTCGTCCAGGCCGAGGAACCGCAGGGCGACCCGCGGGTCGGCCGGGAGCCCCGGCGGTGCGTCGGTGACGACGGCGACGTCGAGGTCTCCGGCGACCACACGGCCGTGCAGCTGCGCGCTCAGAGCGGGCAGCAGGCTCCACCGGACGGGCCCGGTCCGCCGCAGCAGGCCCCGGACGGCTTCGGGCACGACCCCGGCGGCGAGCGACGGTGTCGCCCCGATGGCCAGGGGCCGGTCGCCCGGCCCCTCATGTGCGTCCCGCGCGGCGCGGACGGCGCGGTCGGCCTCGTTGAGTGTGGCCAGGGCATGCCGGCGGAACACCTCGCCGGCAGGCGTCGGACGCACTCCCCGGGCGTGGCGCTCCATCAGGGGCACGCCGAGCTGTCGCTCCAGTCCGGCGATCTGCCGGGACACGGCCGACTGCGTGTGGTTCAGCTCGGCGGCAGCCGCCGACAGCGAACCGGCCCGGCACACGGTGACGAACGTCCGCCACACCGTCAGATCCATGGGGACTCCATGCGCGGCAGTATGCCGAACGGCATGCGGGAGCCGCAGGGCTGCCATGCGAAATCTGCGCTTGTCGCATCGGCCGGGGACCGCGACTGTGGTCCGCATGACGACACCGCACACGATCGCCGTCCTCGGCCTGGGGCGCATGGGCGGCGCGATCGCGACACGACTGGCCGCCGGGGACCGGGACGTCGTCGGCTGGACGCGCTCGGGACGCGCAGCGGGCACCGTCCGGACGACCGGCGACCCGAACGAGGCCGTGGCGCAGGCGGACCTCGTCCTTCTGGCGCTGTTCGACGGCCCGGCCTGCCGGCAGGTCCTCGACGGCGTCCGCGGCTCGCTGCGTGCGGGCACGGTCGTGCTCAACACCAGCACCGTCGGGCCCGGTGAGGCGGCCGGCCTGGCCCGTCGGTGGGGCCCGGACTACGTCCACGCGCCCCTGCTCGGGTCGGTGCCGGCAGCCGCCGCCGGCACCCTGCGGATCCTCGCCGCCGCCGACGGGAGCACTCTCGACCGGGTCCGGCCCGTCCTGGAGTCGCTGGGCACCGTCCGGCCCGCTGAGGACGCCTGGACCGCCGCCGCGCTCAAGCTGATCGCCAACAACAGCCTGGCGGGCGCGGTGCTCGCCCTGCGTGACGCGCTGCGGCAGGCCGCCGCCCTCGGCCTGCCGCGCGACCAGGCCCTTGACGTCCTCGAACTCGGCCAGCTCGGCGGCCTGGTGGCCCGCAAGCGGCCCTTCCTCCTCGGTGCGGCCGCGGCAGACGACGCCGAGTTCACGATCGGCGCGCTGACGAAGGACATGGACCTGCTGGCCACCGCGACGGACACCCCCTTGCGCAGCGCGACAGGACTGGCCGGCGCCCCCGGCGACCGCGAGGCCGACATCGCGGTCGCCGCCACGGCCCCGGCCCCCGACGACGCCGTACTCCGCCCCCTCCGCGCCTATATCCGCGGACACGCCACCGGCGATCCCGCCCATTTCCGCGACGCGTTCCTGCCCACGGCCCATGTCGAAGGGATGCGGGACGGCGCGTTCGTCTCCTGGGGCCTGGACGAGTACTGCGCCCTCTTCCCCGGCCGGCCGGCCGCGGACGAGGCCACCCGCACCCGCCGGATCGACGCCGTCGACGTCCACGGCACCGTGGCGACGGCGACCATGACGCTCGCGCACGGGGCGGACACGTTCACCGACGTCTTCCTGCTGGTCCTCGCCGACGGGGGCTGGCGGATCGCCAACAAGGCGTACCACCGTCACGTCCGAGGCAGCCGGGCGGTGCGCGGCTCCGCCGGCGGCGGATGACGGCAGCGCACCGGTGGCGACCACGCCGCAGAGCACGGCAGCGCCCGGCGGCCGCGGCCGCGGTCGCGATCGGGCAGGAGCGGCCGGGCACGACGCCTCCGGCCCGGGGCCCCGTCGGGACGAGGGTCTGGAAGCATGGCTCCATGGAAGAAGAGGCCATTCCCGTTCTCCGCGTCACGGACGCCGCGGCAGCGGTCGTCTGGTACGAGCGGCTGGGTTTCGCGCAACAGTGGGAACACCGCTTCGAACCCGGATTTCCCGCGTTCGTCGAGGTCGCCCGGGGCGGAGTGCGGCTGTTCCTGTCGGAGCACGAAGGCGACGCCCGTCCCGACACGTTGGTGTATCTCCGCGTGCGGGATGTCGACTCCGTCGCCCGCGAGTTCGGTGTCCGGGCGGAGGATGTTCCGTGGGGGCGTGAGACCGAGCTGCGCGACCCCGACGGCAACCGTCTGCGGATCGCGACACCCCCGGAGTGACGTGTACCGACCGCTCCTGAACGGGGGTCGGGCATGTGCGCGTGGCATACGGCCCGGACCACGCGTCCTTCGTCGACGCGGACTCCGCATCGGGCACCCGCGCTCCCTGTCGCCTGGAACCCGAGGAGCGGTGTCGCGACGGGCCGCAGGCCGGCTCCGCCCGGAAGGGGCCGCGCCAACGGCCCCTTCCTTTCCTGCGCAGGGGCCCGGACCGCCGGTTCCCGCACCTGGGGAGGATCAAATCTTCAGAGATGTGATCTCAGGGGGAGTATGCGCTGGTCCGGAATTGTTCAACACCGGGTCTTGTTCGGCATCGCGTCCCACTCGTCGCGGCCGGCCTGATCAGGCACAACATCCGCCGGCAGCCGTTGTTCACGGCACGGGAGGCCGCCGAACCCTTTGTTCAGCGAACTTTCACAATCGGACATTCCCTGCAATGTGCCCTCATTCCGCCACTGTTCGGAGTGTGTGCCGCCGGGCATGCTTCGAGAGCGTCCACCGGTCGGCTGCGAGACCGGAGCGGCACGGCGGCAGCGCCAACTGCCCCGCGCCGCGGATGTGCACTTCCTCTGTTCCGGACCGCCGTCTTCGAGGAGTTGCTCATGTCCCGTGTCCTCCATCCCTCCCAGGGTCCCGGCCGACTGCCGTGGCCCGTGTCCGTCAAGGTGACAGTGATCGTTCTGGTCGGGGCGGCGACCGCGGTGCTGACCGCGCTCGGGTCCACGGCGGCCGCCTCGCTGGCGGTGATCGTCATGGTGACGTCGACCGGCCTCGACATCGCCCGCCGCCTCACCCCTCCCGGCGAGCAGGCGCGGTAGACGATGGCCGCCTCCGGACCCGGGCGCCCCCAGCGCCCGGTCAGTGAAGCCGTCCCGGCGCTGGCGGAGCTCGCGCAGCACTTGCGCGAGCTCCGGCTCGAGGCCGGTATGACGCTGGCCGAGCTCGCCGCTGCCGCGCACTGGAGCAAGGCCGCACTGAGCACCGCGACCGCAGGCGAGTCCCTGCCGAAGTGGAAGCTGGTCCGCGCCTGGGTCGAGGCCTGCGGACAGGCACCCAATCTACGTGTCTGGGAAGCCCGTTACCTCAAGGCGCAAGCGGAGTACCAGGTGATGCGCGAGGCGGTGCGGCAGCAGTCACCCGCCCCGGTGCCCGCGAACCGCGGCGGTCTTCCGCCGGTCGCTCCGGCACCGGCCGACGGCATCGGGCGGCTCGAACGCGTCCCGGAGCCGGCACCGGTCGTCGTGCAGCACGCCTCCACGGCGCTGGAACGCGACGGGTGGCGTTCCCTGGCCCCCGACACCCGCGCCTGGTCGGTCTCGGCGCACCCGTCCCCGCTGAAGCTGCGCTACACGACGGTGCACGAGGACATCGTCGATCCGGACGCCGGCGAGGGCGACCTGTCCGGCACCTACGACGAGATCGCGGAGGTGTTCGATCTGGCCGGCTGCCGGTGCCTGCTCGTCCTCGGTGCGCCCGGCAGCGGGAAGACGCAGCTCGCCCGTCACCTGGGCACGAAGCTGATGCAGTCACGGCGCGGCGACGGGCCGGTACCCGTCCTGGTGTCGCTGAGCGGATGGCACGGGAGCGAAGGGCTCGAAGCGCTCCTGGAATGGACGGCAGCCGCCCTGGACGGGGCGACGGCCGAGCACGTGCGGGGCCTGCTGGCCTCGGGCCGCATGCTGCCGGTCTTCGACGACTTCGACGGCGTGGCGCCGGGTGAGCGCGTGCCGGCCCTGCACGCGCTGAACCTCCTGGCACAGCAGGCGCGGTTCGTCCTGATCAGCGACGAGATCCCCTACACCGAGGCGGTGGTGGAGAGCGACAGCGTCATCTCGGGCAGCGCCGGCATCCGCCTCGGCCCCGTCACCCCGTCCGATCTCGACGGATGGATCCAGCACGGCTCTCGGCAGCGGACGAAGCGCGAGCTGTGGGCCGCGGTCCTGGCGCACCTCGCCGCCCACCCGGGCTCGCCGGCCGAACACGTCCTGTCCGATCCCCTGCTGGCCGGCGCGGCCCGCCTCCTCTACACCGACGGCCGGGCCGACCCCGGCGAACTGATCGCACCGCACGCGACGGCGGAATCGCTCGAACGGCGCCTGATGTCCCATCTCGTCGACACCTGGCTGCCGCGCCGGATGCGCAACCCCGGCCCCGACGCGAAGGCGGCCGGCCAGCGCATGCACCTCGCACTGCGCATGCTCGCCTCACGGCAGGAGGACCTGGGCCGGGCGGTGCACACCCGCCTGGCCTTGTACGCCCTTCCGCCCTGGAGCCGGTTCACGGCGGTGATCCTCTCCGTCGTCGTCTTCGGCTGGTGCGTGTCCGTCACCAGCAGCACCAAGCCGGATCTCTACGGCAGCGGAACCACGGAGCTGTCCTCGCCGGGGATCCTCGCCGCTGTGCTCCTCGGCGTGGGCACCTACGTCTACGTGCGACGCCAGTACGCCGAACGTGCCGGGCCGCCCTCTCCCTGGGAGCAGGCGACGCCTGTCGCCGCCGTGCCGGGCCTGATCCCCCTGTCGTTCTTCCTTCAGCCCCCCTACTACAGCTTGGGGGAAGCCGCCGGCGTCGTCCTCACCTCCGCCGTCCTCGCCCTGGCCGCCCGCCTCCACCACCGACGAGGCAGCCGCCTCACCCCCGCACGCCACCTGACCGAACTCCTCTTCCTCGCCGTGGCGTTCACCGCCGTCCCCATCGGCGGCACAGGTCCGTCCCAGGCCGTGCTCTTCCTCATCGCCGCGGCCCTTCTGACCTGCAGCACCGTCTACGGCCACTGGCTGCGGGCAGCGCTCACCTCACGCCTGGTCTGGATGCCCCTCAGACCCTCCGACCTCACCGCCGCCATGGACGACGCCACCCGGCACGGCTTCATCTCCCGCGGCATCGACCACTACACCTTCACCCACCGGGCCCTCCTGCACCACTACCGGCGTCCCGCCCAGCCCGCATCCGAGTGGAGCGCACGCCCGCAATGACCGTGTGGGGGGCGGCGGAAGGCACGGCCCGCCGCGTCGCTCGGGTCCGTGCGGGCCCGCCTCGAACCGGCGCCGGCCGTGCCCGGCCGCCCCTGCCTCCGTGCCGCCGCACCGTCACAACTGTGTCCGGACACGCAGAGCCCGGAGGGACCACTCGAGCACGGGAGCCAGGCTCGTCGGGGCCGGCCAGCCGTTGACGACAGCGAGCAGGTGGAGGTAGCGCTCCCTGCGGGGGTCGTTCACGCTCTCCAGCCGGGCCGCCAGCCGACGGCGGAGTTCGATGCCGTCGGGGCGGCCGACGAGGTGTGCGTAGTGCGCCATGAACGCCGCGACGACCGTGTCGGCCCCGGAGGAGGCCGGGTCGACGCCGGCGGCCAGGGCCGGGGCGGCATGGTCACGGACGGTCGAGGCGATGTCGCGGCGGGGGCCCGTCGTGTCGCTGCGGGCCCGGTCGGCCGCCAGGTCCTCGGCCACCCGCCGCATGACGGCCCGGAAATCAGGGTCCAGCGACATCTCTGCCAGCTCCACCCACGCGTGGACCTGCTCGGTTCCCGGGTTGTCGGGCAGCTCGGGGGTCATCGTGCGCATGACCCCCGCGCATGCGGGATCGGCGTCGAGCCCGCCGAAGACGGCGTCGAGGAAATCGCCGACCAGACGCCGGCGTTCGTCCTCGGAGAGCTGTGCCATCCGGTGCATGAGTTCCGTCTCCTCAGGTGTGGCCCCGCGCTGGGCGACCGCCGTCAGTACCGCGCGCCGCAGCCGCAGGACGCGGATCTGCACGGCCAGTGCGTCGGCGTGCGCCGCGGCGACCTCGGGAAGCGAGAGCTCGCGGTCCACGACCCGGCGGATCGCGGGGAGGCCGATGCCCAGCTCGCGCAGGGTCCGCACGAGCTCCAGGCGTGCGACGGCGTCGGCGCCGTAGCGGCGGTAGCCGGCGGGGCTCCGGTCCGTGGGCGACACGATTCCGCGATCGGACCAGAACCGAATGGTCTTGACCGTGAGGCCGGTTCGCCGAGCGAGCTCGCCGATCGAGTAGAGCGTGTCGCCGTTCATGCCCCCACCCTCGCGTCTCCCCCTGCGGGAGACGCAAGCCCCTTCCCCTGCCGGCCACGTCCCGATCCGCACACAGCGGCCATCCTTCCGCCCTCGCGGCGCCCACGGGCCGTAACCGGCACCTCCCGCAATCCGGGCCCACGGGCAGGCGGGCCGGGCCGGGATCACCAAGGTCACCACCGTGAAGCGGACGGCCGCGCACTGCTACGGTCGGGCGCCATGAGCTGGCTTCCCGATGATTTCGTCCACCCCGTCCTCGTACCGCTGCCGGGCGGTGGCCATCACCTGCGGCCGATCCGGGAAGCGGACACCCCGCTCGACTATCCGGCCGTGATGGGTTCGCGCGAGCGGCTGTGGACCATCTTCGGCCCGGCCTGGGGATGGCCCGCGGCCACCATGACCTACGAGGCCGACCGGGCCGACCTGTTGCGGCACGAGAAGGAGATCGCCGCACACCAGTCCTTCAACTACGCGCTGTTCGACGCGGCGGAGACAGCTCTGCTCGGCTGCGTCTACATCGACCCGCCGGAGAGGGCCGGCGCGGACGGCGAGATCTCCTGGTGGGTGGTGGACGAGCTGGTGGGGTCCGAGGTCGAGCAGGCCTTCGACGCGCTGGTGCCGCAGTGGATCGCCGCCGACTGGCCGTTCGAGCAGCCGCGCTTCCTCGGCCGTGAGATCTCCTGGTCGGACTGGCTCGCCCTGCCGGAGCATCCCCGCGCGTAAGCGGTTGTACCACCCGCATCCTGGCGAAGAGCGTTCGGTCCCGGGACGTGAGCTTCAGGAGCACTCCGTCAGCCCGCTCGGGCCCGGCTCCCTCGACAGCCCTGCGGTGGAGCCCTCGACAGCCACTTCCGGCCAACGGACGGCCCGGACCCGGACGCAGGCGTCGGGGTGGCCGCCGGAGGGAAAGGCCTCTCCCAGCGGGCCGGATCGGACCGCGGCGCGGCAGGAAACAGGGGGAGCGGCATGTCATCGACCAGGGGACGGACCGGGCCACGGAGCCTGGCAGCGTCCGTGCTGATGCTGGCGTTGTTACTGGGCGCGGGCGGCGGCCCGGCGGAGGCGTCCGCCGGGGCGGGGACGCAGTCGCCGGTCCGTGCCGAGAAACCCGCGGCGGACAGGGACCGCAAACCCGCCCCGTCGGGCAGGTCGATGACGCGGATCGACGGCGACTGGTACCGCGATCCCCTCGGCCACCGGTCGTACGTGCACCGGCAGGCGGTGTGGGGCCACCGGTCGCAGCTCGAGGGCGGCAGGAACCGGCAGCGGATCGACGGTGGCCGGAACGTCGCGATCGGGTTCGTGGACATCACGGGACTCGACGACGTGGACACGCGTGGTCTGGAAGTGGTGGAGACCGCCGCGCTGAAACGCGACGACCCCGCGCTGTACGAGCAGCTGCGCATGGGCGAACGCCCCGGGATCGAGAGGTTCGTCGTCGTCCCGCGCGCCAACGAGGCCTCGGCGGGCATGGACGGAAGCCACTCCGAGCTGCGCATCCTCGTCTGGGATCTGGCACTGCTGAGCCGGAACGCACGCGAACCGGTGTCCGGGGAACGGCTCTTCGTGCTCTACAGCGACCGCTCGCCGTGCAGGACTCAGTGCGCCGCCCGGATCCCCTCCACCACGGATGTCATCTACTCCGTCGTGGACGGCAAGGACTCGGCCGACGAGCTGAACGACCGCATCAACCGGGCGAAGGCGCAGGCCGACGCCGAGAAGTCCACCGTGGCCCGGGAGGTGGCAGCCCACAGGCAGCTGATCAAGGAGCGCAAGGCGGCGGAGAACGAGCGCCTGAGGCAGACCAGGAAGGAGAACCAGTTCTTCCGGAACCCCCGCTCCGCCGGACCGTGCGACGGCCGGGCTCCCGGCATGCGCTCCCAGCTGACGACCGTCGCACTGACCGCTCTGCGCAGGGCACCGGCGGCCGACCCGTGCGGGGAGAACGACACCGCGGGCGGCACCGCCGACGGCCTGAGCCGGGCGCTGACACAGCCGGTGCCCCAGGCGCCCGGCGGGATCGACTTCTCCTCCCTGCAACTGCGCCATCTCTCCGATCCCGGCGACGGCAGCGGTCTGCAGTACGCCTTCCGGGCGCCCCTCTCCGACGACGGTGGCGCCCCTCCCGCGGCGGGTCTCGACGCCGCCGGTGCCAGCTCCGACGCGTTCTTCGTCTGGCTCGCCCTCGAACCGTCGGCGTTCTGGGTCAACCTCAACCCCGACGAGCCGGACCGCATCGTCGACGAACGGCTCGGCCGCACGAACGCCGGGCGGGTCCTGCTCGAAGCCGATCTGCTGATGAAGAAGACGATCGGCGAGCTCATCCATCCCCACTCGGCACGGGGCCGGCAGTTCTGGGACGGCATCAGCGGGACGTGCATGTCGTACCGGACGTGGATCCTTCCCGCGCCAGCCTCGGTCCACCAGGACGGTGACGAGCTCTACATCCTCGACGCCCCGCTCGACGTCAGGATGGAGACCCAGTACCTGGAGCAGCGGGGCGAGGCCGCCACCGGCTCGTGCCCCCAGCAGGACGAGGCGGCCGAGGACCACAACGAGCGGCACTTCCGCAGTCTGATCCTTCCCGAGCTGAAGAAGGCGATCAACAGCGCGCCCGAGTACGCCGAACTGCGCCGGGTCTACCTCGCCAGGGTCGCCGCCGAGTGGTACCGCGGCCTGAGCCGCGTCAAGGAGACCACCTACGGTGATCTTGTCGACACGGGTGACGTCGACGACTGGCGGATCAACGGCCCCTGGAAGCCCACCGACACCTTCGACCGGTTCGTCGAGTCGTACACCGAGGGCGAGTTCAAGGTCACCGACAGGACCACGGAAGGCGGGACCACCTCCGTACGAAGCTATGTGTACGGCGGCGTCGACCTCAGCAGGATTCCCCTCACCAAGATCTCGGGCGACCGTTTCGCCGCGGAGCACGCGAACCTTCCCGAGGACGTGCGGCGCTCACTGAGCGAGCCGTCCGCCGACGGCCGCGGCGCGATCTGGCTCGGTTCGCCCACACCGCGCCAGGCCGCCGGCTCCGGCTCCGGCTCCGGCTCCGGCTCCGGCTCCGGCTCCGGCTCCGATCACGATTCCGGCTCCGGACCGCAGGCGCCCGCACCGGGCCAGGCGGCCGACCCCGGTTCACAAGACGAGTCGTCGACCGCCGGATGGCTGGCTCTGCGCGTGCTGCCGGTGTCGGTGGCCGCGGCAGCCCTGCTGCTCTGGTGGAGGCGGCGCCTCCGGAACTCGGCCGCCTCCGCGAGGACCGGGCGGAGCACCGTGGATTCCGCCGCACGGGACGGGGCCCGGCGCGACCGTACGTACGACGAGTACCTCTGATGCGCCCTGCCAGCATCCCTCAAGGTCGAACGGCCAAGCCGTGGAGTACTGCCGAGCGCTGTCTGCCCCGCTCGTGTGAGGATGGTCGGCACGTCTGCTCGTGCACTGAGCTTCGGCGCAACCGCGGAGGCGTACGAAAGGTTCCGGCTCGGGTATCCCAAGGCGCTCCTTGACGTGGTGATGACGTACGCGGGCCGGCCGGTCCGGACGGCCCTGGAGATCGGTGCGGGGACCGGCAAGGCAACCCGCCTGTTCGCCGACCATGGGGTCACGGTCACGGCGACGGAGCCTGACGCTGCCATGCTCGCCGAGCTGAACAAGACCGCGCCCCCGAACGTGACGACCGTGCGGGCCGCGTTCGAGGACCTGCGGCCCGGTGAGACCTATGGCTTGGTCTATGCGGCGGCAGCCCTGCACTGGACGCGCCCAGAGGGTCGGTGGTCAAGAGCGGCCGCGCTACTGGAACCGGAGGGCGTGTTCGCCTCATTCGGCGGCCAGGTTCAGCTGGCTGACCCAGCTGTTGCGGAGTCTGTGCGTGCGGCGCGGACTCCGTTCCTGGAGAGCGACGAGGTTCCGTCTCCCGACGGGACTGCTCCTGATGAGGAAATGCAGTGGCCGGGCACGGAGCTGCAGCAGTCTCCGTTGTTCCTCGACATTCGGCAGGCCGTCGTCAAACGGCGCGTGACGATGAGCGCGGCGGATTACGTCGGCTACCTCTCCACCGTCTCGGCGTATCTCCAACTGCCGCAATCGAAGCGGCAACAGGCCTATGACGCCATCATGCGAGTCCTGCCCGAGAGTGTCGAGATCGCCGCCGACATCATCGCCCATCTCGCGCGTCGGCGGCCCGAATAGGGGGCGACGTTCCTTCTCGGGGCCACGGCAAGCCTCACGCAACGGCCTGCGTCGAGACGGCCATGTACGCAGCCTTCTCCTGCCCGGCGCCCACCGTGGTCACCCGATACTGAGACGTCGTTCGAGCGACACCGCTCAAGATCGGAACAACAACAGCCACCAACCCCTCCTGCACTGTGTGCGGCAAGCCCCGGGAGCGTTCCGCTTCTGTGGAACGGCGTCACCCCCGAGGCTTCGCGGGCGCACCTGCGGGCCAGGGATCGCCGCGGTTCAGCGCACCCTTCCCCGCGGTTTCAGCGCCACGGGCGGGAGTTCGGGGGCGGGCAGGCGGTCGCCGTCGTAGCCCTTCACCTCGCCGAACCGGTCGCTGTTCATCCACTCCTCGCGGGCCTGGGCGACCTCCTCGTGCGAACGGCCGATGAAGTTCCACCACATGACGATCTCCTCCTCGAACGGCTCTCCGCCGAGGAGCATGAGGCCCGCGTCGGAGGCGGCGCGCAGGGGGAGTTCGGTGCGGCCGCAGCCGAGGTAGAGCATGGAGCCGGGGAGCAC
The DNA here is from genome assembly GCF_014489615.1 of Streptomyces genisteinicus. Lineage (GTDB taxonomy): Bacteria > Actinomycetota > Actinomycetes > Streptomycetales > Streptomycetaceae > Streptomyces > Streptomyces genisteinicus. The sequence goes on from NZ_CP060825.1 coordinate 288,246, forward strand.
GGGGACGCCGTCGACGTGGGCCTCACCGGACATCGAGAGCACCGCGTACTCGAAGTCGGGGTCGAGCGGAAGGCGGCTCTCGGTGCCGGCGGCCAGGGCGAGGTCGGCGCCCACGATCGGGGTGTAGGCCGTGCCGGGCGACTCCGCGCCTTCGAGGGAGCCGAGGATCACGGTGGCGCTCAGGCCGGGGGCGGTGACTCGGGGCAGGTCGGTGTGGTGCTGGAAGTGGGGCTCGACCCCGCGGTGCTCGCCGGGCAGGGCGACCCACAACTGGGCGCCGTGCAGGTAGCGGGCGTGCTGCTTCGGGCTCTCCTCGGAGTGGCTGATCGCTCGGCCGGAGGTCATGAGTCCGAGTTCGCGGGGCCGGATGGTGGCGAGCGACCCGGTGCTGTCGCGGTGCAGCACCTCGCCGTCGTGCAGCCAGCTGACCGTCTGGAGACCCGTATGGGGGTGCGGGGGGACCTGCATGCCGGGCTCGTCGGCGATGTCGTCGGGGCCGTAGTGGTCGACGAAGGCCCAGGCGCCGACCATGCGCCTGCCGAGGTTGGGGAGGAGCCGGCGGACCTCGGTGGACTCACCGAGCTTCACGTGCCGGGGGCTGAGGAGTTCACGGACGGGCTCGGCCACGACGAACCCGCGGCCGCCGCAGACGGACGCATCGGGCTGACGATCGAGATTGCTCATGCCGCACAACCTAGTCGCCGGGACGGCCCGACGGGCCCCAGGGTGCCGTCGGCAGCCCCGGGAATGTGCGGCCGCGGCATGGCGTTCACATGATCGTCCGACCCCGTCGCACGAAAGGTACGCAGGTGAGCGAGAGCTACTTCGAGTTCGGGACCCCCGCCGAGCGATGGGACCGGGCGCAGCTGTTCTTCGAGGCCAAGGAGTACGGCACGGCCGCCCGGATCCTGGCCGGACTGGTCGAGGAGACGCCGGAGCAGGTGGCGCCGCGGCTGCTGCTGGCCCGCGCCTACTACCACTCCGCCCGCCTCGGCAAGGCTGAGTCGGAGCTGCGGGCCGTGCTGGAGCGGGACCCCGTGGAGCACTACGCCCGGCTGATGCTGGGCCGCACGCTGCAGCGCCAGGGCCGGGCCGGTGAGGCGGAGCCGCATCTGCGGCTGGCGGCCGCGATGTCGGGCGACTCCCCCGCCGGGTGACCGGACGCGGTGACGGGTCCGGTGTCACGGGTGCGTGCCCGTGACACCGGAGTCGGGGCCTGGGCGCCCCGGGGCATGCGGGCCCGCCGCTTCGAGGACGACGCGTGGACGGTCACGCGGATCGCGGCTCATGTGACGGGGAGCCCGCCCATGAGCCGCGATCCGCGTCGCCGGACGGGAGGCGGAGACGCGCAGACCGGTGGGACGCGGGTCATCAGAAGCCGTGCGCCGCGCCGAAGGTGATGATGCGTCAGATCCGGCCGGGCGCCGGAGGTCCTGCGCTCCGCCGATCGCGCACGCGGCGCGGCCTCACGCGGGCAGAGCGTCACGCGAGCAGCCAGGCGATCACCGAGAGCGAGGCCGTCGAGAGCACGGTGGACAGCAGCACGGTGTCGGTGACGACCCGGGTGTCGAGGCGGTACTCGGAGGCGTAGACGAAGGCGTTCTGGGCGGTCGGGAGGCCGGCGCACAGCACGACGGCGAGCAGGTCGTCGCCGTCGAGCCGGAACACCGCGTGGGCGAGGACCCAGGCGAGCAGCGGGTGGACGACCGTCTTCAGCAGGACGAGGACGTACCGTTCGGCCTTCTCGTACCGTCGTGGCCCGTCGGGGGCGGACCGCTTCTCCGGGCCGGGTCCCCCTGTCGCGGTGCGCACCGTGGCGGGGCTCTCCCGCGGCGTGTCCCCGGCCGGGCGGCGGCGGTCGAGCGACAGGCCGAGGGCGAAGAGGGCGGCGGGCACGGCGGCGCCGCCGAGCATCTCGACGGGCGCGGTGGCCTCCGGGGGCAGGCGCAGGCCGAGGGCGGCGACCGCGGCGCCGGCCGCCGAGGCGGCGATCACGGGGTTGCGCAGCGGGAGGAGCAGCAGCCGGCGCGGCCGGTGGCGCGGGCCGCCCGTGTCGAGTTCGATCAGGACGATGATCACGGGGGTCACGAACAGCGTCTGCACCAGGGCGACGGCTATGACGAACGAGGCGTCGCCGAGGACGTGGAGGGCCACGGGGATGCCGAGGTTGGCAGAGTTGACGTAGGAGCCGGCCATGGCCCCGATGGCGCGGTCCGCCCGGCCGCGGCGGAACACCCTGCGGCCGAGGACCAGTCCGAGGGCGAACATCAGCACGAGGCTGAGCGCGAAGACCGCGACTCCCGGGGTGGCCAGCCGGGAGAGTCCGGCCCGCGAGAGCGTCAGGAACAGCAGCGCCGGCATGGCGAACACGAAGGCGAACCGGGCGAGGACGAACTGGGCCTGCCCGCCGAGGACATCGAGGCGGCCGGCCGCCCAGCCGGCCGCGGTGATCACCCAGATGGGCAGGAAGCCGGCGAGCACGGTCACCGGGTCAGCATGCCCGAGCCCGTTCGGCCCCCGGTGACCGGGGTCGGCGGCTCAGGGTCCCGAACCCGGGCCCCGGCCTGCGGCCTCCCGGACCGCTGGGCCGTCCCCCGCCCGCCGCGGCGGGCGGGGGACGCGGGGTCAGCCGCGGTAGGCCTCCAGCAGCCGCAGCCACACCTCGCTGATGGTCGGGAAGGCCGGGACGGCGTGCCACAGCCGTTCGATCGGCACCTCGCCCGCGACCGCGACGGTCGCCGAGTGCAGGAGTTCGCCGACGCCGGGGCCGACGAAGGTCACGCCGAGGACGACCTCGCGGTCGAGGTCGACGATCATGCGGGCGTGCCCGCGGTAGCCCTCCGCGTAGAGGCCGGCGCCGGCGACGGAGCCGAGGTCGTAGTCGACGGCGCGCACCCGGTGGCCCGCGCGCTCGGCCTCGGCGAGGGAGAGGCCGACGGCAGCCGCCTCGGGGTCGGAGAAGACCACCTGCGGGACGGCCGCGAGGTCGGCCGTGGCGCTGTGCGCGCCCCAGCGGTCGGTCTCCAGGAGGGGCACCTGCTGGGCCCTGGCCGCGATCGCGGCCCCCGCGATCCTCGCCTGGTACTTGCCCTGGTGGGTCAGGAGGGCCCGGTGGTTGACGTCGCCGACGGCGTAGAGCCAGTCGGTCCCCTCGACGCGGCAGCTGTCGTCGACGGTCAGCCAGGAGCCGTCCGCGAGGCCCACCGAGTCGAGGCCGATGCCGTCGGTGCGCGGGGCGCGGCCGGTGGCGAAGAGCACTTCGTCCGCCTCGACGCTGCCGCCGTCGCCGAGCACCACGGTGACGGGTCCGGTGCTGCCGCCGGGGCGGTCCACCGCGGCGACCGAGGTGTTCAGGCGTACATCGGCGCCGGCCTCCCGCAGGGCGTCGACGACGTGCTCGCCGACGAAGGACTCCATGCGGGGCAGGACGCCGCCGTCGCGGACGAGGAGGGTGACCCGGGAGCCGAGCGCCTGCCAGGCGGTGGCCATCTCCACGCCGACGACACCGCCGCCGACGACGACGAGCCGGGCGGGCACCTCGCGCGCGCTGGTGGCCTCGCGGCTGGTCCACGGCCGGGCTCCGGCGAGGCCGGGCAGGTCGGGCAGTACGGCGCGGCTGCCGGTGGCGACGACGACGGCGTGCCGGGCGGTGAGCAGGTGGTGCTCCTTCTCCGCCCCGTCGACGACGACGCTGCGCGGTCCGCGGAGTCTGCCGTGGCCGCGGTAGAGGCGGACGCCGATGGAGTCCAGCCACTCGGCCTGGCCGGTGTCGTCCCAGTCCCCGACGCGTTCGTCGCGCCGGGCGAGCACGGCCTTGGCGTCCAGCGGTCCCTGGACGGCGCCGGAGAGACCGGGCACCCGGCGGGCGTCGGCGCGGGCGAGTGCCGGGCGCAGCAGCGCCTTGCTCGGGACGCAGGCCCAGTACGAGCACTCGCCGCCGATGAGTTCGCTCTCGACCACGGCGGTGCTCAGGCCCGCGGCCCTGGTCCGGTCGGCGACGTTCTCGCCGACGGGGCCCGCTCCGAGCACGACGACGTCGTATTCCACAGCTTCGGTCATAGGCTCAGTCTGCTGCGGGGTGTGCGTCATGGCCACATGGGCAGGGGCAGGAATACCAGCGTCCCGGGCACCGTTGTGCGGGGCGACTCCACCGGACGTCAGCGAGAGGTAGACAGGCCATGAGCACGCTTGAGCTCACCAAGGAAAACTTCGATCAGGTCGTGACGGACAACGACTTCATCCTGATCGACTTCTGGGCGTCCTGGTGTGGCCCCTGCAAGCAGTTCGCGCCTGTCTTCGAGGGCGCGTCCGAGCGGCACCAGGACCTCGTCTTCGCGAAGGTCGACACCGAGGCCCAGCAGGAGCTCGCGGCGGCCTTCGAGATCCGTTCCATCCCGACGCTGATGATCGTCCGCGACAACGTGGCCGTCTTCGCCCAGCCCGGGGCGCTGCCGGAGGCGGCGCTGGAGGACGTGATCGGGCAGGCCCGCGCGCTGGACATGGACGAGGTGCGCCGGTCGATCGAGAAGGCGCAGCAGGACGCCCCGGCCGGCGGACAGCAGGAGGGCGGCGGCGCGGCCACCGCCTGAGGGCGCCGCCCTCCTCCACCCGGCGGCCGGAGCGCCTTCAGTGGCGCTCCGGCCGCCGGCGTGTGTCCCGGCCGCGGAGGGGCGTGCCCGGCCGCCGGTGTCCGTCCCGGGCCCGGCCGCCGGTGTGCCGGAAGGCGGAGGGCGGGTCAGCGTTCGAGGACGAGCGCGAGGCCCTGGCCGACGCCGATGCACAGGGCGGCGAGGCCCGTGCCCGAGCCCGCGGCGGCGAGCTGGTGGGCGACGCTGCCCGCCAGCCGGGCGCCCGAGGCGCCGAGGGGATGGCCGATGGCGATGGCTCCGCCGCGCGGGTTGACGACGGCGGGGTCCAGTTCGGGCCACTCGGCGAGGCAGCCGAGCGACTGTGCGGCGAAGGCCTCGTTGAGTTCGAACGTCGTCAGGTCGGCGAACGACCGTCCGGCTCTGGCCAGCGCCTTCGTGACGGCCTCGACCGGCCCCAGTCCGAAGAGCTGCGGCTCGATCCCGGTGACGGCCGAGGCGCGGACGCGGGCGAGCGGTTCGCGGCCGGTGGCCCGAAGCCCCTCGTCGTCCACGAGGAGCAGGGCGGCGGCTCCGTCGTTGAGGGGTGAGGCGTTGCCCGCGGTCACGGTTCCCTGCGGCCGGAACGAGGGCTTCAGCTTGGCGAGCGCCTCCATCGACGTGCTGTCGCGGATGCACTCGTCCCGTGCCAGGTCCACGTCGGGCAGGGGCACGACCTCGCCGTCGTAGAGTCCCCGGGCCCAGGCGTCGGCGGCCTTGCGGTGGCTGGCGAGGGCGAAGGCGTCCTGCGCCTCGCGGCCGATGCCGTGCTTGTCGGCGACGAGTTCGGCGCCCTCGCCGAGCTGCACGGTCCACTCGGCGGGCATCCGCGGGTTGGTCATGCGCCAGCCGAGCGTGGTCGAGTGGAGCTGCTGGTGGCCGGCCGGAAAGGCGCGTTCGGGCTTCTGCATCACCCACGGGGCGCGGGACATGGACTCGACGCCGCCGGCCACGGCCACCGAGGCGTCGCCGAGCGCGATGGCGCGGGCGGCCTGCACGACCGCTTCCAGCCCGGAACCGCAGAGCCGGTTCACCGTGACGCCCGGGACGCTCACCGGCAGGCCGGCGAGGAGCACGGCCATCCGGGCGACGTCGCGGTTGTCCTCGCCGGCGCCGTTGGCGTCGCCGAAGACGACGTCGTCGATGCGGGACGGGTCGAGGTCCGGGGTGCGGTCGACGAGCGAGCGCAGGACGTGGGCCGCGAGGTCGTCCGGGCGGACGGAGGAGAGGGCGCCCCCGAACTTCCCGATCGGGGTGCGGACGGCGTCGACGATGTAGACGTCGCGGATGCTCATCGAATTCTCTCCCGGCGGCCGGGACCAGTGTTCGCCTGGTGAACAATGGTCCACAAATCGAGTCGCCAGAGTGTGGGCCCGGGGCGCCGGGTTGTCAACGCTCCGCCGTGCGCGGCGCCGGGGCCCGGCCGGTGTGCCGCAGGGCGCGAACGGGCTGCCCGGGCCCGGCCACCCGGTCCCCCTGGGAGCGGGACGTCAGGACGCGGGCCGCCGCGCGTGAGCGGTCAGAGCCGGTCGGCGTCCACGACCCGGACGGTGAGGCCGTAGTCCAGCTCCGCGCCGTCCACCAGCAGCGCCTCGACGGCGCGTGTCACCGGGTCGATGTCGGCCTCCACGCCGTCGCCGACGTAGCGGGGGTACCCGGACGCGCCCCGGCGGCCGGTCGCGTCGACGACGGCCGAGCGGATCGCGGTGTCGGCCGCGGCGACCGGGTCGTCGCCTTCGACGTGCTCGGGGAGGACAAGGATGCCGAAACGCTCCGGTTCGTTGCTCATGGGGCGACGGTAGACATCCGCCCGGTCGGCCGCATGTCGTCGGCCGCACGTCGTCGCCCACCGGGCGGCTGGCGCGTCAGCTGGACTCCCGGTGGACGGCCCGGGCCGCCATCAGGTCGTGGTGCTCCGGCTCCGCGGCCGGTTCCCGGACGACGCGGTCGACGAGCTCGGCGAGCCGGCGCCCGCTGACGGTGTCGACACGGACGGTGCTCAGCCGGGGCCGCAGCAGCCTGCCGAGCAGCAGGTCGCCGGCGCCGACCACGGCCGTCTCCCGGGGCACGTCGACGCCCTCGTCCTGGAGCGCGCGCATCAGCAGCATCGCGTAGGCGTCGTCGAAGGCGAACACGGCGTCGAGGCCCGTCGCACGCCAGCGGGCGGCGAGGGCGGCGGCCGACTCCTCCTCGTACGCCATCGGCAGGGGCACTGTCCGCGCCCCGCTGCCCTCGGCCGCTGCGCGTGCCCCTTCCAGGCGCAGCTCGGCGCAGAGCTTCGGGCCCGGTTCGCGGGGGACGACCACGCCGATGGCGCGCCGGCCGCGGTGGATCAGGTGCCCGACCGCCGCGGCGCCGATCCGGCGCTCGTCCAGGGCGAGGAAGTGCGCGCCCCGGGTCGGGTGAGGCCCGAGGGTGACGACGGCGCGCGCGCCCGACCGCCTCAGGAGGCTCACCCCGTAGGCGGAGGGCTGGGTGGCGCCGGGGCAGACGACGGCGACCGGCCGCAGTTCGGCCCACGCGCGGGCGGCCTCGTCGCCGTCGAGGCCGACGCCGCCGTACTCGACGACGGTGTACTCGAGGCGGCGCAGCTCGCTCTGGAACTCGTCGTAGAACCGCACGGGCAGCGGGCCGCCCGGCAGCCGCGCGGAGGGCATGACCACGGTCCGGGTGTGCCCTGCCCGCAGGCTGCGGGCGGCCGCGTGGGGGACGTAGCCCAGTTCCTCGGCGGCGGCGCGGACCCGCAGACGGGTCGGTTCGCTGATGCGCACGGCGGCGGTGTTGTTGAGGACGTACGAGACGGTGGCACGGGAAACTCCGGCCAGCCGGGCGACGTCGGCACTGGTCGGGGCGGAGCGGCCCACGGGTTGTCGGGGTGTCTGGCTCATCGCCCTCGGCATCCTTCCAGAGAGCGCGTTCATCGGGATGGGGGGATGGCCGGAAATGCCCGGCGTGCGGCCGTGTCGTTCGTCGGCCGCAGGAAGCGGTTGTCGCCCCGCCCGGCCCGGCGGCGACCGGGACGCGCCGGACGCGGATCGTCGGCGCGTCGTGCCGGGATGGCTGGATCCGGCAGATCGCGCGGTTCTACGGTGGGCCGATGTCGATCTCTCCCCGCCCGTCGCAGGACCCTCCGGGCGACCCCGGTCCCGTGCCCGGCCGCGACGGCCCGTTCGCCACCACCGAGGCCGATCCGGCGGGCGTGGGGCCCGTGCGCACCTCGTACGCGCCGGACCGGGACGGGGACCCCGATCCGGGCGAGATCGTCTGGACGTGGGTGCCGTACGAGGAGGACGACGGGCGCGGCAAGGACCGGCCGGTCCTCGTGGTGGCCCGCGAGGCGGCGGGGACGCTGCTCGCCGTGCAGCTGTCGAGCCGGGCGCACGACGGCGACCGCGAGTGGGTGGCCATCGGCACCGGCCCGTGGGACGGCGCGGGGCGCGAGTCCTGGGTGGATCTGGACCGGGTGCTGCGGGTCCATGAGCGGGGCATGCGGCGCGAGGCGTCCGCGCTGGACCGCCCGCGCTTCGACCGGGTGGTGGGGCGCCTGCGGGAACGTCACGGCTGGTCCTGACCCGCACCCTGCCCGTCCGTGGCCCGCGCGCGCCCTCGCCGCCGGCCGCGGTCGGCTCTCCGGTCGCCCGCCCCGGGCCCGCGCGGGCGGCCGCCCGCCGGTCCCCTTCAGCGCGCCGGGCCCGGCAGTCCCGTGAGGACACGGCGGAACGCGCCGAGCGTCGCCGCTCCGGCCGAGCGGTCCAGCACCGCGAAGACGACCTCGTCGAAGTGGCCGCCGAACCTGCCTTCCGGCCCCAGCAGGCCCCGGAAGGCGCCGGCCACGCCGGCGGGGTCGTTGCGGAAGACGCCGCACCCCCAGGCGCCGAGGACGAGCCGGCGGTATCCGCGGGCCACCGCGGTCTCCAGCACGCGTTCCGCACGGGCGGCGAGCACCGCGGGCACCCGGTGCGCCTGTTCGGGCAGGTTCCGGGCGACGACCCCCGCGTTCGGTGCGGGCGAGGTGAGGAATCCCGCCAGGAACGGCTCCTCCAGCAGGGTGCCGCGGTCGTCGCGGAAGACGGGCACGCCCGGGGAGGAGATGACCCGGTCGGAGTAGAACGGGCTGCGGTCGCGGCGGTGGTGCTCGTAGTAGGCCGGGGCGCGCAGCAGGGTGGCGTGGAGGGCGGAGGCCCGGCAGAGCGCCTCCTCCTGGGCCTGCGCCCCGTTCAGGAAGCCGCCGCCCGGGTTCCTGGCGGAGGCGAAGTTCAGCACGGCGACGGGCTCGGGGGCCGCGGACGTCAGGCGGCGCGCGGCCGCGGTGCTCGACTCGCCGGTCACCTCGAAGGCCGTGGCGCGGCCGGTGTCCGGGACGGCCCGGACCGGCTCCGGTCCGTACAGCTCGGTGCCCTTCAGGGCGGCGGCGACCGCCTCCCCCAGATCGACCCGGCGGCCGCCGGGCAGCCGGTAGCCGCCCGCCGCCACGATCTCCCGGGTCTGCCTCGCGATCTCCCGCAGACGTGCGCTCATCTGCCACATGGTGGGTGACCAGGCACGACACGATCAAGCGTGTTTCCGCTCCTCAGGGGCAGTCTTGTGCGAAGAGGCGGCAGTGGCCTTAGGTTGACAGAGTCCCTTCGCGGGATCCTTCGAGTGGAGGAGTCGCACATGCGTCCGCCAGATACCGACGGCTTCGGGCCCGGGTTGTCCGAGGACGACGCCGAGGACCTGCTCCGATGTATCTGCTTCAAGACCGGTCCGCCCCGTGTGGTGGGCGTCGAGGTCGAATGGCTGGTCCACGACCTCGAAAGGCCCGCCGTCCCGGTGGACGCCGAGCGTCTGCGCTCGGCCCACGACGAGGTGCGCGCCCTCTCGCTCACCTCGGCCCTGACCTTCGAACCGGGCGGCCAGCTGGAACTCAGCTCCGCGCCCGCCGCGTCCCTGACGGAGTGCGTCGACTCCACCGCCGCCGATCTGCGCGCCGTGCGCACCGCGCTCCGCGCCTCGGGTCTGGCCCTCGCCGGTTACGGTCTCGATCCCTGGCAGTCCCCGCGCCGGCTGCTCCGCGAGCCGCGCTACGACGCGATGGAGCGGCATCTGGACCGCACCGGCCCCGCCGGGCGCACCATGATGTGCTCGTCGGCCTCCGTCCAGGTGTCGCTGGACGCGGGCGAGGAGGAACCGGGCCCCCTCGGCCACGCGCGGCGCTGGCAGCTCGCCCATCTGCTGGGCGCGGTGCTGCTGGCCGCGTTCGCCAACTCCCCGGCGCGCGGCGGCCGTCCCACCGGCTGGAAGTCGGCCCGGCAGGCGGTGTGGGCGGCCATCGACCCCGTGCGGGCGCTGGCGCCCGAGCCGGGGGCCGAGCCGCGCTCCGCCTGGGCGGCGCACGCGCTCGACGCGCCGGTGATGTGCGTGCGCCGGGCCGAGGGCCCGTGGGACAGCCCGGCGGGGCTGACGTTCCGCCAGTGGCTGCGGTCGGGGACGCCCCGGCGTCCGACGAGGGAGGATCTCGACTACCACCTGACCACGCTGTTCCCCCCGGTCCGGCCCCGCGGTCACCTGGAGCTGCGCATGCTGGACGCGCAGCCGGGCGACGACGGCTGGATGGTGCCGACCGCCGTCACCGCGGCGCTGTTCGACGATTCCGAGGCGGCGGAGCGGGTGTACCGGGCGGTCAAGCCGCTGGCGGAGTACGCCGGTGCCCTGCCGGCGCCGGTCAGTCCGCTGTGGGTGGCGGCCGCCCGTGTCGGGCTCGCCGACCCGGCGATCCACACGGCGGCGGTCACCGCCTTCGACGCCGCGCTCGACGCCCTGGGGCGCATCGGCGTCCGTGCCGAACTGGTCGCGGCCGTCGCCGCGTTCCACGAGCGGTACGTGCTGCCCGGCCGTTCCCCGGCCGACGACCTCGTCCTTTCGCCCGCGGCCAAGGAGCCTGTCACATGAGCGAGAACCAGCCGGCCGGCACCGCCGGGCCCTCGCGGGCCCCGTCGCCTGCCGTGTCCCCGCCCGGGGAGGCCGATCCGCGCATCCGTGCCCTCGACGCCCTGGTCGCGGCGCGCGGGCGCACCGCGCTGCTCACCGAGTGCGTCGACGAGGGCGAGCTGACCGCCCAGCACTCGCCGCTGATGTCCCCCCTGGTGTGGGATCTGGCGCACATCGGCAACCAGGAGGAGCAGTGGCTGCTGCGCACCGTCGGCGGCCGGCAGGCGCTCAGGCCCGACATCGACTCGGTCTACGACGCCTTCGAGCACCCGCGCGCCAGCCGGCCGTCGCTCCCGCTGCTCGCGCCGGCGGAAGCCCGGTCGTACGCGGCGGACGTCCGCGGCCGGGTGCTGGAGGTCCTGGAGCGGACCGCGCTGGAGGGCACACCGCTCGTGGACGCGGCGTTCGCCTTCGGCATGATCGCGCAGCACGAACAGCAGCACGACGAGACGATGCTGATCACGCACCAGCTGCGGCGGGGGCCCGCCGCCCTCACCGCGCCCGAGCCGCCGGACCGTCCGCCGGGCGCGCTGCCCGCCGAAGTGCTGGTCCCCGGCGGCCCGTTCACGATGGGCACCTCGACGGAACCGTGGGCGCTGGACAACGAGCGGCCCGCGCACCGGCGGGACGTCCCCGCGTTCTGGATCGACACCACCCCGGTGACCTGCGGCGCCTTCGCGGCCTTCATCGACGACGGCGGCTACGGCGAGCGCCGGTGGTGGGCCGACGAGGGCTGGGACCAGATCCGCCGGCACGGCATCGGGGCGCCGCTGTTCTGGCGGCGGGAGGGCGGCGCCTGGCTGCGTCGGCGCTTCGGCGTCACCGAGGAGGTGCCCGCCGACGAGCCGGTGCTGCACGTCAGCTGGTACGAGGCCGACGCGTACGCCCGCTGGGCGGGCAGGCGGCTGCCGACGGAGGCCGAGTGGGAGAAGGCGGCGCGCCACGACCCGGAGTCCGGGCGGTCCCGGCGGTACCCCTGGGGCGACGCCGACCCCGGCCCGGACCAGGCCAACCTGGGGCAGCGGCATCTGCGGCCCGCGCGTGCCGGGAGCTATCCCGCGGGCGAGTCGCCGCTCGGGGTGCGGCAGCTGATCGGTGACGTGTGGGAGTGGACGGCGAGCGACTTCCTGCCGTACCCCGGCTTCGTGGCCTTCCCCTACCGGGAGTACTCGGAGGTTTTCTTCGGGCCCGCGCACAAGGTGCTGCGCGGCGGTGCGTTCGGGGTCGACCAGGTCGCCTGCCGGGGCACGTTCCGCAACTGGGACCTGCCGGTCCGCCGGCAGATCTTCTCCGGCTTCCGCACCGCGCGGGACGCCCGCGTCCGGCAGGACGGGGCCGCCTGATGTGCCGGCACCTCGCGGCGATCGGACCGCCCGCGGCCCTGGGCGACCTGCTGGTCGCCCCCGAGCACGCCCTGTTCCGGCAGTCGTGGGCCCCGCGGCGGCAGCGGTACGGCACGGTGAACGCGGACGGGTTCGGCGTCGGCTGGTACGCGGACGACGACCCGGTGCCCGCCCGCTACCGGCGGGCGGGGCCCGTGTGGGGGGACCTGTCCTTCGCCGACCTGGCACGCGTCGTGCGCAGCCAGGCGGTGCTCGCCGCGGTGCGGGACGCGACCCGGGCGGGCGCGGACGGGGAGGCGGCCGCCGCCCCGTTCGCCTCGGGACCGTGGCTCTTCTCCCACAACGGCGCGGTGGCCGGCTGGCCGGACTCGATGGCCGCTCCGGCCGGTGCGCTCCCGGCGGCCGCGCTGCTGTCGATGGAGGCACGGACCGACTCGGCGCTCGTGTGGGCGCTGGTGCTCCACCGGCTGCGGGCCGGCGACGGCCTGGGCCAGGCCCTGGCGGACACCGTGCGCGACACGGCGGCGGCCGCCCCCGGCTCCCGGCTGAACCTCCTCCTCACCGACGGCCGTGCGATCGCGGCGACCGCGTGGGGCGACACCCTCTGGTATCTCACGGGCTCCGGCGGCCGCACGGTGGTCGCATCGGAGCCGTACGACGACGATCCGCGCTGGCAGGAGGTGCCGGACCGCACGCTGCTCACGGCGACGCGGACCGACCTGCTGCTGACCGAGCTCAAGGAGCCCACCCAGTGAGCCCGTTCCTGCTGACCCGCACCCTGCCCGAGGACGCGACCGGCGCCGATCTGCGCGCCGACGTGCTGAACGGGCTGACCCGCACCCCCAAGGTGCTGCCGCCGAAGTGGTTCTACGACGCCCGCGGCAGCGAGCTGTTCGAGGAGATCACCCGGCTGCCCGAGTACTACCCGACCCGGGCGGAGCGGGAGATCCTGGCCGCCCGCGCCGGGGAGATCGCCGCCGCCACCGGCGCCCGCACCCTGGTGGAGCTGGGCTCGGGGTCGTCGGAGAAGACCCGCTTCCTGCTGGACGCCCTGACGGCGCTGCACACCTATGTGCCCGTCGACGTCAGCGAGAGCGCGCTGACCGGGGCGGCCGAGGCGCTGCTCGCCGAGCGGCCCGGGCTCGACGTCCACGCGCTGATCGCGGACTTCACCCGCGGACTCGCGCTGCCGGGGACGCCGGGGCCGCGGCTGGTGGCGTTCCTGGGCGGCACGATCGGCAATCTGCTGCCCGCCGAGCGTGCGCTGTTCCTGCGGTCGGTGCGCGACCTGCTGGAGCCCGGTGACGCGCTGCTGCTCGGCACCGACCTGGTGAAGGACGAGCAGGTGCTGGTCCGCGCCTACGACGACGCCGCGGGGGTGACGGCGCAGTTCAACAAGAACGTGCTGTCGGTGCTCGCGCGGGAGCTGGGCGCGGACGTGGACCCGGCCGACTTCGACCACGTGGCCGTCTGGGACCACGAGCACGAGTGGATCGAGATGCGGCTGCGGGCCCGGTCGGCGGTGACCGTGAAGATCCGTGAGCTGGACCTGGTGGTGCCGTTCGCGGCGGGCGAGGAGATGCGTACGGAGGTGTCCGCCAAGTTCCGTCAGGAGGGTGTGCGCGACGAACTCGCGGCGGCCGGACTGGAGCTGTCGCACTGGTGGACGGACACGGAGGGGCGGTTCGCGCTCAGTCTCGCGACCGCGAGCTGAGCGGAGCGCGCGAGGGCGCGGCGGTCGGTCCGGGAACCGGGGACGAGCGGCGGCAGCAGCCGTATCTCCGCGGTCAGCCGGGCGGCCGTCGCCACCCGCCACAGCGACGCCGCCAGCGGGTCGTCGCCGACGAACGCGGCCGCCCCGGTGGGCCCGTAGGACAGCCGTACGGGCCGCACCGCGGCGCCCGCGTCCAGCGCCGCCTGGAACGCCGCCGGGCGGAACCGTCCCCCCTCGCCGCGGCCGCACCAGGTGGAGCCCTCGGGGAAGACGACGACGCGGGAGCCGCCCCGCAGCGCGGAGCCCATCGCGGCGACGGCGGCGGGCAGCGCGCGCAGCCGGTCGCGTTCGAGGAACAGGGTGCCGCCCCGGGCGGCGACCGCGCCCAGCACCGGCCAGCGGCGGAGCTCGCTCTTGGCGAGCATGCGGCCCGGCAGGACGGATGCGATCAGCGGGATGTCGAGCCAGGACACGTGGTTGGCGACGACCAGCTCCCCCGGCCGTGGCGGCCCGTGCCGCGCGGCGCTCCCCGGCGGGGTGCCGACGACGGACACCCGGACGCCGAACGCCCTGAGCACCGCCCGGGCCCAGTGCCGCGTCAGCCGGTGGCGCAGCCGGACGCCGAGGAGGGCCGCGGCCGGGGCGAGCAGGATCCCGGCGGTGACGACCGCGGAGCCGGCGGTGAGCCGCAGGACGGCCCGCGCGGCCCCGGCGGCGGGCCCGGCGCCCGCGGCGCACCCCTCGGGGGTGCACGGCGCCGTGGGCAGCCAGACGCTCGCCGCGCCGGGGCCGGGGAGCCGCGGGGTCCTGATCCGCGCGCCGGGCGGGTCAGCTGTCACGCCGGGGCCGGGGCCGGGAGGCCGTGGGTCCCCCGTCCGCGCGCAGGGCCGGACGGCCGTCACGCCGGGGCCAGGGACAGGAAGTGGCGCAGGTAGCGGGGGTCGGTGCGGCGCAGCGACAGCAGGACGTAGAGGTCGGCGACGTCGAAGTCGGGGTCGTGGGCGGGTGCTCCGCAGACCCAGGCGCCGAGCCGGAGGTAGCCGCGCAGCAGGGGCGGCAGTTCGGTGCGTGCCGCGGGCGGGACGGCCGCCGGCGCGTTCCAGAGCCGGTGCGGGGTCACCCAGAACTCCTCGGGTGCCAGGTGGCGGCTGCGCACGGTGTGCCAGGCCGCCGCGGCCCGGGCGCCTCCGTCGGCGAGGGGCAGCGAGCAGCAGCCGGCGAGCCAGTTGTGGCCGGTGCGGGTCATGTAGCGGGCGAGCCCAGCCCAGATCAGCGCGATGACGGCCCCGTTGCGGTGCAGCGGGTGGACGCAGGAGCGTCCCACCTCGACGAGGTCGTGGCGGACGGGGTCGAGCCGGCTGAGGTCGAACTCGCTCTCCGCGTAGAGGCGTCCGGCGATCCGGGCGCGGTCGGGCGGCAGGATGCGGTAGGTGCCGACGACCTCTCCGGTGGCGGCCTCGCGGACCAGGAGGTGGTCGCAGTAGGCGTCGAAGGCGTCGCCGTCCAGGCCCGGTTCGGGGCCGTCGAGCAGGGCGCCCATCTCACCGGCGAAGACCTGGTGCCGCAGCCGCTGCGCGGCGCGCACGTCCTCCTGGTCGCGGGCGAGGCGGACGACGTAGCGGGGGTCGCCGCCCGGACCGGCCTGCCGGGGGGCGGCGGTGTGCGGGGCCGCGGGCGGGGCGGGGCGGGTGACCGGGACGGGCGCGGCGAGCGGGGTTGCGGACATGACGGTCTCCTGTGCCGGACGAAGGGGGCGGACCGCGGGTGCGGCGGCCCGGCCCTTCGTTTCTTCCGTGACAGGCTGGATTCGACATGACCGCCCGGCGGAGGGCGGATGTGGGAACGCTGAATCCCGGACGTGCGCGGCCCCGGTGCCGAGGGACGGCCGGGGCGCGGGGGGCCAGGGCGTGTTGCGAAAGTGGCTCCGTCCGCCCGGAGGGCGGGGCCTGCGGCGTCTGGTGCGTGCGATCGCAAGGCGGAGGATCATCCTCGTACCGGGCGTACTCGGATGACTCCGACAACGCGGCGAGCGTGCGTGCCAGGCGTCGCGGGCCAGGAGTGACTTTCGCAACACGCCTAGGGGCGCAGGGCGGCGGTGATCCGGTCGGAGGCGTTGCGCGCGGCGGTCGCCGGTTCCCTGCCCTGGAGGACGGCCGTCATGTAGGGCTTGATCGGGTTGTCGCCCTCCACCTCGGCCCACTGCGGGGAGTTGGGGGTGGCCCGGCCCTGGGCGGCTCCGGCGGCCATGGCGTAGGTGCTCTCCTGGCCCTCCAGCTCGAGACCGAGGGTGGCCTTGTTCGGCACGTAGTTCATGGTGCGGGCGAGGTCCAGCTGCCACTCGTCCCCGGCGAGCGCGGAGACCACCTCGACGGCGGCGGCCCGCTCCTTCGAGTTCTCGGGCACGATCAGGTCCGAGCCGCCGATGAAGACGGATCCGGGGGCCGCGGCGGTCTTGCCCGGGACGGGGAAGAACCCGAGCTTGCCCTTCAGTTCGGGGTTGGCCTTCTCGATCACGGTGGCCGCGCTGGGTACGGCGATCATCTGCGCGACGTTGCCCTTGGCGAAGACCTCCGCCTGCGGCGGGGTCTCCTCGTCGCCGTCCTTGGGCCCGCTGCCGTGGGACTGGAGCTCCTGGTAGAAGTCCATGCCGCGCAGGGCCGCCTTGGAGTGCAGGGAACCCTGCCAGTCGCCCGCGCTCTCCACGGCGAGCTCCCCGCCCTCGTCCCAGATGAAGCCGGCGAGGGTGTACCAGTCCTGGCCGGAGAGGTAGATGCCGTCCTGGCCGGGTCTGTCGAGCTTCTCGGAGATCTCCAGCCATTCGGCGCGGGTCTTCGGCGGCTCGGTGATGCCCGCCTCGGCGAACAGCTCCTTGTTGTAGATGACGACGCGGTTGGCCGCGTACCAGGGGATGCCGTACTGGGAGCCGTTGATGCTGCCCGGTTCGGCGAGGCCCGGCAGCCAGTCCTCGTTCCCGAGGTCGCGCACGGACTCCAGGGTGAGGTCGCGCAGGCCGCCGCTCTCGGCGTAGCCCGCGACCTGGGTGTTGCCGACCTCGATGACCTCGGGCGCGTCCTCGCTCTTCAGCGCCTCCGTGACCTTCTTGCCGATCCCGGTCCACTCCTGGAACGTGACGTCGAGCTCGATGCCGGGGTGTTCCTTCTCGAAGGTCTCGGTGAAGCGCTTCAGCCAGTCGTCGGACACGCTGTTCTGCATGAGCCAGATGCTGACGGTGCGGGTGTCGGAACCGCCGGGTATCAGACCGCAGCCGCCGAGGGCGAGCGAACACGCGAGCACGGAGGACAGGGCGAGGTAGCGGTTCTTCACGAGGTCACCTTCTGCGTCGGGGCACATGAACGGGACCCGACGTGGGGGGAGGAGCTGACGCTCGCACGGGCTGGCTGGATTTTGGTATGGACCAAACGTCCGGTCAAGTCCGGAAAGCGGAGCGCGAACGGGCCGACATCGGACACTACAGCCATCCATGACATCACCGTCAGCTCATGCGGTGGCCGAAACACGGGAGTTCGGCCGTCCTCCGGCCGGCGGCCGGGGAACCGGAAGCGGACCAGCATGTGGACACCGGGGCTCCGTCACGGCCGGCGACGCCTCGCGGGACCGTGCGGTGTGCGGCACCGTGGAAGGACCATCGAGAGGAGCAGGACGCACATGTCGAACCACACCTACCGTGTCACCGAGATCGTGGGGACCTCACCGGACGGCGTCGACCAGGCCATCCGCAACGGCATCACCCGGGCGTCGCAGACGCTGCGGGGCCTCGACTGGTTCGAGGTCACCCAGGTGCGCGGGCACATCGCCGACGGGCGGATCGAGCACTACCAGGTGGGCCTGAAGGTCGGATTCCGGCTGGAGGACGGCGACTGAGCGACGCCGGAAGAGCGGTCCCGCCGCGCCCGTGGCCCGGGAGCGGCGGGAACCTCAGGTGCGGCCTTCGCGCTCCTGTGCGTCCCGCATCGCCGCCCCGGTGCTCTCCGCGCCCCAGACGGCGCGCACCACCCGGAAGCCCGCCCGCTCGGCGTCCTGGCACACCAGCTCGTCGTCGTCCACGAGCATCCTGATGTCGCGCCGCGCGCCGAGGCGGCGCAGGATCTCCAGTTTGGTCCTGCGGGCCGGCCGCCGGTCGTCGTTGCGCCGCATGAAGATCCGGCCGTCGGGCAGCTCATGGGCGGCGAGCCAGTCCACCGTGTCCCTGTGGCACCGCTCCGGACGGCCGGTCAGGTAGACGATCTCGCACTCGCGGGCAGCCTCCCGGCACCGCCGCACGCCCTCGCCGAGCGGCGGGTCGTCGGGCGCCGCGGCGAAGAACGCGTCCCAGTCGCGCGGCGCGCGCCGCAGCAGATGCTGCCGGTGCCCGGCGTCGGCAAGGGTTCCGTCGAGGTCGAACACGGCCAGTGGCCTGCTTTCCGGAGTCGTCACGGGCATCAGCGTAGGGCCCGTGCACGCGGCGGGCTCCGCCCAGGCCCTGCCACCCTGCCCCCCGGCTCCTCGTCGGGCCTGCGACCCGGACCCGGACCCGGCCCCGGAACGCCCTGCCGGACGGGGACGGCGGCCCGTAGATTCGGTCCATGCACACGACGCGCGTCTCCCGCCATGTGAACGCCTCCCCCGCCGCCGTCTACCGGGCGCTGCTCGATCCCGGCGCCGTCGCGCGATGGCGGGTGCCGGACGGGATGAGCGCGCGGGTGCACGAGTTCGACGCCCGGCCGGGGGGCGGGTTCCGGGTCTCGCTGACGTACGAGGCCCCGGGCCCGGCGGGCAAGTCCGACGCCCGGACCGACACGTACCACGGCCACTTCGCCGAGCTCGTCCCCGGGGCGAAGGTGGTCGAGGTGCTCGCCTTCGAGTCGGCGGATCCGGCCCTGGGCGGCACGATGACGATGACGACTTCGCTGACCGCGGCCCCGGACGGCGGCACGGAGGTGCTGATCGTGCACGAAGGGCTGCCGGACGCCGTCCGGCCCGAGGACAACGAGGCGGGGACGCGGATGGCGCTCGCCAACCTCGCCGCGCTGGTCGAGGACCGCGCCTGAGCACGGAGCGGGTCAGTCGGCCGGACCGACCGCGGCGCACACGGGACGGCCCCCGCCGGACGGCCCCCGCCGACCTCACCTGGCAGGTCCAGGACCGCGCCCGAACAGCCCGCGGGTCAGTCGGCCGGACCGACCGCGGCGCAGGCGGGGTGGCCCCAGCCGTCGGCGTTCTTCTTGATCGACTCACCCTTGGCGTAGGGCTTGCCGCACCGGCAGCGGCCGGGGAACTTGGCCTTCAGCGTGGCGCGGGAGCCGCCCTTCGCAGCTGCCCCGCCACCCGCGGCGGGACGCCGGGCACGGGCGGCGGCCGGCTTGGACGGCGGCTCCGGCGGCGGCAGCGCGGAACCCTGCGCGGAGCCGGCGGCCTGCTGGGTGCGGGCGGCCTGGCTCGCGGCCGCGTCGGCGGCGGCGTTCAGCGGGTCGCCGTCGACCTGGTGGGCGGGGGTGTAGACGAAGCGCACGTCACGGCCTGCGAGCAGCGCGTCGATGGCCATGACCAGGTCCTGGTTGGCGACCGGGGTGCCGGAGGCCGTCTTCCAGCCCTTGCGGCGCCAGCCGGGGAGCCAGGTCGTCACCGCCTTCATCGCGTACTGGGAGTCCATGCGCACCTCCAGCGGGACCTCGGGCCCGGTGGTGGCGAGCAGTTCCCGCAGCGCGGTGAGTTCGGCGACGTTGTTGGTCGCCCGCCCGAGCGGTCCCGCCTCCCACGAGGTCACCGCGCCGCCGGTACCGGCGATCACCCAGGCCCAGGCGGCCGGCCCGGGATTGCCCTTCGACGCCCCGTCACACGCGGCGATGATACGTTCCACCATTCCCCCGATCCTGCCACGCCCGCGGGGGTGCTCCGGCCACCCCCGGCCCCCGCCGGGTGCGGGGAAGGGGCGGGGGCGGGCGGACCGCTCAGCGGCGGCCGAGCACCTCCGCGATGCGGACGAAGCCGTCGGCCCCGTGGCCGAGCCCGACGGTGCGCCGGGCGATGCCCTCGGCGGCGCGCATGACGCCCGCGTCGATGCCGTGCGACTCGGACACCTCGACGACGTGGGACATCGACGACACCGCCGAGGTCAGCGGGTTGCCCTCACCGGACCAGGTGCCGCCGTCGGCGTCCTCGGCGGTCTCCGCGAAGAGCGGCGGCAGGATGGCGCCGATGCCCTGGGCGAACGGAGCGAGCTCGCGTGCGGTGATCCCCTCGGCGCGGGCCAGGGCCACGGCGTGCGCCCATCCGGCCATCGCGGTCCAGAAGATGTCGAGCAGGGCGACGTCGTAGGCGGCCGCGCGGCCGATCTCGTCGCCGAGGTGGGTGTGGGTGCCGCCCAGCGCCGCGAGGACGGGGCGGTGCTCCTCGTACAGCTCCTCGGGGCCGCTGTGGATGAGGACCGCGTCGGGGGTGCCGATGGTCGTGGTCGGCGTCATGATCGCCCCGTCGAGGTAGCGGACCCCGTGGTCCTTCGCCCAGCGGGCGGTGCCACGGGCGCGCTCCGGGGTGTCGGCCGTCAGGTTCACGACCGTGCGGCCGGCGAGGGCGGCGGTCACCGCGTCGGCGCGCAGCACCGCGTCGGCGGCGTCGTAGTCGACGACGCAGACCACGGTGAGCGGGGAGGCGGCGGCCGCGTCGGCGGCCGTCGCGGCGCGCGCGGCGCCCTGCTCGGCCAGTTCCCCGTCCCGGCCCGGGGTGCGGTTCCAGACCGTGGTGCGCAGGCCCGCGCCGAGGAAGGCGCCGGCCAGCGCGCGGCCCATGGGACCCAGACCGAGTACGGTGACGTCGGACGGCTGGGTGTGTGCGGACATGAGTGAACTCCCTGTGAGACGTGCGCGAATGACGAGATCGACGAGCACGACGAGAACGACGAGGACGGGCGGACGATGACGCGCAGCCGGGCCCTGGACACGGACGTGTGCGGAGTGACCGCCGCGATCGCCGTGATCGACGGCAAGTGGAAGACCGCGCTGCTGTGGCTGCTGGAGCCCGGACCGCAGCGGCCCGGCGCACTGCGCCGCCGCCTGCCGGGCCTGAGCGAGAAGGTGCTCACGCAGGCACTGCGCGAGATGGAGTCGGACGGTCTGGTGCACCGGGAGGTGCACGATGTGCTGCCGCTGAGGACGGAGTACTCCCTGACCCCGTTCGGCCTCGAACTGTCCGAGGCGCTGGCGCCCCTGTCCGACTGGGGGCACCGCAGGCTGGACATGATGACCGGGCGGTCCGCGGGGCCCGTGGGGGCCGGGACCTCACCCGTTTCCTGACAGGGCGTCACCTCCGTTCGGCGGGCGCCCGGCCCGCTGCCCGGCGCCCGTCACCAGACTCTCCCGGCAGCGGGGCTCCTGCCCAGTACGCACAAAAAGGTGGGTACGGGCGGGCCCTCAGCGCGGGAAGTCGGTCCCGTCGTCCTCGAGCCGGCCGGCCGGGGGCAGGGAGCCGGTCAGATGGTCCAGGGTGCCCGTCAGGGTGAGCATGCGGTCGAGGAACGCCGGCCGGTTCTCCAGGCGCAGGACGGCGCCCGAAGCCGTGACGTCGCGGTGCACCATCAGCAGCGCCGACAGCCCTGTCGAGTCGCAGACCGTCAGCTGCGCGCAGTCGACGTGCACGGGCAGGCGCACGGGCGTCCGGCCGAGGTGGTCACGGACGCTCTCCACGAGATCGGCCGCGCTCTCCCAGTCGAGTTCGCCCGCGAGACGCAGGCAGACGCCGCCGTCCGCGGCGGTGGTGACGGTGAGCTGGAGGATGTCGTCGGGGTGTGTGGTCATGCCTGCTGTCCGGACGCTGCTTTCGGGCGGGCGGCCACGGTGGCGCGGCCGTGGGCGAGATGGCGGAGGGCGCGGGGGAAGTCCTTGAGCTCCTCCGACAGGAGTTCGAGGCCCGGCAGCAGGACGGCCGCCGGCACGCCGCGCGCCTCCAGGATGTCGCCGGTCCAGCCGAGGAACCCGCCGAACAGGGCGCGGTCGTCGGTGTACAGGGACGCGGCCAGGAAGTCGACGATGTGCGCGACGTCCTCCGAGGTGCGCTCGCGCTGGCCCGCGGTGTAGGCGCGGACGGCCGGGACGCGTTCCTCCAGCCCGGTCATGGTGGTGCGCACCAGCTCCGGGCGACTCCGGCTGATCAGGGTGTACTCCTGGTCGGCCAGATGCGGCAGGTCGTCGATGGGCTGGTGGAAGGGGGTGCGGACGCCTCCGTCGATCGCCTCGCCGATGGCGCGGGGCGCGTCCCGGGCGTCCCGGGCCCAGCCGTCCGCCCCGAGGAGCCCTGCGTAGCGCCCGTCGGTGCCGAAGGCGGCGCCTCCGGTCACCACCGGGGTCCCGACCGCCTGGACGGCGGTGATCGCCGCGTGGGCGGCCGGCAGCCGGGTGGGGAGGGAGGAGGAGAGGGCGACCACGTCCGGGCCGGTCTGGTGCAGGTGCCCGATGAGGTGGGGGGTGGGCACCTGCGCGCCCAGGAAGTCGACGGCGAACCCGCGGGCGCGCAGGACCTCGGCGAGGATCCGGGCGGGCAGCGCGTGCCACTCGCCGTCGACGCAGGCCACCGCGACTCTGACGTCGCCGTGGGTGTCCGGGGCGTCGGAGTGCAGGGCGACGGCGGCGATGACCCGCTCGTGGATGGCGGTCGCGGCGTGCTCCTGGGCGACGTTGATGCGGCCGGCCGCCCATTCCTCGCCGACCGTCGTCTGGACGGGGGCGATGACGTCGAGCAGCACCTGTTCGGCGGTGACCCCGGCGTCGAGCGCGGCGAACACGGTGCGGGCGGCGGCCCGCTCGTCTCGTTGGAGAACCGCCGCCCAGAGCAGTTCGCGGGTTTCGCGGCAGACCCGGGAGGCGTCGCCGGCCGGCGCGTCCTCCCGGTGGGAGCCGGCGCTCTCCTGGGTCGTCAGGGGGGCCGTCATGCGGT
Organism: Streptomyces genisteinicus; assembly: GCF_014489615.1. Lineage (GTDB taxonomy): Bacteria > Actinomycetota > Actinomycetes > Streptomycetales > Streptomycetaceae > Streptomyces > Streptomyces genisteinicus. The sequence continues at coordinate 310,823 of NZ_CP060825.1, forward strand.
GAACCTGCCTCTCGTCCGGCCGTCCACGGCGGTCAGGTGGTTCGAGTGCGGCGCGGTGACGACGACGACGGCCATGTCGTCGTGCGCCCCCTCCCCCACCCACTGCGCGGCGAGCATCTGCACCCGCTCGACCACGGCTTCGGCCGGCAGGCCGGCGCACTCCGAGAGCGCCGCCTTGAGCCGGGACTCGCCGAACATCTCCCCGCCGAGCGGGCCGCCGCGCGCTTCGGTGATGCCGTCGGTGTAGAGCACGCAGCTCTCGCCCGGCGCCAGTTCGGCGACTGCCGTGCGGGCGGACACCTGCGGCAGGGCGCCGACGAGGGTGCCGGCGGTGTCGGCCTCCTCGACCTCTCCGGTGTTGCGCACGATCAGCGGCGGCGGATGGCCGGCGCTGGTCAGCCGCAGCCGGGCGCGCCCGCCCTCGCGGTGCACGGAGGCCAGGACCAGCGTGGCGAAGCGGGTGTGACGGGAGGTCACCAGTGATCCGTTGAGCAGGCGCAGCATCCGCTGGTGGTCCTCCGCCAGCGGCAGCATCGCCTGGAGCGTCGTACGGATCCGGCCCGTGAGCACCGCCGCCTCCAGGCCCTTGCCGCACACGTCGCCCAGGACGACCAGGGACGGGCTGTCGGGGGTGGCGCCGGGGTGCACGTCGTAGAAGTCCCCGCCGACGCGTTCCGAGTCGCGGGCGGCGCGGTAGCCGCCCGCGTAGTCGACGCCGTTCACGTGGTGGAGGCGCGGCGGGAGGAGTTCCGCCATCAGGGTCCGGGTGATGGCCGCCTGCTCGCTGTACATGCGGGCGGCGGAGACGGCCGCGCCGGCGCGGGCCGCGAAGAGCCTGCCGAACAGCTCGTCGGAGGCGGTGAAGGCGGCGCGTCCGTCGCGGCGGAGCAGGATCAGGGCCCCGGCGGGCACACCGTGCCCGGGGAGCGGGGTGACCACCACGGACCCCACGGGGCCGTCCCAGTAGTCGGGGACCACCCAGGCCGGCAGCGCGAGCGGGTCGATCCAGCGCGACGGCACCGGCGGGAAGCCCTGGAGCGCCTCGGCGAGTCCGGGGACGAGGGTGGGGTCCATGGAGGTGGAGTGCCGGCTCGTCCGGCCGTCGGAGGCCACGATGACCGCGTGACGGCGTCCGCTGCGCGGTGCGACGACGACGGCCGCGTCGGCCAGGTGCTCGGCGGCGAGCTGGGCGGTCACCTCCATGCAGCGCTCGACGTTCAGCGACGCGAGCAGCTGGGAGGATGCCTCGGTCAGCAGCAGCGCCCGTTCCCGTTCGTCGCGCAGGGCCTCCTCCGCCGCGTGCCGGTCGGTGTCGTCCGCCAGCCACCAGGCCACGTCCCCGCCGGCCGAGGGCGAGGGATGGGCCTCGAACTGCCGGCCGCCGTGGGAGCCGCGGGCGGCCTGCGCCGGGATGCCGGCGAGCCGCCCGGAGGGCTGCGCACCGTCGGCGGCAACCGGCCCGGGGTCCGCCGCGGCCTGCGCCGGCAGGCGCCGGGCGGTCTCGGTGAACCGCTGGTGGGCGTCGGCCAGCCAGGCGGGGGCGACGTCGGTCAGCCAGGCGCCGGTGATCATCCCGGGGAAGAGGCGGGTGGCGGCCTCGTTCACCTCCACCACGCCTCCGTCGGGGTCGGCGACGAACGACGGATACGGCGCCCGCAGCCAGGAAACGGTCACGGTGGGCACGCCTTGCTGTTGAACCGGGGACTCCTCGGGAGCTGTCATGACGCAGGGCCGGTCGGCCGGCCCCGTCCCTTCCGCTGGACATCACGGTGGCCGCTGGTACTTCGCGGGTGGACCCACCATCACCCGCCGGACGAAGCGGCTTCAAGCCGAGCCGCCACAATCACCCCTGGATCGATGCCGCACGGCAACACCCACACACGGCGGGCGCTCCGGCTTCACATCAGGGTCACAACTGAGGCCCCCGGGCGGGGCTCCGGGGCCGCGTCCGGCCTTCAGCGGATGAACGGGTAGCCCGGGTAGACGTAGCCCGCGCCCCAGTAGGGCGCGTAGCCGTAGTGGCGGTACACACCCGCGTAGTACTCGCCCGCGTCGACGAGGTCGGGGTCGTAGGCCGGCGCCCCCGCGACCTGCTGGTGGGAGGGTGCGATGTGCACGCTGTCGTCCGTGACCCGCACCACGGCGTCCACGGGGACGAAGGACTTCTTCTCCCCCAGCCCGAGGAAGCCGCCGTGCTCGACCAGCAGGAACCGGACCTTGCGCTCCTCGGCGTCGACGAGGAGGTCGGCGACGCGTCCGAGGTCGTTGCCCTCCGCGTCCCTCACCTTCCGGCCCCGTACGTCCTCCTCGGCGTGGGCCACGGCCTGGTCGGAGTCGGTGAGCGTGGTGAGAATCGGGGTTCCGCCTGCGATCATGGTGCATCGTCCTCTCGTCCGGGGGCAGCCGGAAGCCGTGATCTTCTCTCCGTCCGGCGGCCGTCCTGCTCGTCGCCTGCCCGCGTTCCCCGGCGCCATGCCCGCCAGTACCCGCCCCCCGCCGGACAGTGACAGTTGCCGCATGACAATCTGTGCACGGACACCGCGCGGGTGTCCGGGCCGGAGCCGGGAGAGAATCCCGGGACGTCCCCACCACCGAGGAGCAGGAGAGCCATGGGCGTTCGAGAAGAAGACCTGGACATCGAGGTCGAGATCCGCGACGACGTGACGGCCGTGCTGACCGTCGGCGGCGAACTGGACATCGAGACCGCCACCTTCCTGCACCACCACATGGCGAACCAGTTCACGCACGGCCGCCGCCACCTGGTGCTGGACCTGTCGGCGCTCACGTTCATGGACTCCTCGGGCCTCAACGTCGTGATCAAGGGGTCCCGCGAGGCCCGGGAGAAGGGCGGCGACGTGCACCTCGTGTCCCCCACCCCGGCGGTGCGGCGGCTGCTGGAGATCACCGGCCTCACGGTGACCACCCCGCTGCACACCGACGTGGAGGCGGCCGTGGCGGCCATCGGCGAGGCCGGGGAACCGCAGGCATAGCCCGGCCCGGCCCGGTGGCGCCCCTCCCCCTCGGGGGCGGGCGGCGCCGCCGGGCCGGCTCCGCGGCGCCGGCCGTACCGCACGGCTTCCGCCGCCGCGAGCGTGGACTTACGGCCATCGCGTAGCCTTCATTGCGGTACTTTCTGGCCGGGGCGAGTGATACGGGGGATGTGATGGACGCGCAAGGGCACATCTGGCACATTCCTCAGGAGCCGGGCGCGTTCGCCCGCGCCCGCGACCTGACCGCCGCTGCCCTCGGCACCTGGGGGTGGCCGTCCGAGCGCGTCGAGGTGGCCGTCCTGCTCGTGTCGGAACTCGTGACCAACGCCCACCGGCACGCGGGCACGGACGCCTGGCTCCACGTGGAGCCGCTCCCCGACGGAGTGCGGATCGCCGTGCGCGACGGGAGCCCGGAGCCGCTCGCCCAGCGCACACCGGGCGTCGCCACCGCGTCGGGCGGCTTCGGTCTGCACCTTCTCGACCACCTCGCCTCCGGGTGGGGAGTGGACAGCCGGGCCGACGGCAAGCGCGTCTGGGCGGACGTCCTCGGCTCCCCCACGGACACCTGACGGTGGCCGTGCCGCCCGCTTGCCGGTGGGCGGCACCGCGCCGCCGCTGCCGACCCGGCGGAGCGGCCGGATATGGTGGAGCACGGAGCAACCCGCCCGGTGAGGGCTTCGCACGCGGCCCGTCCCACCGATGCGTGCTGCGGAACCGAACGGTCAACGCTTTCCGGGAGTTGCCAGGGCGGGCGCGCACAGCGCCGGCGGCGCCACCGGCCGAGGACGTCTGATTTCGGAGTGTCACCTGATATGGACGCGAACAGCACCGCTCCCGACAGCGGGTCCGAGGCGACCGCGGAGGCCGCGCGTGAGCTGATCGAGCTCCTGGAGGTGCTGTGGGAACGCGGCAAGGACATGGTGTCGCCCGCGCCGGTGTCGGCGTCCCAACTGCGCGTCCTGTACTGCCTCGACCGTGACGACGGCATCAATCTGCGCACCCTGGGACAGGTGCTGGGCTCCGCTCCCCCGTCGGTGAGCCGGCTGTGCGACCGGCTGGAGGCGCTGGGCTTCGTGCGGCGCCAGCCGAGCCAGGTCAGCAGGCGTGAACTGGAGCTGCGGCTGACCTCCCGGGGCCGGGCGTACCTGCGCGATCTGCGGTCCCAGCGGCAGGAGGCGCTGCTGGAGGTGATCGCCGCGATGCCGCCGTCGGCGCGCTCGGCGCTGCTGCGCGGACTCACGAGCTTCCAGGAGGCCGTCGACGACGCGGGCACGCTGCCCCGGAGACCCGTGGCGGTCAAGGGCGCCCGATCCGCCTGAGGCGGAGCGGCCGCGGCCCCTGACGGCCGTCCCCCACCAGCCGGTGCCTGCCGGATGCGCTCGGCGGTCACCGCCGCCGCGGTCCGGACACCGGGCTCAGCTCTCCGGCGTCACCGTCGCGGCCGGGCTGCCGGGTTCAGCTCTCCGGCGTCACCGTCGCCGCGGCCGGACCGCCGGCGTCCGGGCGCCCGTACCAGTCGAGGCAGACGACCAGCGCGTCGTCGTCCAGCGGCGTCTCCCCGTGGTACCCGGCGAGTTCGCGCAGCACGGCGTGCGGCACCTGGGCCGGGGGCAGCAGGGCGGTGCCGAGGAGCGAGCGGGAGAGCGCGCGTTCACCGTACCGCTCGCCGCCCGGGGACGACGCGTCGTACACCCCGTCGCTGCCGAAGAGCAGCCGGTCGCCCGGCCGCACCGTGAACCGCTGGACGGTGTAGACCGTGTCCTCGAACATGCCCAGCGGCAGCTGGTGGTCGAACGGGACGGCCTCGACCGTGCGCCCGCGCAGACGCCACATCCGGGGGGAGCCCGCGTCGACCGCCTCGACCTCGCCGGTGTTGCAGTCGAAGCGCAGCAGCAGCACCGAGACGTGGGCGCGGCCCTGGTAGTGGGAGTACACCGCCTGGTCGGCGAGGGCGGCCTGGTCGGCCAGCCCGAGTCCCGCACGGCGCGCGTTGCGCAGCGCGCTGACGGCGAGGTTGCTCAGCAGCGCGGCCTCGATGCCCTCCCCCATCCCGTTGGCGACGGAGAGGGTGAGGTGGTCGGCGGAGACGGACCAGTCGTAGCTGTCGCCGAAGATCGCGTACGCCGGCTCCAGGTGGGCGCCGAGCGCGAACTCGTCGCGCTCGCAGGAGCGTCCGGGCAGCAGCTGCCACTGCATCTCCGCGGCGAGCGTCAGCCGGGCCGCGCGGCGGGCGAGCACGTAGAGGTCGGTGTCGCGCTCGGCGACCAGGATCTCGTGGCCGAGGGCCTGGCAGACGTATTCGAGCTCGGGCACCAGGTCCTGGGTGAACCGGTCGGCGGGAACCCGCACGGACAGCACGCCGAGGCGGTCGCCGCGGATGGTGACGGGAAGGTGGACGTCGACGTGTGCCCGGCCCCGCGCGAGGGACGCCTCCTGGGCGCCGAAGGCGCGCCCCTGGGGGGTGCCGTGCACGGCGACGGGCTCCCCGGCCCCCGGCCGGTCGCCGACGGCCTGGAGCGAGCGCATGGCGTAGTCCGCCATCCGCAGCTCGACGTTCAGTGCGCCGTAGCGCTCGGCGAGCGCGGTGGTGACCACGTCCAGCAGGGCGTGCGGTGCGGCACCGCGCAGTTCCCGCTCGAAGGCGGCAGATCTTTCCACGTCCTCAGTCTCTCTCTCCGCCGGGGCTCCCGGCGGCCGTCCGTGCGGACCGCCCGGCAGGGCTTCGGCCGGGCGGCTCGTTCTGTTCTCCGTTGTCCGTCGTTCAGTCGTGCCGTCGTGCCGTCAACGGGCGTCCGCGCCGGGGCGCCCTGTGGTGCGCTAGCGCCGGCGTCTGCGCAGGGTGAGGGCCAGCGTGTCGTCCGGGTGGAGCACCAGGGTGTGCATGTCCGCGGCGATGGCGCCGGGGATCTCCTCCACCGGGCGGTCCGCGTGGCGCGCGGCCGACGCCGCCAGGCGGCGTTCGCCCTCCAGCGGGTCGCGGCGGCTCTCGGTGAGCCCGTCGGTGTAGAGGACCAGCAGGTCGCCCGGGTCGAAGCGGGCGCGCAGGACGTGGTCGCTGCCCGGCAGGGGATAGCCGACGCCCCTGCCGTGCACGTCCAGGTACTCGGTCCCGCCGTCGGCCCGTACCAGGAGCGCGGGCGGATGGCTGCCGTTGGCCAGCAGCAGCTCTCCGCCGGCCGGGTCGATCCGGGCCAGCAGCACGGTGGCCATCAGGTCGGGGTCGAGGCCGTGCAGGACCTCGCTCGCCCGCCCGACGATGGTCTTCAGCGGGTAGCCGTCCAGGGCGAGCGTGCGGACGGCGTGGGTCACGTCGAGGGCGGCGCGGGTGCTGCCCACCCCGTGGCCCAGGGCGTCCACGACGGTGATGTGGACGCTGCCGTCGGGCAGCACGAACCAGTCGTACAGGTCCCCGCCGGTGGGCGCGTCGGTGTCCGCGGGCGCGTAGTGCACGGCGAGATCGAGGCCGGGGACCGACAGCGGCGGGGGCCGCAGGGCGTCCTCGAGCTCGCGCAGCATCTGGCCGTGGGCCCGGCGCAGCTGTTCGTCGCGCTCCTCCAGCTGGACGTAGAGGGCGAGGACGCCGCTGTTGGTCTCGTCGAGCTCGTGCTTGAGGCGCTCGTGGTCGGCGGTCAGCGCGTCCATGTCGGCCAGCAGGAGGGCCAGTTCCTCCTCGGCGGCGTCCTCGGCGCCGTCGCCTGCGGCCGTCGTGTCCCCGGCGGCGCGGGGCGCCGGAAGCGCGATCCGCCACTCGGTCCGGCGTGCTCCGGCGGCCGCGGGCGCCGGCAGGAGCGCCAGGGCGCCCGGATCGGCCGGCGGGGCGGTGCTGAGCGCCACGGTGAGGATGCCGGCGGCCGGTCCGCCGCCGGCGCCGCGGCGCGCGGTCAGGCCGACGGGGCGGCCCCGGTCCAGGTCGCGGCGGGCCACCTCGGCGACGGAGGCGGTGAGCCGCGCGCGGGTCCGGACCGGCAGGCCGTGGCGGGACGCGATGCCGCGCACGGCACGGCGCACCTCGGCAAGGCTCTCCAGTGGCCGTCGCCGGCCGGTGGGTTCGGTCATCGGGGCACCGTGAGGGTCAGTGCCGTCGCGTCGTCCCTCGACCTCCGGTGGCGGTGGGCGAGCGCGACGGGCAGGAGTTCGGCGGGCAGGCGGAGCATGGCCGGCGGCGGGGAGTGGGCCCACCGGGCCTCGATGCCGTCCGAGTGGAGGACGACGAGCCGCCCCGCCTCCACCGGCGTGGTGCGCACCTGCGGTGTGGGCAGGTTCCAGCCGACGACGCCGGGACGGCTCTCCTGACGCTGCAGCGGCGCGTCGGCGGACACCAGGCACATGCGGATGTTGCCGACGCCGCAGAACTCGGCGCGGCCGGGCAGCAGGCGCAGCAGCCCTATCGCCGCGCCCCGGGTGTGCCGCAGTGCCCGGTGCAGCGCCTGCATGATCTCCGGCAGCGGCAGGGCGCAGGTGCTGTCGAAGGTCCGCAGCGCGGTGTGCGCGGCACGGGCGGCGGGCTCGCCGTGGCCGAGCCCGTCCACGACGATGCCGGTGCGGCCGGCGTCGGTGTCGCGGACGGCGCAGGCGTCGCCGCACGCCGTCTCGCCGTCGGCGGGCAGGCACACGGACCCGACGCCCGCCGAGGCCGTGTGCGCCCCGGCGGCGATGCGTGCCGAGGCGGCGGTGCCGTGGCCCACGTGGCTGCGGACGACGAAGTCGGTGGCGACCCGGCGGACCGCGCCGAGGCCGGTGCCGAGCGTGCCGGTGGTGGTGTACCCGTCCGCGAGGCACCGGCTCAGGTCCGCCATGCCGGGGCCGCGGTCGACGGCGGCGATCTCCAGCCCCCGGCCGAGCGGCAGCGGCTGGACGTAGCAGACGCCGTCCCTGGCGTGCTTGTGGAGGTTGCTGGCGAGTTCGCTCGCCACGGCCGCGGCGCGGTCGGGGCTCGCCCCGTCCAGGCCGCAGCGCAGCGCCGTGTCGCGGGCGACGGTGGCCGCCAGGTGCACGGCGCTCTCGTGGTCGATGCGCACCTGGGCGGTGGGCGGCATCGGCTCGGCGGACGCCGTCATCGGTCCGTCCACCGCACGGCGGTCACCGTGGTGCCCTCGCCGGGTGTGCTGTAGACGTCGAACTCGTGCATCAGGCGCCGTGCCCCTCCCAGGCCGTGGCCGAGTCCCCCGCCGGTGGTGAACCCGTCGGTGAGGGCGCCGTCGAGGTCGTCGATGCCCGGGCCGTCGTCGCGGACGGTCAGGCGCAGTCCGCGTCCGCCGCCCCGGCGCAGGACCTCGATGCGCAGGACCCCGCCGCCCCCGTGGACGAAGGCGTTGCGGGCGAGTTCGCTCGCGGCGGTGACGATCCGGGTCTGGTCCACGAGGCTGAAGCCGAGCCGCTGGGTGGCGGCGCGTACGGCGTGACGCGCCGTCAGCAGGTCCTCCTCGGTGCGGACCTGGCACTCGGCGGGACCGTCGGCGCTGTCCGCCAGGGGCCCGCGCTGCCCGCCCACGGCGGGTGCGCCGGCCGTCGCCGCGCGGGCGCCGTACGGGCCCTCCTCGTCGGGCCGCATCACGCGGCCTTCCCGTCCGCCGCGCGCGTCCGCGGCGGCGCGGAGGTCTGCGACCAGCCGAGGGCGGCCATGCCGCGCTCGGCGTCGAGCGCGGTCTCCACGCCGCTGAGGTCGATGCCCAGCTCCACCAGGGTCACCGCCACGGAAGGGCTCATCCCGGCGACGATCACCCGGGCGCCCAGCAGCTGCGCCATGGTGCTGAGTTCCATCAGGGCGCGGGCCACGAACGAGTCGATGACCTGGACCCGGGAGATGTCGATCAGCACCCCGCGGGCGCCGTCCTCGGCGATACGGGCCGTCAGTTCCTCGGCCAGGGCCATCGCCGAGGTGTCGTCCAGCTCGCTGAGGAGTCCGGTGACCAGCGTGTCCCCCAGCCTGAGGATCGGCACGCGGCCGATGTCGGAAAGGCTCATCGCGCGCTCCGCACCCCGTCCGCCGCCGCGGCCGCCACCGTGTCCTGGACGGACTCCTGGCCGGTGAGCCCGACGGCGGTCTCCAGGGCGTCGGCGAGGGTCGCGCGGGTGAGGATGCCCGACAGGTCGATGCCGAGCTGGACGATGGTCTGGGCGATCGCCGGGCGGATGCCGCTGACGACGCACTCGGCGCCCATCAGGCGCACCGCCTTGACCGTCTGCATCAGGTGCTGCGCGACGGAGGTGTCCACCATCGGGACGCCGGTGATGTCGATGATCGCGACGCGTGCCCCGTGCCGCTGGATCGCCTCCAGCAGGTTCTCCATCACGACCTGGCTGCGGGCGGTGTCGAGGTTGCCGATGAGCGGGACGGCGAGGACGTCGCGCCACAGCCGCACCACGGGGGTGGACGCCTCCAGCAGCTGGCGGCTCTGGCGCCGGATGATCTCCTCGCGGCCGTCGGCGTAGGTCTCGAAGCTCAGGGCGCCCGCCGCGTCGAGGAGCAGGTTGACCAGCAGGGCGGCGTGGAACATGTCCTCCGGCCCGAACTCCTCGTGCCGGACGGCCTCCAGGAGCGCTTCCTTGAGGCCGAGCACGGCCTGCGAGGTGGCCGACGCCACCGATCCGGAACGGGCCCGTCGCAGCGACATGTCGACCACGGTGTCGTGGAGTTCGGGGTGTCCGGTGAGCAGATGGGTCGTCGGCACCGGCCGGGCCATGGCGGCCGCCAGCGCGGTGACGAGCGCGTCGCCCTCCTCGCGCAGGTCGGCCTCGGGGACCGGCTGGACGCCGGGATCGACCCGGTCGAGCTGCAGCTGCACCCACCGGTCGGCGATCTCGGTGCCCCGTCGTGTCAGTACCTCTGCCAGACGATCCCGTACGGCGGACTCGGTGGAACTCATCTTCGCCTCTCGAACGACTGCGTCTTGCGGTGCCGGGGCGGACCCTCGACCAGCTCGAATAGTAGCCGCCCGGCAACTGTCCCAGCAGCCCCGGGCGTGTCCCCCTCCACCGGCACCCTCTCCCGGCCCGGAACATGATCCGTCGGGTTCGTTACGTGTGCAAAGCCCCCTCCGTGGACAGACGAACACCATACGGACTCAGGTCGAGACAGGGGGTTCTGCGCATGACCACGGACGAAACGGCTTCGGTCCGCTCGGAACTGCTCGCGGAGGAGCGGGACGTCACCGCGGCGTCCGCGCGCGACGAGGTACGCCGGCTGCTGGACGAGGAATTCTGCAGGCAGCCCACGGGGCCCGACGACGATGTGGTCGTGGCCGACGCGCTGCTGGTGACCTCGGAGCTGGTGACGAACGCCATCCGGCACGGCGGCGGAGTGAGTTCCTTCACCGCTTCGGTGTCGGACGAGGGCCTGTGGATCACGGTCGCCGACCGCAGCCACGCCTGGCCGACAGCGCAGCCCACCGCGTCGGGGGACATGAGTCCCGGCGGGTTCGGTCTGCGGGTCGTACGCCGTCTCAGCAAGGATGTCACCATCGTCTCCGTGCCCGGCGGGAAGGCCGTCCATGTGCTGGTGCCGCTGAGATGAGACGTACGTCGCACCCGACGGGATCCCGGGCCCTGCTCGTGATCACCCGTACGGGTGGGCCGGGGGCGCGGTGCGGTCACCGCGCCCCCGGCCGTGCGTGCGCCGCCCCCGCGCGGGGGCGGGAGGTCAGGAGGTCGTGGACGCGTTCGTGGGGGCGGTCCTGGGCGCGATCCGCAGGATCCCGGTGACCGTGCCCTGCCAGAGCACTCCGCCCGCGGTGACGTTCCCCGCCATCTGGAGCGTGTCGAAGAGGAATCCCGTGCCCAGGTGGTGCCGGCCCGTGACCCGGCCCGTGGCGCTGTCGAGGGAGACGGCGTCGAACCGGTCGAGGATGCCCGTCCGCGCGGGGTCGATCACGCCGGTCCGTTCCACCGTGTAGAGCCTGCCGTCGGCGACGGAGAGCTTGGGCACCGCGGCCGAGCGCACCGCGCTGGTCCACTTCACCGCGCACCCCTCGCCGTCGGCGTCGACGTCGACCCGGGTGACCCCGCCCCTGAAGGGCGCCGTGGCCGGGACGGCGTCGCCCGCGCCGTCCGGGACGGCGGGGTACGGGTAGCCGTAGGTGTCGGCCACGTAGACGCTGTTGCCGTACCCGACGGGCGAGTTCTCGGTGCCGCTGCCGTCCGCGGCGAGGACCGGCAGCTCGCAGACCGTGCGGCCCCCGTCGGCGGCCAGCACGATCAGCTTCTCCTGCGCCGCCGCGTTGTCGGTGATCGCCAGGTACTCGGCCCCGGTCCGGGGGCCGAAGAAGGTGGGGGTCGACCCGGTGCCGCGGCTGAGCCGGCCGGGCTTGCGGTGCGGCCCCTGGTCGTAGGCGCGGCGCCACTCGGTGCGCGGGACGCCGTCGTCGCCCGCGGTGAGCAGGTGGAGGGCGCGGTCGGTGGCGACGGCCGTGCCGCCGGGCGCCGTGGAGATGCTGTTGGCGACCCCTTCGCCGAGCGCCCGGTGGCGTACCGCGCCGGTGGCGGTGTCCACCGTGCCGACGACACCGAGCGCGGTGGCGAACCACACCCGTCCCCGCAGGTCGGGGGCGAGTCCGACCACCGAGTCGCCCTCCGCCAGGGCCGGGCCGAACGGCGTGCGCTCCACGATCCGCAGCTGCCACCGGCCGTCGGCGCCCCGGTGGTGGGCGATCCGCAGCAGATCGCCGGAGCCGTCGGCGACGACCAGCCGGTCGAGGTGGTCGAGGTAGCTGTAGATGCCGCCGAGGATGCTGCTCTTCTCCAGGTCGAGCGTGGTCACGGAGTCGCCGGTCGCCGGGTCGAGGAGGTGGACGTGGGGCGCCCGGTCGAACATGCCCGTGCAGACGGCGACCGGGATGCCGTCCGATCCGGCGAGGACCGTCGGGCAGGCGGACTGGAGGGCCGTCCGCCGTGAGGTCAGGCTCCCGGTGCCGGGCCCGGCCAGGGGCGTGGTGTCGGAGGAGGCGCTGTCGCCGTGCATGGCGGCGGCGCCGCCGGGCGCCAGATAGGGGTTGGCGGGCGGCGCGGGGGAAGGCGCCGCCGCGGCGGGAGACGTGGCGGCGGCGGTACCCGCCGTCAGAGGTGCGGCCGTCACCAGTGCGGCGGCCACCGCCGCGAGACGGAGACGACGGCTCGCGGCCCCGCGGCGGGCGGGGAAGGCGCCGGCCGCGGAGACGGGAACGGGAACGGGGACGGTGCGAGGAGACATGGGGCTGCTCCGATGAGGTCGGCGGCGCACGCCGGCGGCACGCCCGGCGGCCCCGGCGCCGCAAGGGCACGCGGGGCACGCGGGCGCGCGGACGGGCAGGCGCTACGCGGGAGGGCGCGGGAGTTCCGCGGAAGGGAAGAGCGGGTGACCGGAGGGTCGGGCGACGAAGTCGCGCGGGGTCAGCGGCGCGCGGAACACGCGGCGGACGACGTCCGCGCGAGGTCCAGGAAGAGGCGGCGGCGCAGCCAGGAGTGACCTGTCACGCCGGTCATTGCAGCACGGCGGGGTGCAACGATCAACGTCCGACCGCCAGTTGAGACGCGGCGGGTTCCCGGGGCAGGGGTGCCGGGGGCAGGGCTGCGGGGCGGGGCTGTGCGGGAACGCGGGCGGTCGTGGGCGGCGCTGTATGGGCCGGCGGACGACCGCGCCCCCCGGAGCGGCTGCTCCGGGGGGCGCGGCGAGTGGTACGCGCGTCAGGCGATGGTGATGTTCTCCGCCTGCGGGCCCTTCTGGCCCTGCGTCACGTCGAACGTGACGGCCTGGCCCTCCTGGAGCTCACGGAAGCCCTGGGCGTTGATGTTCGAGTAGTGGGCGAAGACGTCGGGGCCGCCGCCGTCCTGCGAGATGAAGCCGAAGCCCTTTTCGGAGTTGAACCACTTGACGGTGCCGCTGGCCATGCTGGTGCCTCTCAGTCGATATCGGATCCGCACCGCGCGGACCCGGAGGTGATCGCCCTGGTCCTGCACTGCACAGCAAAGCGCCCACGCCGGAGCGCGGGCAGGGACTGCGAACCACGACATCTGTGAAGGGACGCTACACGGCGAAACCGGCCACCACCAGAGAGCCACGGGCCGAGTCGGTCGAAGCCGGCTCCGGAACGGTCGCGGACGGCGACGTTCCGGAACCTCCCGGCCCCTGCGGCGGCCGTCGCCGCACAGGCCCCTGCGGCGACCGGCGCGGCACAGGCCCCTGACGGCGGCCGGCGCGGCTCAGAGCACCGCCACCCCCAGCGGGCGGCTGCCTGCGTCGAGCCGCCGGGTGTCGCCGGACGGGAGATCGACCACGGTGATCCCGTCCCAGTAGCCGTCACGGGTGAACCCGCCCGTGACGTAGGCGGTACGGCCGTCCGGGGAGACGGCCACGTCCTCGTGGGGTCCGTCCAGCGGGATGACCCGCTCCCGGCCGTCCGGGGCGCGGACGGTGAGCGAGGGGCCCTCGTCGGTCGACGGGTCGATGGGGCCGGTGCCGACCACCAGCAGCGTGCCGTCGGCGGTGATCGCCGCCCCGTGCTGATGGGTGTCGGCGGTCATCGCTTCGATGCGCGACGTCCCGGTGGCGGGGTCGAGGACGACCAGCCGCTCCCCCTCGAACGGCAGCAGCAGCCGGCCGTCCGACGGCCGTACCACCGCGTAGTGCGGCTTGAGCCACGATCCCAGGCCGCCCTCGGTGCCGTAGGGCGCGACCTCGATCCGCCGGGTGGCGAGGGTGCCGGTGGAGACCACGGTGACGTCGAACGAGTCGTGGTCGGTCGCGTAGACCTCGCGGCCGTCCCGGGAGACGTCCACGTCGAAGGGGCGGCGGCCGACGGCGGCGGTGCCGGTCACCTCGAGCGAGGCGGTGTCCACCACCTCCACGGCGCCGTTCCCGCCCGGCCGGTTGACGCCCACGTACGCGTGGCGGCCGTCCGGCGCGAGGGCGATGCCCATGCCGCCGCCCCGGTACTCGCCGTGCCCGGGAGGCCCGATGCCGTCCGTCTCGTACGGGACGAGGGCGATCCGGCTCCGGGTGGCGGTGTCCACCACCGCGACGCCCTCGGCGGTGGCCACCCAGGCCCGCCCGTCGTCGCCGACGGCGAGGCCGTACGGCGCGGTGCCGACCTCCACCGAGTCGAAGGCGCCGCGGGCGGGGTCGACGAAGGTGACCGTGTCCGCGCCGAAGTCGGCGACCAGGACGGTGCCGGAGGGGGTCCGCCCGGACGGGGCGGAGGCGGACGGGGTGGCGGCGGACGGGCTTGCGGCCTGCGCGGACGCGGACGGGCGCGGGGCGGAACCGGGCTCCCCTCCCGCGGCGCACCCGGTCGCCAGCACCAGTGCCGCCGCGGCGGCGCTCGCGGCCCGCCTCACCGCACGGCCCCGAGGAGTCCGGCGATCCCGGCGAAGCCGCGCCGCTCGGCGTGGGCCAGCGCGGTCACACCGTCCCGGTCGGCGAGTTCCGGGTCGGCCCCGGCGGTGACCAGCAGCTCGACGACCTCCTCGTGGTCGCGACCGCCGTCGCCGAGGATCACCGCCTCCAGGAGGGCGGTCCAGCCGAGCTGGTTGACGTGGTCGACGTCGATGTCGCTCTCCCGGAGCACGGCGCGGACGTACTCGGTGTGCCCGCGCTCGGCCGCCGGGATGAGGGCGGTCCCGCCGAACCGGTTCGTCACCTTCGGATCGGGTCCCGCGGGCAGCAGCAGCCTCATCATCGCGACGCTGCCGGTGACGCCGGTGACCAGCCACGGGCTGTCCAGCCGGTCGTCCTGGGCGTCGGGGTCGGCACCGGCGGCGACCAGCACCCGCGCGGCCTCCGTGTGGTCGGCGAGAGCGGCGAGCAGCAGCGGCGTGCGGCGGTGTCCGTCGCGGGCGTCGACGGCGGCCCCGTCGTCGAGTGCGGCGCGCACGGCGCCGGCGTCGCCGCGGGCGGCGGCCTCCAGCAGGGCGCGGTCGGGCGCGTTCATGGCGGTGCTCCTCGTGCTCGCTTCGGTGTCCGGCCCCGGGCCGGGACCGCGGGGCGGGACCGGCAGCGGGCGCTTCGGGGGTGCGCCCGCCGCCGGACCGGTCGGGGCCGGGGCGGGCCGGCCCGTGTGTCCCATCCTGGACTCCGGCACCGGACCGGCCCGTCGGCACAGCGGGTCGGCGGCCAGGCCCGGTCGGTGGACGGCCGTGTCGTCCGATCGGCTGATGCGCGGTGGCCCGTGCTGTGCCGGGGCGGGAGACGGACCGGGCCCGGGGCGGGAGACGGACCGGGCGAGAATGACGGCCATGGCCCTCAGCGCGCGTGCCCTCAACCGCTCGACACTCGCCCGGCAGTCGCTGCTGGAGCGGCAGCCGCTGGACGTGGTGGACGCCGTGCGGCGGATCGTCGCACTCCAGGCGCAGCAGCACGCGTCGCCGTATCTCGCCCTGTGGAACCGTGTCGACGGCTTCGACCCCGCGGCCCTCGACACGGCGCTCGCGGAACGCCGGCTGGTGAAGTCGACGCTCATGCGCGTCACGCTGCACATGGTGGCCGCCACGGACTTCGGGGTGTTCCGGGAGGCCATGGAGCCGACGCTGCGCGCGGCCCGGCTCGGCGACGCCCGGTTCCGCGCGTCGGGCATCACCCCCGACGAGGCGCAGGCCCTCGTGGCCGCCCTCCTGGAGTACGCCGACCCGCCCCGGGCGGACGCCGAGGCGCGGGCCTGGGCCGGTGAGCGGCTGGGGGTGCCGCTGGACCCGGCGGCCTGGCGCATGCTGCGGCAGTACGCCCCCTGGTGGCACGCGCCGACGGCGGACACCTGGTCGTACGGCCCGCGGCACACCTGGGCCGGCCCCGGCGGACCCCCGCGGCTCACCGACCCGGCGGCGCACGACGCCGGGCTGCGCACCCTGCTGCTGCGGTACCTGGCGGGCTTCGGACCCGCGTCGGTGGC